>NZ_JBOHGC010000107.1:0-3273 GCF_050699995.1 Actinokineospora sp. | reverse complement strand
GCACCGCGTACCTCGATGCCACCGACTCCGCCACTCCCGCCATGCCAGCCATAGCACAACGGTAGCCACATTCGGGCTCGAAAACCTACATTATTTTGACGGGAGTCCTCAGTGCCGGGGTCCCGCTGCAGCGGTTCGGCACCGCCGAGCAGAGACGGGCGCACCTCACCCGGATCTGCTCCGGCGAGGCCATCGGGGCGCACGCGATCTCCGAGCCGGACAGCGGGTCCGACGCGCTGGCCATGCGCACGGCGGCGGTCCGCGACGGCGACGACTTCGTGCTCAACGGAAGCAAGACGTTCGTGAGCAACGGGCCGGTCGCGGGGCTGTTCGTGGTCTACGCACGGACACACCCTTCGGGCGGCCCGTTGGGCACGACCGCGTTCCTGGTCGAACGCGACACGCCCGGCTTCACCGTGGGCAAGCCGATCTCGAAGATGGGGCTGCGCACCTCACCGCTGTGCGAGCTGTTCTTCGACGACTGCCGGGTGCCCGCGGCCAACGTCGTCGGCAAGCCCGGCGGCGGGTTCCTGGTGCTCGACCACGTCATGAAGTGGGAGATCCTCTGCTCGTTC
Source organism: Actinokineospora sp. (assembly GCF_050699995.1). Classification (GTDB taxonomy): domain Bacteria; phylum Actinomycetota; class Actinomycetes; order Mycobacteriales; family Pseudonocardiaceae; genus Actinokineospora. Next base: position 2,698 of record NZ_JBOHGC010000107.1, on the reverse strand, counting down.
GCCATCAACCTCGGCGAGATGGCGCACCGGCTCGAACGCTGCGTCAAGTACGCGGGCGAACGAGTCCAGTTCGGACAGACGATCGGGTCCTACCAGGCGGTGTCGCACCAGATCGTCGAGATGAAGATGGGCGTGGAGACGACCAGGAAGTGGCTCTACGACACGGCGACGCGGCTCACCCGCGGGGAGAACGTCACCGTCGACATGGCCATCACCAAGCTCGTCGCCAGTGAGAGCAACGTCGCCTCGGCGATGGCCGCGGTGCGGCTGTTCGGCGGCAATGGCTACATGTCCGAGTACGGCCTGGAGAAGGACCTGCGCAACGCCGTCGCCGGGACCATCTACTCGGGCACGTCGGAGATCCAGCGCAACCGCATCGCGTCGATGATCGGGGTGGCCAAATGATCGACACCGCTGAACTGGCCGCCACGGAGTTCCTCGACCACGAGTCCGACGCGGTCCGCGCGTTCACCGAGAAAGCGCTGAGCACGTGCTCGGACGAGCCTCGCGAACGCGCGGCGGCGCTGTACCTGGCGGTGCGCGACGGCGTCCGCTACGAGGTGTACGGCGCGGACCTGTCCCGCACCGGCCTGCGCGCCAGCACCGTGCTGGCCGCCAAATCGGGGATGTGCCTGCACAAGTCGGTGCTCTACGCCGCCGCGCTGCGGGCCGCGGGCGTGCCCAGCAAGCTCGTGCTCACCGACGTGCGCAACCACCTGGCGTCCGACCGGCTGCGCGAACTCGTCGGCGGCGACGTGTTCCGGTTCCACTGCCTGACCAAAGTGGGCCTCGACGGCGGCTGGGTCACCGCGACCCCGGTGTTCAACAAGACGCTGTGCAGGCTCTACGGGATCACGCCGCTGGACTTCGACGGGACCGCCGACAGCGTGCACCACCCGTACGACCTCACCGGCAAGCGCCACATGGAATTCCTGCACGACCACGGCGAGTTCGCCGACCTGCCCTACCAGCTCGTGATCGACGGCCTGCGTGCCGCACACCCCGCCTTGTTCGCCACCGCCGACCAGTTCGCCGACGGCTCCCTAGTCGGCGATGCCATTTCGCCTGCCATTTCGCCAGCCACCCCGCCAGCCACCCAGGAGTGCCCACGATGACCGACCGCATCAAGTACCTGCTCGGCGAAGACGAGATCCCCCGCACCTGGTACAACCTCGCCGCGGACCTGCCGAACCCGGAACCGCTGCTGCACCCCGGAACCGGCGCCCCGATCGTCGTCGACGACCTGACCCCGTTCATCCCCGAGGTCCTGGCCCGCCAGGAGCTCAGCCGGGAACGCGAGATCGAGATCCCGGAGCCCGTGCGGCAGATCTACGCGCAGTGGCGGCCGTCGCCGATGTTCCGCGCCCGCAGGCTGGAGCGCGCGCTCGACACCCCCGCCCGCATCTACTACAAGTACGAGGGCGGCAGCCCCGCGGGCAGCCACAAGCCGAACACCGCGATCGCCCAGGCCTACTACAACAAGGAAGCGGGCATCAACCGGCTGGCCACCGAGACCGGCGCGGGCCAGTGGGGTTCGTCGCTGTCGCTGGCGGGCGCGATGTTCGACATCGACGTCCAGGTGTTCATGGTGAAGGTCAGCTACCACCAGAAGCCGTACCGCAGGCTGCTGATGGAGACCTACGGCGCGCGCTGCGTGGCCAGCCCGAGCGTGGAGACCGAGGCCGGTCGGGCGATCCTCGCCGAGGACCCGGACTGCTCGGGCAGCCTCGGCATCGCCACCTCCGAGGCGATGGAGGTCGCGCTGAACGACCCGGCCACCAACTACGCCGGCGGCAGCGTGCCCAACCATGTGCTGCTGCACCAGAGCGTCATCGGGCAGGAGGCCATCGCGCAGATGGCGCTGGCCGACGACTACCCCGACATCGTGGTCGGCTGCGCGGGCGGCGGCAGCAACCTGGGCGGGCTCGCGTTCCCGTTCCTCGGCGCGAAACTGCGTGAGGGCAAGGAGGTCCGGGTGATCGCCGCGGAGCCCGCCGCCTGCCCGACGCTGACCCGCGGCAAGCTCGCCTACGACTTCGGCGACACCGCCGGGATCTCCCCGCTGCTGAAGATGCACACGCTGGGCCGGACATTCATCCCGCCGTCGTTCCACGCGGGCGGCCTGCGCTACCACGGCATGGCGCCGCTGGTGAGCGACGCGCTGATGAACAACCTGATCGAGGCGGAGGCGGTCAAGCAGACCGCGTGCTTCGCCGCGGGCATCACCTTCGCCCGCGCGGAGGGCATCGTCCCGGCGCCGGAGTCGACCCACGCCATCGAGGTCGCCATCCGCGAGGCGCTGCGCTGCCGCGAGGAGGGCACGCCCAAGACGATCCTGTTCGGCCTGTCCGGCCACGGCCACTTCGACCTGTCCGCCTACGAGGCCCACCTCACCGGCGCCCTGCGCGACGAGGACTGCGACGAGGCGGAGATGGCGCGGGCGCTGGCCGACCTGCCCGGATTCCCGGGCGCCTGACCCATGCGACTGAAGATCTGCGGCGCCACCCGGGCCGCCGACATCGCAGTGCTCGCCCAGGGCGGCGCCGACCTCGTCGGCCTGTGGTGCGGCGTCCCGGGCGGCCACGCGGACCTTCCGGCCGACCGGTTCACCGCGCTGGCCGGGTCGGCGGCGAACGCGGGGATGACGCCGGTGCTGGTGACGTTCCTGACCAGCTCCGCGGCGGTCGCCGACCTGGCG
>NZ_JBOHGC010000106.1:0-1683 GCF_050699995.1 Actinokineospora sp. | reverse complement strand
CCCTTACGGGCTAAGCGCGTTCCTCGCCGCTACCTGCCGCTGGGCTGAACTGGGGAATTCACTCTGAGTCCTCTGCGTACCTTGCCTTTAGTGCCTCCACCACCGACGGATCCGCCAGCGTCGTTGTATCCCCTAGCGCCCGCCCGGTGGCGACGTCGCGGAGCAGGCGGCGCATGATTTTGCCGCTGCGGGTTTTGGGCAGGTCGGCGGAAAAGATAATCTTCTCGGGGCGGGCGATGGCGCCGATTTTCTTCACCACGTGCTCCATCAGCTCATCGATCATCTCGACCGGCTCGCGCACCGCGTGGCCGTCCTTCAGCGTCACAAAGGCGGCGATGGCCTCGCCCTTGATGTCGTGCGGGATGCCGACAACGGCGGCCTCAGCCACGGCCTTGTGGGCGACCAGCGCGCTTTCGACCTCAGCGGTGCCGATGCGGTGCCCGGCGACGTTCAAGACGTCGTCCACGCGCCCCAGCAGCCAGAAGTAGCCGTCCTCGTCCCGCTTGGCGCCGTCGCCGGTGAAGTACAAGCCCGGGTAGCGGGACCAGTACTGCTGCTGATAACGCTCGGGGTCGCCCCAGATGCCGCGCAGCATCCCCGGCCAGGGCTTGGTCAGCAGCAGGTAGCCGCCGCCGACTTCGACGCGCTTGCCCTCAGCGTCCACCACCTCGGCGAAGACGCCGGGGAAGGGCCGCGTGGCCGAGCCCGGCTTGAGCGTGGTGATGCCCGGCAGCGGCGTAATCAAAATATGCCCGGTCTCGGTCTGCCACCAGGTGTCCACCACCGGGCAGCGGCCGCCGCCGACGGTCTGGTGATACCAGACCCAGACTTCGGGGTTGATGGGCTCGCCCACGGTGCCGATGAGCCGCAGCCGCGAGAGGTCGTGTTTACGGATGTGCTCGGCGCCCCACTTCATAAAGGCGCGAATCGCTGTGGGCGCGGTGTAAAAAACCGTCACGCCGTGGCGCTCGCAGATGTCCCAGAACCGGTCGCGCGCGGGCCAGTCGGGCGCGCCCTCGTACATCAGCGTGGTGGCGCCGATCGCCAGCGGGCCGTAGACGGTGTAGCTGTGCCCGGTGACCCAGCCGATGTCGGCGGTGCACCAGAAGAGGTCGTCGTCCTTGAGGTCGAAGACCCATTTGGTGGTCGCGGTCACGCCCACCAGGTAGCCGGCGGTGGTGTGCACGATGCCCTTGGGCTTGCCCGTGGTGCCGGAGGTGTAGAGGATGTAGAGCACGTCTTCGGAGTCCATCGGCTCGGGCTCGCACCACGCAGGCGCGTCCTGCATCAGGCGGTGCCACCAGTGGTCGCGGCCCTCCTGGATGTGGACGGGGAAGTCGGCCCCACCGCGGCGGACGACCACGACGTGCTGGATGGACGGGCAGTCCTTCAGCGCCTCGTCGGCGAACTGCTTGAGCGGCAGCACCGTGCCGCGGCGGTAGCCGCCGTCGGCGGTGATGAGAACTTTGACCTGGGAGTCGTTGATGCGGTCGCGCAGCGACTCGGCGCTGAAGCCGCCGAAGACCACCGAGTGGATGGCGCCGATGCGGGCGCAGGCCAGCATCGAGATGGCCGCCTCGGGGATGAGCGGCAGGTAGATGGCGACGCGGTCGCCCTTGCGCACACCCAGTCGCTTGAGCGCCCCGGCGAAGCGGTTGACCTCCAGCCACAGCTCCCAGTAGG
>NZ_JBOHGC010000105.1:0-1249 GCF_050699995.1 Actinokineospora sp. | reverse complement strand
GACTGGCTGAATCCCGGGTGGCCAGCACAGACCCCTATGCGCTGGCTACCGGCGGCAACAAGCGCCTGAGCCAGTGGCACCTGGGTTTCTACCACACGCCCCTCAAGAACGTGGAACTGGGCGCCGAACTGATCGGTGGCAAGCGCACCACCTACGCCGGCAATAGCGGCAGCCTGTCGCGCCTGAACCTGCAAGCGCGCTACTCGTTCAACTGATCGCCGCGGCCTTCGCCGGGCCCAGGCCTGGCCTGCGATCGCGCTTGCGCCCTGTCATCTGTCGGCCAGGGCGTTTTCCTTTGGGAGTCCCTGCCTTGAACCTAGAAACCGCAGTTGACCGCTTGCTTCAATAAAACAGACCGCATGAACACTGACTTTGGTGGTCGTGAAAAACTTCACCGCTTGGGTGAGAGCGCTACGCACCCGATTGAGCCGCCCTGGGGCACGCTGGCTGCGTTGCTCCTCCTTGCAGGCATCAGCCTGCTGCCTCGTCGCGCCTTGCCACCGCACCCCATGACGGCCCACTCGGGCGCGTCCAACTGCCGTTTCTAGGTTGAAACTGTTCGATAAACACCGCGGTGTGCTGGCCTTGCTGGCCGTCACCTTGATCTGGGGAACCACCTTCCCCACCATGAAGCTGCTGACCAGCGAGTTCAGTGCCATGCAAATCATCGCACTGCGTTTTGCCATCGCGGTGCTGGTGCTGTCTCCGCTGCTGCTGCAAAGCCGGCAGGCCGAGTGGCGCTGGGGCTTGGGGCTGGGCATGCTGCTGTTTCTGGCATTCGCGCTGCAGATTGAAGGGCTGACACGCACCAGCAGCAACCGCAACGCCTTCATGACTGGCCTGAACGTGCTGCTGGTGCCCCTGATCGGCCTGGTGCTGGGGCAGAGACCCGCCTGGAACCTGTGGCTGGCCTGCCTGCTGGCGCTGGCCGGCGTCAGAAGCCTGTTTTGGAGCGACGCTCCATGGAATCCGGGCGACAGCCTGACCCTGGCGAGCACCGTGTTTTACGCCCTGTACATCCATGCGCTGGGCGCGGCCCAACAACATGCCGGGCAGCCCGCCCGCCAGCCGCTGCGCTCGCTGCATCTCGCCGCCCTGCAGGGCATGGTCTTGCTGCTGGGCTCTGTGGCCGTGCTGCACTTCAGCGGCCAGCCCCTGGGCGTGCATCGCCTGCTTGCCGCATCAGGCAGCAGCTGGCTGGCCGTGCTGCATCTGGGATTGGTGGCCAGCATCGGCGGCATCGCCCTGC
>NZ_JBOHGC010000104.1:0-14804 GCF_050699995.1 Actinokineospora sp. | reverse complement strand
GGTTGGTGCCGGTCATGCAGTTTCCCCCTGGTCGGTCATGGCGGCGAACGCGGCGTCGAGGCGGATCGGGTGCGCGGCGGTTTTGGTGAGCGGGCGCCCGCCGGGTCCGGTGCATCGGGCGCCGGGTTGGGCGTGGCAGTAGCCGCACGTGACGGCGAGCCATGCACGGCGGACGTCGGCCTCGGCCTCGGCGTACTCCGGGTCGACTCCGCGGGTGACGGCGAGCGCGGCGGTGACGCGGGTGACCCCGTCGCGGATGGCGCGCAGCCTGGTGTCGTCGAGTCGGCGGGCGGCGGCCTGCTCGTGAATCTCGGCCTGGTAGCGCCGTTCGATCTCGGCGCGGCGCAGGGTTCGCCAGTGGTCGAGGATGTCGGCGGGCATGACGGTCTCGGAGTGGCGCCGGTAGTGCTCGCGCACGGCGTCGGCGCCGACCTCGGCGGGGACGTCATCGAGGATGGCGGCCCACATGGCGAGCACGTCCCCGTCGGGTTGGGGGATGCGCGGGTCGACGGCCGAGGCGGCGCCGAGCAGGGTCGCGACTTCGGCACGGTTCACCGGGTGCCCCCGCCGAGCGCGAGCGGTTCGACTGGGTCGGACTCGGCGTAGTCGGCTTCCGCGGCGAGCTGCAACCAGCCGCGCATCTTGTCGCCGCGTGTCGAGCGCGTTGCCGGTCGGGTCGGCGGGTTCGTCGCGTGGTGCGCCGCCTTGACGGCGTCGTCGTACAGGTGCGGCAACAGGCCGGGGCGGGCGTCGGGTCGGCGGTGCCACTCGTCGAGCGCGGCGCGCACCGCGGTCGGGTTGGCCCCATCGCGCAGCAGTCCGTCGGCAGCTTTGGCCAGTGCCCGGACGGTCGCCGGGCGGTAGGCGGTGCCGGTCTGCTCGCGCCATTCGGCGACGAGCCGGTACGCATCGGGCCGAACCGCGGTTGCCGACAGTTCGGCGACGGTGGCGGTGCCTCGCGCGCGGGCGCCCGCGACGCTGCTTTTCGGTTCAGTAGTTCGGTTCAGTACTTCCGGTTCACATTGGGGGGTCACTGTGACCCCCGCGTGGGGTGCCGCTGTGGCAGGGGCCGGGGGTCGCTGTGACAGGGGGCGGGGGTCACTGTGTCCCGTGGGGGTGTCACCGTGACCGACCGGGGCGGGCGTCACTGTGACCGGTTCAGATGGACCGTCGACGGTGAGCCAGTAGACGTTCGAGGTGTCGGCGCCGGTGCCTCGCTGGCGTCGGGCGCGGGCGATCAGGTGGCGGTCGGCGAGCGCGTCGAGGGCACGGCGGACCGTCCTTTCGGACGCTTCGGTTTCCCGCGCCAGGGTGGCCACCGACGTTGTCGCGCGCCCTTCGCGGTTGGCGTGCTCGGCGAGCACGAACAGCACGAGTTTCGGCATGGGTCCGCCCGCTGTCTGCTCGGCGGCCCATCGCATCGCTTGAACGCTCATGCCGAACCACCCGCGGCGGTGTAGGCGGCGCCGAGGTCGAGCGGGTCGGCGTCGAGCAGGGCTGCGACCTGGTCGCGGGTGTCGCCGCGGCGGTGCAGGATGCGCAGAACCTCGGCGGCCTCGGGCGCGGGCAATGACCGGTATGGGCGGCGACCACGGAGAGCGGCCTCGACGGCGAGCGCGTCGAGTCGGCGTGTCCCGGTCGTGGGTAGGGCGGAAATGGGCGTGTTTGTACGCAACATGTGTTGTCCCCCTTGGGATACGGCGGGCGCGGGCGTGCGTCACCGCGCCCGCCGCAGGCATGCGTCGGACTTGACGTGTGGTGGTGCGGGTTGGTTAGGCGGCCGTGTCGGCGTGGTGGGCGATCCACACCCGGTTACGCGACGCTCGGCGTGGTCGTCGTCGGCTTCGGTACTCGCCGCAGGGCACGATCACCCGGCGGGCGGCCCATATGCCGAGCACGGACGGCAACACGTTCGGCGAATGTGCCTCGGCCTCGACCTCGTCGGGCACGCCGCGGCGCACGTCGTCGGCGGTGAACGGCCGCCCGGACTCGACCAGGTCGGCGAGCACGGCCTCGACGGCGTCTCGGTAGCGCCGGTGTACGGCGCTCGCCGCGGCGAGGTTCGCTTCCTGCCCGGCGTGGCGGTCGGCGAACGCTAGGGCGAGTTGGTCGACAGGGTCGACCACGGCGGCACCTCCCACCTATACGGGTCGGTGTGAACATCGCGTGCCCACTCGGCGAGCAGTCCTAACAGGGCGCGGTGCGCGGTCGCCTCGGCGGCGCGCGTGGCCGGTGGCCACGCCTGCACGGTCGGGCAGGTCGGGCACTCCGGGCAGCAACCGCCGCAGTCCTCCGGGTCGCAGCAACCGGCCGGGTTGTGGTCGAAACAGCAGACGACCACCTGCCCGGTCGGCACGAGCGCGGTCGAGGTCACGTCGCGACCCCCTTCAACGCGCGGCGCAACGCGGCCAGCGACCGCTCGGCGCGGGTCGCTCGCGTCTTCCACTCGTCGCGGTCTGCGGCGACCTGGTCGTGGTCGGCGAGCCGGGCGAGCGCCTCGGCGAGCGTCACCTCGCCGAGCGCGCCGAGGTCGGCGTGTTCGGGCTCGACGGCGCCGCGGTGTTTGTTCAGGTGCGGCCGGATGGAACGGACGTTGTCCGAGGTGTAGTCGCAGTGCGCGCACCCGTAGACGGTGCGCCCGTCGGCGAGTAGAAGGGTGCGGGTCTGCTGCCAGACGACCGGCTTTCCTGCCCGGTCCCGCATCGCTGCCTCGGTCGGCTCGTCGGCGAGCACCTCGACCCGGTCGACCATGGTCGCCGTCATCGGACACCACCCCCGGCAATGTCCGACCCAGCAAGACGGGCATCACGTGCGGGCAGACGAACACTCGCGGCGCTCACGCGGCGACACCGGACCCAGGCGCGCCGGTCGCCTCGACCGTGAACACGTCATCGAACGACACGTCGAGCTTGTGCAGCGTCGCGGCGATGAACGGATTGCCGGGCAACTGCTCACCGTCGAGGACCCGCCCCACGGTGGACTGGCTGACGCCGAGGCACTTCGCGATCGCGTACCGCGATCTCAGACCCCGACAGGTGGCGATCTTGTCGAGCGCATCCACTCGGACACGCACACGAACGGTCAACACACATCCCCCAATGCTTCCGTCTGCGGACCTATCATCCGCCAACGGGACCAACACTACGGCCCTTGACAACCACCTTTCAACGCTTCCGCGCGCGCAAGCAGGGCAAATAGGCCCCGACGAAGGTGGGTGTACGAAGTTCCGTACACGGAACTACACTCCCGCTCATGACCTCGAACCCCTGGTGGCGGTACCTCGAAGACCAACTCCGCGAGCGGGATTGGACAGTCGCCGACCTCTCCCGCGCGTCGGGCGTGTCTCAGAGCCGCATAGGCCACTGGCGCGACACCGGCGCCGCCCCGTCGACCAAGAACGCCCGCGCCATCGCCGCGGCCCTCAACGTCCCGCTGCTGCTAGTGCTCGTCGAGGCACAGATTCTCACCAGCGACGAGGCGATGTTGCGGACCGACCGGCGCCCGTCATTGGAACCCTTCTCGGTCAGCCAGCTATTACGTGAGGTCCAACGCCGATATACCGATCTTGAGTTCGCCGCGCGCGACCCCCGCGAGTTCGCCCGAGAACTCGCGGACGCCCTCGACGATCAACGCCTGCAACGGGTGACCAGGACCACCCGCGAGTCCGCTAACTCTCTGCACCTGGTGGCCGACAGTCCTAGTGGGGAAAGACTAAGAGATCAGCAGGAACGCGCGTGGATCACTGATGAGGAACTGCCCGGCGGCGAATTGGGCACCGAAGAGGAAGTAGAGCAACTAGCGGACCCGGACGGCCCCGAAGGCGGCGCCTGACATCGGGCGGCAAACTGGGGGAACGATGCACTGGGGGAAGTGCTATGACCCGCACGATCATGCCGAGCTGCTCGGCGCGGAGATCATCTATTCACGCGCCGTCCGCGGATTCGGCGACTACCGCGCAGGAATCATTCGTCTGCATCCAGACCTGACCCAAGCGGAAGCCCGATGCACGACGGCTCATGAAATCGTTCACCATCAACACCGCGACGACGTCCTCGGATACTGCGGTGTTGCTTGGCTTGATACCCGACTCGAACGCCGAGTCCACGCCATCGCGTCCCGACGTCTGATCATCCCTGTGGAGCTTGCCGACGCGGTGAGATGGACAGACGACCCGAACGACATCGCCGAACAACTCATCGTCGACGCCCGCACGCTACATACGCGAGTCCTCGCCTTGACGCGAGACGACTACGCCGAGCTGCGCACCGTCGCAAACGGCGTCATTCGGCGGTCGCTCGCCGACCTCCGACGGCACGCGGCGAGACACCTGCATCAGCAACAACCAGGCGCCTAACCCAAGATCAAACCCAGTGCACACGCCTCGGCCACTTGTGTTCGCTGGTAACCTGCGTAAGCCCAGGTGAGCACTGCGCTCTGTGGCTCTCAGCTTGAAAGCGGAAGACGGGCAACCGTCCGGGGGTTCAAATCCCTCCGCCTCCGCAACTCAGAAGGGGTGTCGACCATTCCAAGTGGATGGTCGGCACCCCTTCGGTGTAGCAAAGGGTGTAGGTCAGTCGACGCCGAGTTGTTTTGTCAGCGGGCCGGTCAAGGTCCGGACGAACGTATCCGTGAGGTGGTTGTCCCGGTAGACGATCACGTTTCCGATCACCGCGGGGCACACCTCACCGCGGCACAGCCACGGCGTCATGTCCGCCACCGTCGTGTTCGGCAGGACCGAGACCGCCTCGATCAGCGGGTCCAGCTCGTCTCCCAGTGCCGCCGCGCGCGGGGTGTCGCAGGCGGTCACGTTGTCCGGGAACCGTTGCAGGCAGCGGGGAGTATGCACGGTCATCAGGGGCACGTCGCGGATCGCGGCGATCTTGATGCCGGCGTCGGTGAGGGGGCGGAACAGCTTGCGGTAGCCCTCGATGAGTTGGTCGCGGCCGTACCAGGAGCGCTTTCCGTCGACGACCTCGAAGCCCAGGGTGAACCCGGTGGTGACGATCAGGTCCGGCTTCAGCGCGAGCAGCGCGGGCAGCAGTTTGTAGGCCTTCTCGGCGCACACCCGCAGCGGATAGCCGCTCTTGTCCGGCGGCAGGTCGCCGTACGCGCAGCCTTCGTGGGTCATGATTTTGACCCGCCACTCACCCGTCGCGACCGCGTGGTTGATCAGCGCGGTGCTGTACATCGTCATGTGCGAGTCGCCGACCAAGACCATCGTCTTCGAGGCGAGGTTGCCGTACGCGCACCTGTCGCCCGCGGGCGGGTGCAGGTCCAGGTCGTAGGCCGCGCAGTTGTCCTTCAATGCGGTGGCGTGGTCGAGTTCGACAACCGCCGGGTCGGGCAGCAGCGGCACACCCTTGGGCGCGGCCTTCGGGTCTTGCGCGTCGAAGGCCAGGGCGCCGGGGTGGTCGTCGTCGAGGAACATCGTGGCGGCCAGCAAGTCGTCGCGCCGTTCGGCCGCGACCTGCCAGGGCACGGTCGCCGACACCAGCGTCGCGATCACCATCGCCGCGCCAAGCAGGTATGTCGCGCGCAGTCGCAGTCGGAACGGGCGCCGCACGGTCGGCACGGTCACGGTCTTGCGGCGCCGGAAAGGATCCTCGACGGCGTGCTTGGTCAGGATCGCCAGGACCAGGCTCAGGGCGGCGACCTTGGCGACCTGCTTGAGCGTCAGCGCCGTCGTTCCGCTGCGCTCCAGGACGAAGACGATGACTGGCCAGTGCCACAGGTACAGGCTGTAGGAGATGTCGCCGAGGTAGCGGAACGGCTGCAGGCCCAGCACCTTGCCCAGTTCCACGGGCGAGCTCGCCGAGGACGCGCCCGCGACGAGAATGGCGACCGTGCCCAGGGTCGGGACCAATGCTATCCATCCTGGGAACGCCATGGCCGTGGTGAAGGTGAAGGCGCTGTAGCCCACGGCGGCGATGCCCGCCCACCCCAGCGGCATCCGCCACGCGAAGCCCAGTTGGACGCGGTGGATCGCCATCGCCGCGAGCCCGCCGATGCCGAGCTCCCAGAGTCGGGTCGGGGTGATGAAGTAGGCCGCGCCCGCGGGTACACCGGTCATCAGCACCGAGCAGACGAGTGAACCCGCGGTGATCACCAGAACCGAGCCGAACGCCCACCGGGCCGCGTTCGCGCCGCGGCGCGCCGCCGCGGCGCTCAGCAGCAAAATCACCGGGATGATCAGGTAGAACTGCTCTTCGACGCTGAGCGACCAGAAGTGCTGCACGGGTGAGGCCGCTGCTGTGGCGTGCTCATAGTCGGCGGAGAAGATCGCCAGCAGCCAGTTCTGCACGTTGAGCGCCGAGGCGACGACTTCGCGCATGATCGCGGGCCAGCGGGCGACCGGCAGGAACAGCAGCGTCGCCGCGACTGTGGCAAGCAGCACAACCGACGCGGCAGGCAGCAACCGTCTGATTCTTCGCGCGTAGAACGAGGGCAGCGCCAGTCTGCCCGTGCGGCGGATCTCGTCGGCGAGCGAGCCGATGATCAGGAAGCCGGAGATCACGAAGAAGACGTCGACGCCGACGAATCCGCCGGTGAGCCGGGCGGGCACCAGGTGGTAGACGAGTACGAGTCCCACGGCGAGTGCCCGTAAACCCTGAATATCCGCGCGCGCAGCCTTCGACACCGCGACTCCCTTCAACAGACGAGCGTCGGTGGCATCCGCCATGGCCGATTCGCCGGACGAGAACTGACGCCGCGATCGGCCGTCAGTGGCCCCCAAGCCTCAGAACTGGGGCAATGTAGCAATCGGGGCGCGGCCAGGCGGACACACCACACCTGATCCAGCGGCCGCCGCAACCGGGTCTCCGCCGGTTGGATGCCGCGAATCGCAAGTGGCGCAGCGCGTTCTGCCCTAGTCGACGTCCGGCCCGGTCAGGGCAATGCGGTGTCGAGTAAGACTGGTCACATCCTCTTGGCAGCTCCTGAATCGAGCGCCGCAGGTCACGAGCGGTTTCACTGCCTCCGAACAGCCGCCGTTTCAGCGCCAAGCGGCGTCGTAGCGGGATTGGCGGCCCGCGTCGCGCTTGGACGCGCGTTGTTTGCGGGCCTGTTCCGCGGCGCCGTGGGGGTAGCCGTATTTCGTGATCCGGTACTCGGTGCTCTCGATGGCGTAGGACACCGCGAAGTACATGCCCACGATCAGGCCGAGTGCGCCGCAGGCCAGCGCCAGCTGCCAGGGCCCGCCGAGCCCGAGCATCAGCCCGAGCGTGATCGCCGTGGACAGTGGAAGCATGCGGAGCAGGGCGCGGACCGCGAACCACGCCATCCACTTGGGACCCGTCGCGTCGGCGAAGACCCATTCGCGGTAGCGCGAGGGGACTTTCCCGCCCAGCAGGTACCAGAAGTGTCGAGCCGCGGATGGCCGGTTCATGGCTTGGCCGCTTCGATGACCTGGGTCAGCGCCTGGTGCAGGCGGTACAGCTCCGGCAGGTCCATGCCGAGCCGCTCGACGACCGCCGGTGGGATGAGCAATGCCCGCTCCCGCAGGGCCAGGCCCTCGTCGGTGAGCGTGACGGCCAACAGACGCTCGTCGTCGCCGGAGCGGCCGCGGCGGATGTAGCCGATCGCCTCGAGTCGTTTCAGCAGGGGAGACAAGGTGCCGGGGTCGAGCACCAGCAGCCTGCTCAGCTCCTTGACCGACAGCGGCGCCTGCTGCCACAGGGCCAGCATGACCAGGTACTGCGGGTGGGTCAGTCCCATGGGTTCAAGCAGCGGCCGGTAGATCCCGACGACACTGCGCGAGGCGATTGACAGCGCGAAGCAGACCTGCCGTTCGAGCGCCAGCGGGTCCTCGGTGTCAAAGATTTGTGCACCAACCATTTGCCCACCATACATGGGCCTACTCGCAGCCGACCCCGTCGTTGTCCGGGTCGAACCGGTGCCGGTCGGGCGCGTGGACGGGGAAGCGGCGCTGCGGGATCTGGTAGCAGTCCAGGTCCGGTCCGGTGAGCGCGAGGCACATCGTCGGGTAGGACGGGTCGCAGCCGGGCTTGGTCGACAGGGGCGTGGCCGAGGCGGGCGCGGACGCCGCTCCGCTCGTCGTGGTCGGTCTCGGCTTCGAGGAGGCAGGCTTGGTGGCCTTCGCGGCAGTCGCCGTGGTGCGGGTGGGCGTTGTCGTCGTGGTCAACGGCGGCGCGGTCACGGCGGCGATCTCCGCGCCTGTCGTCGTGGTCGGCGGCGGCGCCACCTGTGCTTTCGGCGGCGGGGCGACCAGCGGTGTCGGGTCGGACTCAGGCACGACGGCTCCCGCGATCAGGATGAGCGCGAACGCGATGGCCGCCACCGCGACCGCGTTCCCCCGGTCCGGGATGAACGCGAACCGCGCGTGCCCCACGACCGCGGCGAAGGCGGCGACCGCGAGCACGGGCAGCGCCACCGCGATCAGCATCACGCCGACACCGCCCGCGACCAGTGCCGCGATGGCGATGATCGACCAGACGATCCCGATGGCGACGTGCGGCAGGGCAGATCGGCTCATGCTCTGGCTATCAATTCCGCCCGACTCCCAGTTACCGACGCTACGCAATCGTGATCGTGTTCTTCGGCATTGCCACGCAGCTCCCAATCGTTGCTTTTGCGCGTGGCTTTCCAATGACGTCATCAGGTACCGTGCGGCTGAATTGACTGTCACGGCGCCCGAACGGGTCGGGGGACCCACTGAGGGACTTCGGGTGCCGCGCTCGAACTGGGGAGATCACACTGTCACGCACTTCTGTGCGTCGAGCCGGAAACCGGCTCGGCGCGGCTGTGCTCGCGCTCATCATGAGCGCCGCCATGGCCACCACCGCCGCCGCCCAAGAGACCGATCCCGTGAGCCCCTCCGCGGAGCCCACGGCGACCGAGTCCGCCGTCCCGACGTCCACTCCGGACCCGACCGCCACTCCGGACCCGACGCCGTCCGAGACGACCACCGAGCAGGCACCGACGACCACCGAGTCGGCGCAGGCCGAAACCTCAACCGAGGCAACGACTCCGTCGGAGCCGACATCCACGAGCGCACCCGCCGCGTCGCCATCCGAGACGCCGCCGCAGCCCGCCAAGGCAGCCACGCAGCTGCCGGACGTCGGTGTCACGGCGACCTTCGACAAGGCCGAGTACACCACCGGTGAAGACGTCCGGGTCACCGTCCGAATCACCAACAACAGCGACGTCGACGCCAAGGGCGTGCGGGCCTACGCGTCCGGCCACGTCGAGAATCACGGCCAGTGGGGCGACCTCGGCGAGGACGGCGGCGCGACCATTCCCGCCCGCGGCATTCGGGAATTGACGATCACCGGCGCCATCGTGGGCGTGGAGGACGGCCAGATCCGCTTCGCCGTCAATGTGGTGGTCGACGGCGGCGACGCCGAGCAAGTCGACAATTTCGATCAGGTGTCCGCGCCGGTGTCCGCGGCCAAGGGCCGCTTCGGCGGAACGATCTACACGGACCGCAACGGCAATGGCGCGTTCGATTCCGGCGAGGGCATCACCGGTGTCCAGGTCGCTATCCAAGGCGGCGTGCCCTACAGCTCCGACCACCGCTACACCGACAACGGCGGGCGGTTCAGCTTCGGCGAGCTGAACGCCGGTGGCTACAGCGTGAGCTACAGCGCCCACGGCTACGCCATCAGCGGGGTCACCGGCAGCGACCGCGAGATCCTGAACATCGGCGGCGACCGGTACGCGGCGGTCAAGCTCGTGGCCACGCGGTCACTGGACCAGTTCCTGGGCGTGAACATGCGCTTCGACAAGACCACCTACGCGGTCGGCGACACCGCGGGCATCCGTGTGACGCTGACGAACCGCGGCCAGTCGACCCTCAATGGCATCACCGCGTCCTGCGGCATGGGCAGTTCGGTGGGCGTGGGTGCTGGCGCGGGCTGGGGCGACCTGGCCCCCGGAGGACCGGGCGTCTCCGTGCCCGCGGGCCACTCCGTGGTCGTGTCGGTCACCGATGTCGTGCCCGCGAGCGCGGGCATGGACGGCTACCTGGGCGCCCGGTGCACGTTCCTGGCCCTTGGCTATCCATCCGCCGGTGCGCCGTCGGCCGAAGCCTCCGCGCGGGTCAGTGGCGCGCTTGGCTCCGGGAGCGGCTCGGTGCGCCACGCTCCGAACGGCGGCCTCGGTGACCCGGTGGCCGGTGTCACCGTCCTGCTTCTCGACGAGCAGACGGGTGAGACGGCGGCCAAGGCCGTCAGCGACGCCGAAGGCGACTTCACTTTCTCCGACGTGCCCGTCGGCATCTATGACGTGCGCACCGACGGGCCATGGGTGCTGACATCGGCCAACCGTTTCCCGATTCGGGCAGACGGCCTGGGCGGTCCATACCTCTACGTCCAGCCGGACGCGGCGGGTCAGGGCAAGCTGGCCAACCTCAAGGTCTCGGCGAGCTTCGACCAGGACGCCTATACCTCCGACCAGCCGGTGAAGGCCACGGTCACCATCACCAACATCGGCAGCGCCGCCGCCAAGAACGTGCGACTGCTGACCTCGCACTCCAGCAACTACTGGACGGAGACGGGCGGCTGGGGTGAGCTCGACTACTCCCGCGGCGCGACGGTCGAGGCGGGCCAGACGCGGACCTTCGAGTTCGTGGGCAACGCGATGTCGATGACCGGGGAGGCCGCCACGGTCGTTTTCGAGGGCAGGCTGTACGCGGACCCGCAGGATTTGAACTGGGACAACAACTCCTTCTTCGCCCACGCGTCACTCACCTCCGTGGTCGGCGACTACAGCGGGGTGGTGTACGCCGACAAGAACGGCAACGGCAGCGCCGACAAGGGTGAGGGCCTCGGCGGTGTCGAGGTCTCCGCGAACGGCGGCAGGCCGCTCTCCTACCGCTGGACGACCACCGACGCCGAGGGACGCTTCGCGTTCGACGACCTTCGCGCTGGGCTGTACACCGTGTACTTCTCGGAAAGTGACGATGGCTGGATCCCCGTCGGCGAGAGCGGAGAGGGGCATGACCGGTTCACGCTGACGGCCGAGGGCCGCAAGGATGTGGCGGTCCGCGCTGTCCGTCCGCTCAAGGACGTGTTGTCGGGCGCGCTTGAGTTCGCGGCCGACTCGTACAAGGTCGGCGACACCGCGAACGCCGTGGTGACTCTCACCAACTCCGGAACGACCAAGCTGACGGGCATCCGCGCGAACTGCTGGTCCGGTGATGGGTATCACGACAACACCAGAGGCTGGTTCCCGATCGGTGACACCGACCCGGGCGCTGACCTCGAGCCGGGGGAGACGCTGCCGCTACAGGTCGCGGACATCATCACCACCTACGACCGTGACCTCGGATACCACGAGGTCGGCTGCGAGTTCGTTGCCGACGGGCATCCCGACGCCGGGACTCCCCGCGCGTGGGACAGCGTGTTGGTGCTCGGCGCGCTGGGCGCCAAATCCGGTGAGCTCGTCCACGACGCGAACGGCGACTGGGAGATCAGCGACGACGAGCGGATCACGGGCGCCAAGGTCCAACTCGTGGACCTGGCGACCGACAAGGCGATCGCCGAGACGCACACCGACGCGTCCGGTCGGTTCACCTTCCGCGACGTCCAGGCGGGCCGCTACCGCGTGCACGTGGTGGGCCCGTGGGCGTTCAGGTGGGAAGACGACGCCCTGTTCTCCGTTTACGCCGGGGACAACGAGCACACACCTCGGTACTTCATGGTGTCTGGCCCTGAGCAGCCGGCGCTGCCCATCGTCAAGCCCGTACCGGTTGAGCCCACTCCCGCTGAGCCCACCCCGGCGCCGGGCGTCCCGGCGCCGCAGGCAGGCGTCGCTCCGGCGGCGAGCACCGGCGGCGAGGAGTTGGCGCAGACGGGTGCGAGCGTGCTCGGCCTGACTGTGCTGGGTCTCGCCGTGCTCATGGCGGGTGGCATCACGCTGATGGCGACGAAGCGCAGGCGCACTAACTGATAGCGGCAGGAAACATGGGCGGTGCCGGATGTTCCGGCACCGCCCATGTGCGTCAGGACAGTTCGCGGTCCCTGGTCTCGGGCAGCCAGAACAGCGCGACCACGACGAGCGCGTAGGCCAAGGCGCCGAAGGACATCGCGCCGCCGATGCCGTAGTGGCCTGCCAGAACTCCGATGGCGGCGGGGAAGAACGCGCCGACCGCGCGGCCGAAGTTGTAGGTGAAGCCTGGACCGGCGCCGCGTGCGCGGCTCGGGTACAGCTCGGCGAGGTAGGCGCCGAAGCCGCTGAAGATGGCTGACGAGCAGAAGCCCAGCGGGAAGCCCAGGAACAGCACGTACCCGCCTGCGGAAGCGGGCAATTGGGTGTACAGCATCAGCAGGGTGGCGCTGAGGACCGCAAAGATGCGGAAGGAATGCCTGCGGCCCAGGCGATCGGACAGGTAGCCGCCGGTCAGGTAGCCGAGGAACGCGCCGGTGATCAGGAAGGCCAGGTAGCCGCCGGTGCCGATGACGGTCAGGCCGCGCTGCTTGCTCAGATATGTCGGCAGCCACGTCGCCAGGGTGTAGTAGCCGCCCTGGCAGCCGGTGGCCAGCAGGGACGCGAACACGGTGGTACGCAACAGGTCCCGGCGGAAGATCGCCCGCAGCGAGCCGCGGGCGGCGGCCTTGTGCTCGGTGAACACGGGGGCGTCCTCGACCCCGCGCCGCAGGTAGACGACCAGGATCGCGGGGAGCGCGCCAGTGATGAACAGGACGCGCCACGCCAGGTCGGGGTCGACGAGGTGGAACACGACGGTGTAGACGATCACCGCCGCGCCCCAGCCGACCGCCCACGAACTCTGGATGACCGACGCGACGCGGCCGCGGTGGCGGGCGGCGGTGTACTCGGCGACCAGGATCGCGCCGGTGGCCCACTCGCCGCCGAAACCCAGGCCCTGCAAGGCACGCAGGACGAGCAGCGTCTCGTAATCCTGCGCGAACCCGCACAGCGCGGTGAACAGGGCGTAGGTGACCACGGTGATCATCAGCGTCCGAACCCGGCCGATCCGGTCGGCGAGCACACCTGCGATCACACCGCCGACCGCGGAGAACACGAGCGTCGCGGTCGAGAGCAGGCCGGTCTGGCCGGTGCTCAGACCGAACGACGACGCGATGGCCGCGAGCCCCAGGGGAAGCACCCAGAAGTCGTACGAGTCGAGGCCGTAGCCGAGGAAGGCGCCGACGAAAGCCTTGCGCCCCTTGGCTGGCAGCTCTCGGAACCAGCTCATGGCCGACTCGGTCCGGACTGTGCTCATGCTCCACCCCGCTCGCTCGATGGCACCGTCACTCCCGTACCGTAGGGATTGTTCAACAATCTGACAATGGAACGATCGGCTGATTACCCTGGAAGGACGAGTGGGAGGAAACGTGGCATCGGTCGACATCGTCGGACGGCTCACCGAGCTGGTCCGTGAGCGGCGGCAGGGGCGCAGCAGTGCGGCCGACGTCGCCGCGTCGGCGCTGCGCGACCTGATCATGGAAGGCGCGCTGCCACCGGGCAGCCGGGTCACCGAAGAGGCGTTCATGGCGCCGCTGGAGGTCTCCCGCAACACCCTGCGCGAGGCGTTTCGGCTGCTCACCCACGAAAAGCTGCTGGTGCACAAGCTCAACCGCGGTGTGTTCGTGCGCAGCTTGGTCCGGGCCGACGTCCGCGACCTCTACCGGGTCCGCAAGGTTGTCGAGTGCGCCGCGCTTGCGCAGGCGACGGACGCGGGGATCGAGCGGATGACAGCGGCCGTCGAGCGCGGCGAGCGGGCCGCCGCCGAGGGGCGCTGGGTCGACGTGGGCACCGCGAACATCCGCTTCCACCAAGCGATCGTGAGCCTGGTCGGCAGCCCGCGGCTCGACGAGATGATGCGCCAGGTCGGCGCCGAACTGCGGCTCGGCTTCCACGAGATGGGCGACCCGCGCTCGTTCCACGAGGGCTATTTGCGGCGCAACCGCGAGATCCTCGACCGGCTCAAGGGCGGCGAGCCCGAACGCGCCGAGGAACTGCTCCGGAAGTACCTCGACGACGCCGAGAGTGAGATGTTCGCCGCATTCCTCGCGCGCGATGGGAAACTGGCGAACTAGTGTCCCCAGTTGTGGGATGCACACAATGACGACCTGGGAAGTCATCGCCGTCGTGCTGGCCGGGGTCTTCGCGGGCGGCATCAACACCGTGGTCGGCTCCGGCACGCTGGTCACGTTCCCGGTGCTGCTCGCCGTCGGATTCCCCCCGGTGGTGGCCAACGTGTCCAACACCCTGGGCCTGGTGCCGGGTTCTATCACCGGCGCGATCGGCTACCGGCGTGAACTCGCCGGCCAGCTCCCACGCCTGCTGCGGCTGGGCGTGGCGTCGCTGGTCGGCGGTGTCGTGGGCGCGATCCTGCTGCTGGTCCTGCCGCCGGGCGCGTTCGAGACGATCGTTCCGATCCTCATCGGACTCGCGCTGGTGCTGGTCATCCTGCAGCCGTGGCTGGCCCGCACACTGACCGAGCGGCAAGGCGAACGGCACGTCCACGGTGGACTCGCGCTCATCGCGGGGGTTTTCGCCAGCGGTATCTACGGCGGCTACTTCGGTGCGGCGCAAGGAGTTCTGCTGCTCGGCCTGATGGGCATCCTGATGGACGAGAGCCTGCAGCGGATCAACGCGGTCAAGAACGTGCTCGCGGCCATCGTGAACCTGGTGGCGGGCATCGTGTTCATCTTCGTCGCGGACGTGGCCTGGGACGCGGTCGCGCTCATCGCCGTCGGTGCGATCGTGGGCGGGCTGATCGGCGCGAAGATCGGCCGCAAGCTGTCCCCGACCGTGCTGCGCGCGGTGATCGTCCTGGTCGGACTCGCCGCGATCTTCCAACTGCTGACCCGGTAGCGGCG
>NZ_JBOHGC010000103.1:0-6635 GCF_050699995.1 Actinokineospora sp. | reverse complement strand
ACCAACCCACCCCGAAATACACACCGAACACTGGTCACACTGGCGCAGACTCCACCAAACCAGAGCCCGCCGAAGCCACTACCAGCGACAACGCATCAAGCATGACACATTGCGGCTGTAGTACTAGAGAACTGGGAGCGCGGCTACCTACAAGGGCGCTACGGGGCAATCCCGTACGTGGCGTTAGATGCGCTGAAGCCTGCAGGAAACGGCCACTAATGGCGGGTCGCAAGCCTCTTGCTGCCTACCGGGTTGCAGCACGCCGCAGTCCACGATTCGCGCCTCGCGCACGTTTTCTGGTGGTATGCGAAGGCACCGCTACCGAACCACTCTATTTTCAGTACGTCCGAAATGCGCTACGCGATCAGTTGTTGACGATCGAAGTGCCGATCGAAAATGGCGATCCGGTTCAACTGGTGGAGATCGCCGCCCGACGCAAGAAGGAAGCGCACAGAAAAGCGCGAGCTTTTCGGGACGATAACGAGAAATTCGACCAGGTCTGGTGCGTGGTAGACGTCGATGAGCATCGGCGCCTGCCAGACGCAATACGGCTCGCGGAACGCGAGGAAATATCGTTTGGCGATCAGCAACCCATGCTTTGAAATCTGGCCGTACTGGCACTTCAAAGATCACAGTTCACACACCACCGGGCATTCGATTCAGCGACTACTAAGCCAACAGCTTCCCGGCGGTAAACGGATTGACTGCGCGAGGCTCAGCGGCCGCTACGAAGCGGCGCGTCACCGAGCGCGAGGCACCGAGGACGGCCATGAGCGCGCGGGACACCCACGAAGTCACAACCCCAGTTCTGGCGTGTGGCGACTCATAGACGAGCTACTGAAGGCATCAGCGAGGTCGGGACCTGCGAGCAAGAGTGGATCACTTTAGCGCGGGTCAGGCCAGGTCGACCTTGAAGGCCGGGTGGTCGGAGGCGATGCGGCGGAGGTCGGCCTCCGGCGACTTGTCGTCGACGCCATCGAAGAAGATGCCGACCTCGAGCTTCCAGCGCTTGAGGTAGGCGCGCAGCAGGGCGGGCTTGGCGTCGTCGGGGACCTCGATGGCGGTGAACTGTTGAACACGGCGGCCGAGGCGTAGTTCGCCTTCTCCCGCGGCGCGCAGGTTGCGGACCCACTGGGTGTGGCCGCGAGGCGCGACCAGGTAGTGGGTTCCGTCGACCACGAGCAGGTTGACCGGGGTCGAGCGCATCTCCCCTGACTTCCGGCCGCGCACGGACAGCACCCGCGAGCCCCACACGTTGACGCCCCGCCGCACCAGGAACGCGACGATGCGGTTGAAGACGTTTTTGGTGAGCGCGCCCGGGCGCTGGTAGCGAACCGACATGATCTTCCTCCCCTACCGCGAGAGCAGTGCTCTCGTTTGTGAGCAGTGCTCTCTGTTGTGAGCAGTGAACACGAGAGCACTGCTCACAGTCAAGAGCAGCGCTCTCAATTCAGAGCAATGCTCATAATAGAGAGCAGTGCTACATTTTGATGATGAACGTAGGCAAAACCGCACGTGACCGGGCCCGAGCCGAGGTCGCCCAGGAGATCAAGGACGAAGCGCGCAAGCAGCTCGTCACCGACGGAGCGCAGAGCCTCTCGCTGCGGTCCGTCTCGCGCAGCCTCGGGCTGGCGTCCTCCGCGCTCTACCGCTACTTCCCCAGCCGCGACGACCTGCTCACCGCCCTGATCATCGACGCGTACGACGCGATGGGGGCGGCGGCGGAGCACGCCGACAGCGGAATCCGCCAGGGCAACTCCAGGACGAAGGGCGCCAGCGAAGCAGAGGCCGAGCCGCGTGGGCGCTGGCTCGCCGCATGCCGCGCCGTGCGCACCTGGGCCGTGACCCACCGGCACGAGTACGCGCTCATCTACGGCTCCCCCGTCCCCGGCTACCAGGCCCCGCAGGACACCGTCGCCCCCGCCGCCCGGGTCCCGCTCCTGCTCACCGCGATCGCGACAGCCGGGAAGGTCGACGACAGCAGCGTGGGCCACGGCCTGCGCAGCCAGCTGAGCTCGGTCATCAGCATGAACTCGATCGACTTGCCGCCCGGCGCGCTGGCGCGGGTAATGGTGGCGTGGACACAGCTGTTCGGCGTGATCAGCTTCGAACTGTTCGGCCAGCTCGTCGGCTCGGCGGATCCGGCGGACGAGTTCTTCGAGTTCTCGGCGGCGACGATGGCGGACTTCGTCGGTCTGTGACCCACTCCATAGCCGCGACAACATGTTACTCACTGGTAACCAGGGCTAGAGTAGCCCTTGTTACCAGTCGGTAGCCCATATTCGACTAAGGAGCACCCCCGTGGCCGCACCCGCTGCATCCGCAGCCGCGCGCGCCGTTCGGAACGTGGTCTTCGTCGACGGTGTACGCACGCCGTTCGGCAAGGCCGGCCCGAAGGGCATCTACGCGGAGACCCGCGCCGACGATCTCGTCGTGAAGGTCATCCGTGAACTGCTGCGCAGGCACCCAGAACTGCCCCCGGAGCGGGTGGACGAGGTCGCGATCGCGGCGACCACGCAGATCGGCGACCAGGGCCTGACCATCGGCCGCACCGCCGCGCTGCTCGCGGGCCTGCCCAAGTCGGTTCCGGGCTACGCCATCGACCGCATGTGCGCGGGCGCGATGACCGCCGTGACCACGAGCGCCAGCGGCATCGCCTTCGGCGCCTACGACGTGGTGATCGCGGGCGGTGTCGAGCACATGGGCCGCCACCCGATGGGTGAGGGCGTCGACCCGAACCCGCGCATCGTCGCCGACAAGATCGTCGACCCGACCGCGCTGGTCATGGGCCAGACCGCGGAGAACGTGCACGACCGCTACCCGGCGATCACCAAGCAGCGCTGCGACGAGTTCGCCGCGCGCAGCCAGGAGAAGTACGCCGACGCGGTCAAGGCGGGCAAGATCGGCCCCGAGCTGGTCCCCGTGGCCACCAAGAGCGCCACCCTGGGCTGGGGCCTGGCGACCGAGGACGAGCCGCCGCGCCCGGGCACCACGCTCGAGCAGCTCGCCGCCCTCAAGACCCCGTTCCGTCCGCACGGCCGCGTCACCGCGGGCAACGCGGCGGGCCTCAATGACGGCGCCACCGGCTGCATCCTCGCCGAAGAAGAAACAGCCCGCGAGTTGGGTCTTCCCGTCGGCATGCGGCTGGTGGGCTACTCCTTCGTCGGTGTCGAGCCCGAGGTCATGGGCGTCGGGCCCGTTCCGGCCACGGAGAGGGCTTTGCAGCGCGCCGGTCTGTCCATTGAGGACATCGGCCTGTTCGAGCTGAACGAGGCGTTCGCGGTGCAGGTGCTCGCGTTCCTCGACCACTTCGGCATCGACCAGGACGACCCGCGGGTCAACAAGTGGGGCGGCGCCATCGCGTGCGGCCACCCGCTCGCGTCCTCCGGTGTCCGGCTGATGACCCAGCTCTCGCGCCAGTTCGCCGAGCACCCCGAGGTCCGCTACGGCATCAACTCGATGTGCATCGGTATCGGCATGGGCGGCACCGTGATCTGGGAGAACCCGTACTGGAACGGTGGTGGCAACTGATGCTGACCCTGGAGCAGGCCAAGGCCGCTTTCCCCGACGAGGTCGTCACCAACGCCGTCACGCGGCTGATCAAGGTTCCCGGCGTGGACAAGCCGGTCGCCTTCATCACCATCGACAACGGCCACGACCACACCCGCCCGTCGACCTTCGGGCCGCAGAGCCTGGTGTCGCTCAACGCCGCGTTCGACGCCGCCGTCGCGGCCGACCCGGCCGCGATCGCGGTCACCGGCAAGCCGTTCATCTTCGCCGTCGGCGCTGATCTGTCCGGTGTGGAGCAGGTCGCCGAGCGCGAGCGCGCGCTGGAGATCGCCCAGGCCGGGCACGACGTTTTCCGCCGGTTCACCGAGTCCGAGATCCCGACCTTCGCCTTCGTCAACGGCGCGGTCATGGGTGGCGGCCTGGAACTGGCGCTGTCGTGCCACTACCGGACCCTGTCCTCGGGCGCGGCGGCCATCGCGCTGCCCGAGGTCTTCCTCGGCCTGTTCCCGGGCTGGGGCGGCACGCAGCTGCTGCCGAACCTGATCGGCCCGGACGCGGCCGTGACGGTGATCTTCGAGAACGCGCTGTCGCAGAACCGGATGCTCAAGCCGAAGCAGGCGCTCGAGCTGGGCATCACCGACGCCCTGCTCGACTCGGCCGACTTCCTCGAGCAGTCGCTGCTGTGGCTGTCGAAGGTCGTCAACGGCGAGGTCACCCCGACCCGCCGCGAGATCGACCGCGGCGCCGAGTGGGACGCGGCCGTGGAGCGCGCGAAGACGATCGTGCACGGCAAGACCAAGGGCGCGTCCCCGGGCGCGAACAAGGCGATCGAGCTGCTGGAGCTGGCCCGAGAGCACGACCTCGACCGCGGTTACGCGGCCGAGACCGAGGCGCTGGCCGACGTGCTGATGACGGACACGCTGCGCGCGGGTCTGTACTCGTTCAACCTGGTCCAGAAGCGCGCCAAGAAGCCCGCGGGCGCCCCGGACAAGTCGCTCGCGCGTCCGGTCACCAAGGTCGGCATCGTCGGCGCGGGCCTGATGGCCAGCCAGATGGCGCTGCTGTTCGCCCGTCAGCTCAAGGTGCCGGTCGTGCTGACCGACATCGACCAGGCGCGGGTCGACAAGGGCGTGGGCTACGTCCACACCGAGATCGACAAGCTCGCAGCCAAGGGCCGGGTCTCCCCGGACGGCGCGAACCGGCTCAAGGCGCTGGTGTCGGGTTCGCTGGACAAGGCCGCGTTCTCCGACGCCGACTTCGTCATCGAGGCCGTGTTCGAGGAACTGGGCGTCAAGCAGACGGTGTTCGCCGAGGTCGAGGCGCACGTCAGCGCGGAGTGCGTGCTGGCGACGAACACCTCGTCGCTGTCGATCACCGACATGGCGTCGAAGCTGAAGCACCCGGAGCGGGTCGTCGGCTTCCACTTCTTCAACCCGGTCGCGGTCATGCCGCTGCTGGAGATCGTCCGCGCCGACCGCACCGACGACGCCACCTTGGCGACCGCATTCGCGGTGGGCAAGGCGCTGCGGAAGTCCTCGGTGCTGGTCAAGGACGCCCCGGCGTTCGTGGTCAACCGGCTGCTGACCCGCTTCATGGGCGAGGTGGTCCAGTCGATCGACGAGGGCACCCCGTTCGAGGTCGCGGACAACGCGCTGGAGCCGCTGGGCCTGCCGATGAGCCCGCTGGTGCTGCTGCAGCTCGTCGGCGCCCCGGTGGCGCTGCACGTGGCCGAGACGATGAACCGCGCGTTCCCGGACCGTTTCGGTGTCTCGGACAACATGAAGAAGTTCGTCGCGGCGGGCAAGAACGCGGTGTGGACCTGGGACGCCTCCGGCAAGCCCAGCGTCGACCCCGAGGTTCAGGCCCTGTGGGAGTTCGGCGACGCGCCGCTGACCACCGACCAGGTCCGCGCGCGGGCGCTGGAGGGTTTGGCCGAGGAGATCCGCATCATGCTCGACGAGGGTGTGGTCGCGGAGGCGCAGGACATCGACCTGTGCATGATCCTCGGCGGCGGCTGGCCGTTCTGGCTGGGCGGCATCACGCCGTTCCTGGACCGCGAGGGCATCTCGGAAAAGGTCAACGGCAAGCCGTTCCTGTCCCCGGGCGTGGCCTCGGTCCCGACGGCCTGACCCAGACAGTCCACAGCGCCCCTGGTGTCTCCTCGGAGACACCAGGGGCGCTGTTCGTCATACCCGCCGCGCGTAGCTCAGTCGTACAGTTAGGCGTCTCAGCGGAGGCGGTCGTGGACAAGCTACACATTTGGCTGCTCGGCGGGTTTCGAGTGGCTCTGGGCGGCCAGGAGGTGCCTGAGGCCGCCTGGCGGCTGCGCAAGGCGCGCGCGATCGTCAAAGTGCTCGCGCTGACGCCCGGCCGACGCCTGCACCGCGAGCAGCTCGCCGACGCGCTGTGGCCCGACCTGCCGGTCGCCGCGGCCGCCAACCAGTTGCGCAAGGCCCTGCATGAGGTCCGCCAGGTGCTGGGGGCCGACAGCGTCGGTTCCGTCGGGGACCAGTTGAGCCTGCACGCGGACTTCGTGGACGTCTCGGCGTTCGAGACGGCGCTGCTCGCCGCCCGTCGCTCGGGCGAGCCCGCGGCATACCAAAGCGCGGTGGACCTTTACCGCGGAGATCTGCTCCCCGAGGACCGCTACGAGGAGTGGGCCGAACCCCACGCCGACCGCTTGCGCCGCCAAGCCCATGAGTTTCTCGTCGAGTGGGCCGCCCTGCTGGAAGCGCGGGCCGATGTCGACGCGGCGATCACCGCCTTGCGTCGGGTTCTGGCCGACGAACCCAGCCATGAGGAAGCCGGGGCGGCGGTGATGCGGCTGCAGGCACTGGCCGGGCGCAGGTCCTCGGCGATGGCCGCGTACGACGCGCTGCGGGTGGCCCTGGACCGCGACCTCGGTGTGGCACCGAGCCCCGCGACCGAACGGCTTTACGAGCAGATCCGGGCGGGCCGCATGACGCCACCCGAGTTGACCGCCGACCTGTGGCGCCAGGTCGGCGACCTCCGCTCGGTCGCGGGCGATCTGCGCGGCGCGCGGCTCGCCTACGAGTCGGCGCTGGCGTCGGCCGCCGCGCCGGACCGGGCGCGGCTGCACCGAAAGGCGGCGGGCGCGCTGGTGA
>NZ_JBOHGC010000102.1:0-2528 GCF_050699995.1 Actinokineospora sp. | reverse complement strand
TTTCCCCCCTGCGTAAAGCAGCCGCGATACTGGCAGCCGTCACCGCCGAGATCACCGAAGTCCTTGTCCCGAAACGGCAACGCTCCAACCCACGCGTGGTCCGCCGCACACAGCGCACCCCGTTCCCATCGAAGAAACCCATCGACAAACACCTGACAGGCCCACCACCCACAGTCGTGACCATCCTCACCCGAACCTAAAGTTCCTGGTATTGAGCCGTGCCCTCGATAGGCGGCCGGGCAAGAGTATCGATGCCGCGGTCTACATGCCGCTGCGCAAGGCAGCCGCGCAGCGGGCGGAACGG
The DNA here is from genome assembly GCF_050699995.1 of Actinokineospora sp. Classification (GTDB taxonomy): domain Bacteria; phylum Actinomycetota; class Actinomycetes; order Mycobacteriales; family Pseudonocardiaceae; genus Actinokineospora. The sequence goes on along the minus strand of NZ_JBOHGC010000102.1, from coordinate 2,224 downwards.
CTTGATGCACGGCATCAGATCGATGGAACGCGGTTTCCAAACGATAACCCGTCGTCTGGCATGCACGCGTTTCTGCGCGCGCTCGAGGGCGACGGCCCATAGCGCGTGCGACGTTGCTGTAGCCGAGGACCCCGTTACCTTCCCCCGAGCCGCGCGGTCAGTTCACCGGCAGCCCGGCTCGTCTCGGTGGCGAGGTCGAACCAGGTCTCGCCGCACTCATGTGGGCACACGTGCCGGAAGGTCGTGCTGATCGCGCCGGCGGGCCAGCCGGTGTGGTCGAACACCGCCGCGGCGACTGAGGCGAACCCTTCGGTCACGTACCCATCCTCCACCGCCCACCCGCGCCGCCTTTCCACCGCCAGTAGCCGGCGCAGCGCGGGGAGGTGCTCCGGGCCTCGGTCCGTGCGACGCACGAAACTGGACCGCGTAGGAAACAGGGCCCTCAGGTGCGCGGCGGGCAGGTGCGCCAGCATCGCGCGGCCGGACGCGGGCAGGTGCGCGGGCAGTCGGACGCCCACATCGGTCACCACGGTGTGCGGGTGCGCGGGCTGTTCCCGCAGCAGGTACAGGGTCTCGCCGCCATGCAGGACCCCCAGGTGGGCGGTATGCCCGGTGCGTTCGATCAGCCGCCGCAGCAGTGGCCGGGCGAGCCGTTCCAGCGGGTCGTGGCGCAGGTACGCCGACCCGAGTTCGAACGCCGCCAGCCCCAACCCGTAGCGCCGCTCCTCGGGCAGGTGGGTCACGAAACCGGCGTCGGCCAGCTCACCGAGCAGGTGATACGTCGTCGATCGGGGCAGTCCCAGCTCCCGCGCGACCGCCGCCGCCGTCACCGGGCCCGCCTTGCCCGCGAGCAGGCGCAACACCGCCAGGCCGCGCCGCAGCGCGGGCACGTCGCTGCTCGAACCCACCAGCCCACGGTACGCCGAGTCTGGGATGCCAGACACTCTCACCCGATCCCCCCTCGTGCGCGGCCCGGCCACGCGTTGAGATGGGCGCATGTTGGAACTGGTTGAGATCGACGGCGGCCCGCTGACCCGCGCGGACGTCGTGAAGGTCGCCCGCACGGCCGCCCGGGTGCGCATCACCGAGGACGCGCTCGCCTCGGTCGCCAAGTCACGCGCGCACATCGAGGAACTGGCCAACGCAGAGCAGCCGACGTACGGCGTCTCCACCGGCTTCGGCGCTCTGGCCACCCGCCACATCCCGCTCGACAAGCGCGCCGCCCTGCAGCGCTCGCTGATCCGCTCGCACGCCGCGGGCGCCGGTCCGCACGTCGAGGACGAGGTCGTCCGCGCCCTCATCCTGCTGCGCCTGCGCACCCTCGCCACCGGCCGCACCGGCGTCCGCCAGTCGACGGTGGAGACGATGCAGGAGCTGCTCAACCAGCGCATTCACCCCGTCGTGCACGAGTACGGCTCCCTCGGCTGCTCCGGCGACCTCGCGCCGCTCTCCGCCGTGGCGCTCGCGCTGATGGGCGAGGGCATGGTCCACGACCGCACGGGCGCGCTCCGCCCCGCCGCCGAGGTGATGGCCGAGCGGAACGTGCGCCCGGTCGAGCTGGCCGAGAAGGAGGGCCTGGCGCTGATCAACGGCACCGACGGCATGCTCGGCATGCTGTGCCTGGCCCTGGCCGACCTGCACGCGCTGCTCGACGTCGCCGATCTGACCGCCGCGATGAGCGTCGAGGCACTCCTGGGCACCGACCGCGTGTTCGCCCCCGACCTGCATGCCCTGCGCCCGCACCCCGGCCAGAGTGTGTCCGCGGCCAACATGTCCCGCTTCCTCGCCGGGTCGCCGATCGTGGAGAGCCACCGCGGTCCCGAGTGCAACCGCGTGCAGGACGCCTACTCGCTGCGCTGCTCGCCGCAGGTCCACGGCGCCGCCCGCGACACCGTCGGCTACGCCGAGACCGTCGCCGACCGCGAACTGGCCTCCGCCATCGACAACCCGGTGGTGCTGCCCGACGGCCGCGTCGAGTCCAACGGCAACTTCCACGGCGCGCCCGTCGCATATGTGCTCGACTTCCTGGCCATCCCGGTCGCCGACGTCGCCGGCATGGCCGAGCGGCGCACCGACCGGATGCTCGACGTCGCCCGCTCGCACGGTCTGCCGCCGTTCCTCGCCGACGACCCCGGCGTCGACTCCGGGCTGATGATCGCGCAATACACCGCGGCGGGGATCGTCAGCGAGCTCAAGCGGCTCGCGGCGCCGGCCAGCGTCGACT
>NZ_JBOHGC010000101.1:0-8745 GCF_050699995.1 Actinokineospora sp. | reverse complement strand
GGGTTGGGGGTGTTGCGGGCGGGCGGCAACGCGGTGGACGCCGCGGTCGCCGCGGCCGCCGTGCTGGGCGTGACCGAGCCGTTCTCGTGCGGCATCGGCGGTGGCGGGTTCATGGTCATCTACCGGGCGGACGGCGGCCGGGTCACCACGATCGACCACCGGGAGACCGCGCCCGCCGCGATGCGCCCGGACTCGTTCCTGGAGAACGGCGTACCACTGCCGTTCAACGACGCCCGCTACAGCGGCCTGTCCGCCGGGGTGCCGGGCACGGTCGACGGGTGGTCCGACGCGCTGCGCGACTACGGGACCATGTCGATGCGGGAGGTGCTGCGGCCCGCCATCGCGGTCGCCACCAACGGGTTCATCATCGACCAGACCTTCCACGACCAGACCCGGGGCAACGCCGCCCGCTTCGCCGACGTGCCCTCCTCGGCCCAACTGTTCCTCGATCCGGACGGCACGGCACGCGACGTGGGCGCCACCTTCCGCAACCCGGACCTGGCCCGCACCTATCAGCGCATCGCGCAGCTCGGCGCGAAAGGCTTCTACCGGGGCGCGGTGGCAGCCGCCATGGTGAACGCGGTTCAGGATCCGCCGGTCTCCCCCGACGCCACGCACGTGTGGCGGCCCGGCATGATGACCATGCGGGACGTGGTGGGGTATGAGGCGGTCGAGCGGGAGCCGACGCGCGTGTCCTACCGCGGTCTCGACGTCTACGGCATGCCACCGCCGTCCAGCGGCGGATCGACCGTCGGCGAGGCGCTCAACATCCTCGCGGGCTATGACGTCTCGACGATGCCTCGGGAAGAGGCACTGCACTACTACCTGGAGGCGTCCCGGTTCGCCTTCGCCGACCGCAACGCCTACCTCGCCGACCCCGACTTCGTGGACGTGCCGCTGCGCGGCCTGCTGTCCGAACCGTTCGCCGCGCAGCGGCGGGCGCTGATCGGGCCCACTGCCGCACAGCCGCCTGTCGTCGCGCCCGGCGACCCATGGCCGCACAACGGCGGCGGAACCGGTGTCGCCACCCCCGCCGCGTCGGTGACCAGGGCGGGCACCACGACCCACCTGACGGTGTCCGACGCCGAGGGCAATGTCGTGTCCTACACCTTCACCATCGAATCGACCGGCGGCAACGGGATCGTGGTGCCCGGCTTCGGGTTCCTGTTGAACAACGAGCTGACCGACTTCACCTTCGACTCGCTGACCCACGTCAACCGGGTCGAGGGCGGCAAGCGGCCACGAAGCTCCATGAGCCCGACGATCGTGCTCCGGGACGGCGCGCCACTGCTCGCGATCGGGTCGCCAGGCGGATCGACGATCATCACCACTGTGCTGCAGATCCTCGTCGACCGACTCGACCTGGGCGCCACGCTCGCCGAGGCGGTGGCCGCGCCGCGAGCGACCCAGCGCAACACCGCGGCCACCCTGGCCGAGGCCGCCTTCCTCAGCAGCCCGTACGCGGCGGCACTGGCGGGGCGTGGCCACACGCTGAGCCAGACCGCCGAGATCGGCGCCGCCACGGGCATCGAGTTCCGGCCTGACGGCACCCTAATCGCGGTCGCCGAACCGACTCGCCGCGGCGGCGGCTCGGCAGGGGTGGTACACCCCGGCTGACGACCTGGTCGGCACCCAGTCCGCCGGTGGGGTAATGACACCACCGGCGGGTGAGACTTTGCTGCCGTGTGACGCAGCAAACTGAATCTGGTCACAGTACCGGTGATCTGCCATGATGACGCCGTTCAGGCGATGGCGACGAGGAAGCCGGTGAGAATCCGGCACGGTGCCGCCACTGTGATCGGGGAGCGACTCCCAGGACTGGCCACTGCCCGCAGGGTGGGAAGGCCAGGGAGAACCGTTGATCCGACGAGTCAGGAGACTCGCCCATCGCCTCCTCACCACCCGGGGCGGATTACCCCGAGAGAGGCAGTGCCATGAAGGCCGTCTTCGATATCCCGGTCATTCCCTTGTCACGCAGGTGCATCCCTCGGCGCTGACCGCCTTTTCTGACATCCCAGCGGGTCCAGTGATCCGCCGCCGCACCACGCGCCGCATCGGCGTGTGGTCTTTCCCGTGCGCTCAAGGAGTTCTCCATGTTCGATCGATCAGCCCTGCCCTCCCGCCGGACCGTCCTCAAAGGCGCCTTCGCGGGCGCCGTTCTGCTCGGTGCGCCGGCCTGCGGGAGTAGCCAGCCCGCCGGGTACGCGGGTGAGACTCCCCGGCGCGGCGGGAATCTGCGGGTGGTGATCTCGGGAGCCAGCACCACCGACGATGTGCTCGACCCGCACCTGGCGGGCTCGTGGGGCGGCGGCGCGGTCGCGAAGAACGTGTTCGACAAACTGGTCGCATACAACCACGACCTGACGATTCGTCCACGGCTGGCCGAATCGCTCGAACCCAACGCTGACGGCACGGTGTGGACGATCCGGCTGCGCAAGGGCGTGCGCTGGCACGATGGCAAGCCGCTGACCGCCGATGACGTTCTGTGGAGCGTCAAGCGCATTCTCGACCCGGCCAACAAGTTGCCCGCCGCGGCAGACCTGGCGATGGTCGACCTCGCGGGGTCGCGCAAGGTCGACGACACAACCGTGGAGTTGCGGATGACGCAACCGATGGCAGACCTCGGCGCGCTGCTGGCGGGTTGGTACGTCTACGTCGTGCAGGCCGGGACGAACACGTTCGACAAGCAGCGTCCGCCGGTCGGCACCGGGCCGTTCCGGTTCGACACCTGGGCGCCTGGCGAGCGGACCAAGCTCGTTCGCAACGACGCCTACTGGGAGCACGGCAAGCCCTACCTCGACAGCGTCGAGGTCATCCTGGCAGCCAAGGCCGACGCGCGGCTCAACGTGTTCCTCTCCGGTGAGGCGGATGTCGTGCACGAGCTGTCCCACGTGCAGGGCAAGGCACAGCAGACGAATCCGGCGCTGACGATCCACCAGTCGCCGGTGGGCACCTTCCAGGCGTTCAACATGCTCATCGACCAGGAACCGTTCACCGATCCCCGAGTCCGGGAGGCGCTGCGGCTGTCAGTGGACCGCAAGGCCATTGTGGACTCCGTCTACTTCGGTTACGGCGACATCGGCAATGACCTGTACGGCAAGGGCGCGCCCAACTACGCCGACTCGATCCCGCAGCGGGCCTACGACCCGGAAAAGGCGCGCGCGCTGCTGCGCGCGGCGGGCAAGGAGAACCTCAAGGTCACGCTGCACACCGCCGACGCCACCCCGGGCTTCGTCGAGTCCGCACTGTTGTTCGCCGAGCAGGCGAAGAAGGCCGGAATCACCATCGAGGTGTCGAAGTCGGCGCCGGACTCGTACTGGACCGATGTCTTCCTCAAGCAGCCGTTCACCCAGACCGGATGGGGCAGCTACGCGCTGGAGTGGTTCTACGGCCAGGCGATCGTGTCGGACGCGCCGACCAACGAGACCGCGTGGAAACGGCCGGCGTGGGACCAGAAGTTCGCCACCGCCCGCGGCACGTTGGACGCGGAGCTGCGCAGGCAGCGCTATCTGGAGCTGCAGCAGGAACTGTGGTCCGACGGCGGCTACATCATCCACTCCTACGCCAAGTGGCTCGACGGCGTCAGCCCCCACGTCCGCGGTATCCACGGCACCACCGTGGCCACCGACGACTGGTGCAGCTACCGGAACGTGTGGATGTGACCACGGTGAACGGTTTATCCCGTTACGTGGCGATCCGGCTGCTCGGAGCCATCGGCGTGGTGTGGGCGGCCTCGGTGGCGATCTTCGCGGCGATGCGACTGCTGCCGGGCGACGCGGTGGACATGATCCTGGCCAAAGGCGCGGGTTCGGGCACGGGTTCCGCGGCCGACAAGGCCGCCTTGCGTGCCGAACTCGGCTTGGACCGGCCGCTGGTCGACCGGTATCTCGACTGGATCACCGGTGTGCTGCGCGGGGATCTGGGCCACTCGCTGTTCTCCGGCCGTCCGGTGACCGAGATCGTCGGGGCGCGACTGCCGAACACGCTGGTGCTCGCCGGGATAGCCGCCGCTTTGCTTGTCCCGCTCGCGATCGGGCTCGGCGCGTGGGCGGGCGCGCGGGCGGGACGGGTTCGCGACCGGGTGGTCAGCATGGCCTCGGTGACGATGGGCTCGCTGCCCGAGTTCGTCACCGCGACGCTGCTGATCGCCCTGTTGGCCTACACGTGGCCGGTGCTGCCCGCGGCGTCGATGGTCCGGCCTGGCGTCAGCCCACTGTCCACACCGGACATCCTGGTGCTGCCGGTGATCACGCTGGTGGCGGTGATGGCTCCGCAGACGATCCGGATGGTGCGGGCACAGATGGCTGAGGCGATGGCGTCGGACTACGTCAGGATGGCGCGGCTGCACGGCATCCCGGAACGGCGGATCGTGCTGCGGCACGCGCTGCGCAACGCGCTGGCACCGGCCATGCCGCTGCTTGCGGGCAGCATCACTTGGCTGGTCGGCGGGATCGTGGTGGTGGAGACGGTGTTCGCCTATCCCGGGATCTCACAGGATCTCGTGCACGCGATCGGCCACCGCGACCTGCCCTACGTGCAGTCGGTGACGCTGCTGTTCGCCACGATCACCGTCGTTGGTTATGTGCTCGCCGATGTGGCCGTGGTCGCGCTGGTTCCGAAACTGGCCATCCGATGAGGCGCTGGATCGGCGCGGCGGCCGTGGTGCTGCTCACCGTCGCGCTCACCGGGCCGTGGTGGGCGCCGCATGCGGCCACCGAGACGGTCGGGCTGCCGTTCACGGCGCCCGGCGACGGCCACTTGTTGGGCACCGACTACGTGGGCAGCGACGTGCTCAGCAGGTTGCTGCACGGTGGCCAAACGGTTGTGTTGTTGGCGATCGCGGCCATGGCAATGGCCTACCTGACCGGCGCCTCGATCGGGTTGGCCGCCGGGCTCACCCGTGCGGATCCCGTCCTGATGCGGCCGGTGGACGTGGTGCTGGCGATCCCGCCGTTCCTCGTGCTGGCGGTGCTGGCCGCCTCGACCGGCCGGGGATCGCTGGTGGTCGTCCTGGCCGCGGCGTTGGCGAACGCGCCCGGAATCGCTCGCGTGGTGCGCGCGGCGACATTGGAGGTCGGCGCCCGCGGGTATGTCGAGGCCGCACTCGCCCGCGGCGAGGGCAAGGCAGCCGTCGCCGTGCGCGATGTGCTGCCGAACATCGCCGCGCCGATCCTGGCCGATGCCGGGTCGAGGGTGAGCGGCGCCATCGCCATGGTGGCGGGCGCGAACTTCCTGGGCCTCGGTCTGCAACCACCCGCGGCGGACTGGGCACTGATGGTTGCCGAGAACCGGGCCGGGCTGGCGTTGCAGCCGTGGGCGGTGGTGGCCCCCGCGCTGCTGATCGCCCTGCTGACCATCACCGTGAACCTCGGCGGCGACGAGATCGCCGCCGTCCTTCGCCGCGACCACAAGGAGATTCCGACGTGACTGGTGTCAACCGGGCCGCCGTCGACGTGCGCGGGCTGCGCGTGGTCACCGACGCGGGCAGGCCGATCGTCGACACCGTGTCGTTCACCGTCGAAGCCGGGCAGTTGTTGGCGGTCATCGGCGAATCCGGCTCGGGTAAGACCACCACCGCGCTGGCGCTACTCGGGTGGGCGAACCCGGGCACGGTGATCGACGCGGGCGAAGTGCTGATCGCGGGCCACTCGATGCTCGACCGACCCGATGTCCGCTCGCTGCGGTCCACTGTGGTCAGTTACGTGCCGCAGGACCCGTTGCGGGCGCTGAACCCGGCGCGGCGCGTGGGCGCGCAATTGGCGGAGATCCTGCGCGTGCACGGCCGGTCGCACGACACCGGGGCCGCGATCGCGGCGGCGCTGGACCTTGCCAGGCTGCCCGCCGACCCTGGGTTGCTGCGCCGGTATCCGCACCAACTCTCCGGCGGGCAGCGGCAGCGGGTGGTCATCGCCCAAGCCCTGCTGCTCGACCCGGCCGTGATCGTCCTGGACGAGCCGACCACCGGGCTGGACACGGTCACCCAGCGGGAGTTCCTGACCCACCTGCGCCAGTTGCGGGAGCGAACCGCCGCCGCGATGGTCTACGTGACCCACGACGTCGCCGCGGCCGCGGAGGTCGCGGACCGGATCGCGGTCATGCGGGCGGGCGTGATCGTCGAGCAGGGACCCGCCCGGGAGGTGCTGAGCTGTCCGCGCGAGCCGTACACGCGCGATCTGATCGCCGCGGTGCCCGATCCTCGGGCCGCGGTGGCGCCTCGGCCCGAGACGCGGGAGGTGCTGCGCGTACGAGGGCTGACCGCGACGCACGGGCCGGTGATCGCGGCTCAGGACGTCGACCTCGACCTCACGGCCGGGCGGTGCCTGGCCCTGGTGGGCGCGTCCGGGTCGGGCAAGACCACCATCGGGCGCTGTATCGCGGGCCTGCACCGCCCCGACGCCGCGACGCTCACCCTCGATGGCGTGGGGCTGACCCGCCGACGCACCCGCGACCAGCGCCGACGCGTCGCAATCGTGTTCCAGTCCCCCAGCGAGTCGCTCAACCCACGCCGGACGATCGGCGCCGAACTGGCCCGTGTGGTGCGGTTCTTCGGCACCGGTGACGACACGCGCGTCGGCGATCTGCTCGACAGTGTCCGGCTGCCGCGCGAGATCGGCGACCGGTACCCCGCACAGCTCTCCGGCGGCGAACAGCAACGCGCGGCGATCGCCCGCGCGCTGGCCGCCGACCCCGCCGTGCTGGTGTGCGACGAGATCACCTCCGCGCTCGACGTCTCGGTCCAGGCCGCGGTCCTGAACCTGCTGGGCGAGTTGCAGCGCGATCTTGACTTGGCGCTGCTGTTCATCACCCACGACCTCGGCGTCGTCGCCGTGATCGCCGACCACATCGCCCTGCTCGACGCGGGCCGCGTCCACGTCCAGGGCCCGACCGCTGAGATCCTGCGCGACGACTCGCCGCATCCCCTGGTGCGGCGGCTGCTCGCGGCCTCCCCCGCGCTACCCAAGGGGGTCCCGCCGCGAGGCTGAGCGCGGAGCGGTCGCCCGGTTGCCCGCCGAATGTGGCTCAGCCTTTCGGGGCTCACCGAGCCGAGCGGTGGCGGGCGGTCGGTGACGGGTCACGACAGCTTCTCGACCGCCAGCCGCACGCAGTCCGCACAGACGCAGACCCCGGGTCCTGCGACCATCGGCACACCTGGCTTCGCCCTGCCGCAAAACGAGCAGGCCGTCGCCGCGTCGCCCGCCCTCCGACGCCTACGGCTGCGCCATCCGGCCGGTGCCGCACACAACACGTCCTCAAGTTCCCGCTTGACCGCCGCGAAGCCGACACCGAGATCCTGCAGCACGCGCCGCGCCTGGGAACCAGGGTCCGCCGAAATCACGAACAACAGATGCTCAGTGCCCACATAGTTGTGGCCACGCTGCCGAGCATGATCACGAGCGTTCTCGACAGCCTGCGCGGCCTCCGCCGACCACGGGCGCTCGCCCGGCACCGATGACCCGTCACCGTCGTCGAACAAGCGACGGCTCGCTTCCCGCAAACGCTCACGAGTGACACCCAGCCGGTCCAGCGCCGCCGCGCCAACCCCGGCATGCAGCAGACCAAGCAGCAGATGCTGCGTGCCGACCTGCGCGCCACCCCCCGCCTCAGCCGCCAGCCGCGCCTGGTCCAGGCATGCCTGCAGTCGAGGCATGACCTTCAGGTCGCCACCAAGCACCGTCATCGACCGGTCCCCGAACCGCTGGCGTGCCGCCTGCTTCGACACACCGAGCCGATCCCCGATCACGGTCCACGAATGCCCCGCACCCCGGGCTGCCAGCACGTAATGCTCGATGACCGCGTCGGCCGTGTCGCTCAGCTCGACGCGCACCAACGACGCCGCTTCGACAGCGGCGAGGGCATCCCCGCCACGCGCACGCTCCTCGACCAGCGCGATATATCGCTCCGCGTCCACTCCGGCAGCCATGCGACAACTCTAACTTGTCATTGGCCGATCGACAATGCCACATTGTCGATCGGAATCGCGGCGCCGTAGCGAAAAGGAAGTGGCCTCGCCGCCAGTCCCGGGGCCTGCTCGGCAAGCATCGTGATGACCTTGTCGACGTAGCGGTACGCGGTGGGCTCGGGAGATCCGGTGGTCACGCCCAAGCGCGGAGACATCGCTGTTCTGGCGGACCAGCGAATAGGTCGTGCACGTCAAAACCGGCCCGGCGCTGCTCGTCTAGTTCGATCTGGCGGTAGGAGAACACCACTGGCGCAGGCAGGTTCAGCGGGTCGCAGCATGTGATCCGGAATCTGTTTCACCGCAAGCCATTTCCCGTTGTTGACACCATCGTGTGACACGAGTCGTCGAGGCCGGAAACCGGGCCGGGAATGTCGGTGGTCACCGGGAGACTCGGTGGCATGGCGGAGCTGGAGATCCATCACAACGACCCGGACAGGTTCTGGGCGTCGCGTGGACCCGCGCTGACCGCTGAGCTCGTGACCGCCGTGGGTGAGGCCCGTGCGGCGATGGCGAGGGTGCTCGATGTGGTGGGCGAGTTGGACCGCGACGACATCCACCGCCTCGCCGGATACGGATCCCTGCCCAAGCTCCTCACCGCGTTGGTGCGGGTCCACCCCCGCGAGGCCCGCCGCTGGGTCGAGCGAGCCGACCAGCTCGCCGAGACGGTCACCCCCACCGGGCACCACCGGCCCGCCGCCCTGCCCGCCACCCGCGCCGCTATGCGCGACGCGGTGGTCGACGGGGAGCACATCGACATCATCGCCACAACCATGGGTGACCTGCCC
>NZ_JBOHGC010000100.1:0-16007 GCF_050699995.1 Actinokineospora sp. | reverse complement strand
ACTGTGGACCGGACCCGACGCCAGCTCAGGGCATGATCTCCATCTGCGCCATCATGCCCAGCGACGAGTGCTCCATGTAGTGGCAGTGGTACATGTACTTGCCGAGGAACTCGCTGTCGAAATGCGCCTGCACGCGGACGGTCTCACCGGGCGCGACGAACACCGTGTCCTTGCGGCCCGCGTCGTCAAGTGTGGGCGGTTTGCCGTCGCGGTCAAGGATCTTGAACTGCACCAGGTGCATGTGGAACGTGTGCGTGATGCCGAACTCGGTGTCGCCGTTGTAAAGGCTCCAATTCTCCGAAGCGCCCCGCTTGATCTGCATGTCGACCCGGTTGTGGTCGAAGGGCTTGCCGTCCATCAGCCCCAGCGGAACCTCGCTGCTCATGTCGAACGTCATCGACACGCGCCGGTCGACGGTCGCGGGCGGCATGACGGGAAGCGCGCGCAGCGTGTCGGGGACCCGGCTGTTGTCGAACGCCTCGCGGGTCACGTCGAAGCGCATCACCGGGCCGCGCGGGTCGTTCAGGACGAGCTTCGTGCCGAGCGGGTACCGGGCGAAGTCGATCACGATGTCCATCCGCTCGGCGGACCCGAGGGTGATCTCGGTACGCCGGATCGGCGCGGGCAGCAAACCGCCGTCAGAGCCGATCTGGATCATCTCCGCGCCGCCGAGGTCCAATTGGAACACTCGCTCCGTGGCCGCGTTGGCGAACCGGAAACGGTACTTGCGCCTGGCGACCGGGTAGTGCGGGACCGGTTTGCCGTTGACCAGCGTGACGTCACGCTCGCCGGGGTGGACACCCCACACGAAGGCGCCGGTCGCGTCGAACTGCGCGTCGCGCAACGTGATCGGCACGTCGTAGCGCCCGCAGGGCAGCCCGAGGTGGTTCTCGCCCGGGTCGTCGATCACGTAGAGCCCGTGCAGGCCCCGGTACACGTGTTCGGCCTCGGTGCCGTGGCTGTGGTCGTGGTACCAGAGAGTCGCGCCCTGCTGGGTGTTCGGGTACTCGTACACCCGCCCGGCGGCGCCAGCGATTAGCTCCGTCGGGTAGCCGTCGTTGGCCGCCGAGACGTGCCCGCCGTGCAGGTGGACGTTGACGTCCTGCGGGAGCTTGTTGCGCACGTTGAGCTTGACCCGTCGGCCCGCCCGCGCCCGGATGGTGGGGCCGGGGAAGTCGCCGCCGTAGGTCAGCACGGGCGTCTGGTAGCCGGGCAGAATCTCGATTGTCTTGGCCTGCACCGGAAGCTGGTAGATGTCGGTGTCCGCGGTCCGGCTGACCGGCGCCAGGACCCGCGACTCCGGCATCCGCGCGGCGAACGGCGTGAACGCGGGCGAGGTCATCCCGGTGCGCGCCGCCCGAGGTCCGGCGTTGCGTCCGGGGCCGTGGTGGCCCGCCCCGGGCGCGGCGTTGCCGATCCACATCGGCGAGACCAGCATCGTGGCTCCCGCGACGCCCCCGATGCCCAGCAGCTTTCGTCGGTCGAGCATCCGCTCCCCCTTGTCGACGCGGATTCCGTTGCCATGACAAGGGAGATCCGGCGAAGAACGACGTTCCTGACGACGGAGTTCCCGTCGGAGGAGATCGTTTCATTCGCCGACAATGGGCGTCTTCTTCAGTTGTGCTCGGGAATTCGTGAGTAATTCAGGAATTCTTATGAGGCATTCACGTCCGTCGCGGCGGTGCGCACCAGCGGGCAGACCGCGCAGGCACGTGCCCCTTCCTGCGCCCACCACCGACACGTGTCCCGGATGCCGCACTCAGGCAGCGCCGCCGCGTCCGGCGAGCCGTAATCCTCGTGCGCGGCGTCGACCGCCCGGCAGGAGCCGTCCCAGAACACGCACGCTGACTGCGCGCAGGGCGCGGCAAACCGGAACCGGGCCTCCAGCGGCCCCTCGGTCGACGCGGCGAGCGTGTCGCGCAGCTCCGGGGTGAGCTTCGGCCCGTGCGGGGTGAAGATCGCCCGCCCGTTCGGCCCGAAGACACCCAGCAGCGTGGCGCCGGGCGCGGCACTCGCGCTCGGGCAGGTGTGCCCGGTCATCTCAGCGGCCGTCGATCAAGCCCTGGACCTGCCCGCCGAGCTTCTCCGCGCGGTCGCCCGCCAGCAGGTACCTGCCGATCAGCTCCCACCGGCGCAGGTTGATGCCACCCACCTCGAAGTACGGCACGTCCCGGCCGATGGTGTCGGTCAGCGCGACCGTCCCCGCCGCCGCGACCGCCTGCGCGATGGCGGCGCGCTGCTCCTCGCTGAGATCGATCCCGTCGACGACGAACTTGAACTCGGTGGCCATGGCAATCGCCTTTCGCTCGACACTCCTGCCATGGCCGTCGAATTCCCCCGAAGATCGTGACGCCCCTGCCCCAAAGGGCAGCCAAAACCACCCCGTAGGTCAGGTGTCGAGGAGTTCGGCGAGCAGGCCGCGGACGCGCCGGTCGATGTCGTCGCGGATCGGGCGGACGGCGTCGATGCCCTGGCCCGCCGGGTCTTCGAGCTGCCAGTCCAGGTAGCGCTTGCCGGGGAACACCGGGCACGTGTCGCCGCAGCCCATGGTGATCACCACGTCGGACGCCTCAACGTCCTCAGTGGACAGCTTGGACGGCACCTCCGCGGTGATGTCGAGACCCCACTCGGCCACCGCTGCCGCCGCGGCCGGGTTGACCTTCTCCGCGGGCTCGGACCCGGCCGAACGCACCGCGACGCGGCCCATCGCGTAGTGCGTGAGCAGCGCGGCCGCCATCTGCGAGCGGCCCGCGTTGTGCACGCAGACGAACAGCACTTCGGGGATGGTGGTCATGAGTCAGTGCCTCCGGTGAGGTCGTCGAGGAGTTGTCGGACACGGTTGTCGAGGTCGTCGCGGATCCGGCGCACGACGGCGATGGGCTGACCCGCGGGGTCGGGCACATCCCACTCGAGGTAACTCTTCCCTGGGTACACCGAACAGGTGTCGCCGCAGCCCATGGACACGACGACGTCGGCGGTGTTCACGATCTCGTCGGTCAGCGGCTTCGGGAACGCCTCGGTGAGTTCGATGCCGATCTCGGCGAGCGACTCCACGCAGGTCGGGTTGAGCACCCCGGTCGGCGCCGACCCGGCGGAGCGGACCGACACCCGGCCCATCGCGTGCCTGCGCAGCAGCGCGGCGGCCATCTGCGAGCGGCCCGCGTTGTGCACGCAGAGGAACAGCACCTGCGGCACCGAGCCGGACCCGATGCTCTCGGCGTGCGCGGCGAGCCGGTCTTTGGCGAAGTGCGAGGTAAGCGCGACAAGGTGGTTGCGCACGGTCGCGTGGGACGCGAGCAGGTCGTAGGACTCGAACACGAACCGCGAGACGGTGTCGCGGTCGAAAGTCCCGGTGTACCGCTCGGTCAGTTCGTCGGTGATCCGGCCGAGTTCGTGCCGGACCTCCTCCGCGGACGGTTCGGGCAGCCCGCTCATCGGGACTCCTTGCCCAGCAACAGCACGGCCAAGCCGACCCCGACCGCGGCGCCGACCAGTTGGGCGGCGACGAACGCGGGCACCGACGCCGGGTCGATCCCGGCGAACGACCCGGTGAGCGCCCGGCCGACGGTGACGGCCGGGTTCGCGAAGGAGGTGGACGAGGTGAAGAAGTAGGCGCCGAGGATCCAGGCCGGGACCATGACCGGCGCGAGCGCGCCGCGCCCGGTCCGGACCAGCATCGCGATCACCAGCAGCAGGCCCGCCGTGGCGACCGCCTCACCGATCAGCTGACCGACACCGCCGCGTGTCTTGCCGGTCCACTGGACCAGCGGCTGCTCGAACATGGCGTGCGCCAGGATCGTGCCCAGACACCCGCCGACCAGCTGCGATCCGATGTAGGTCGAAGCCGCCGACCAGGTGATCCGGCCCGCGAACGCGTCGGCGAGAGTGACCGCCGGGTTGAAGTGGGCACCGGAGACCGACCCCATCAGCGAGATCAGCACACCCAGGACCGCGACCGTCGCGACGGCGTTGCAGAGCAGCTGCAGCAGCACCTGGTCGGGTGCGAGCACCTGGCCCATGATCCCGGAGCCGACCACCGTCGCGACGAGGACGCCGGTCCCGACGGCTTCGGCCGCGACCCGCCGCCCGAGTGAAATCGCCACTGACTCCCGTACCGCCGTCATGCCGCTCCCGAACCAGATTTACAAGTGTCGATGCAGTCCATCAGCAGGATCGACCGGTGTCAATCGACTGGGTAGTGTCGACGCTGTGACATCCGCCCCCAGAGTGCGCCGCCTCAAAGCGCCGAGCGACCCGGAGTGCGCCACCGACCCGTTGTGCTGCGCCCCGATCGGCGACGCGGTCCTCGGCCAGACCGACGCCGAGCGGCTGTCCAACGTCCTCAAGGCCCTGGCCGACCCGGGTCGGCTGCGCCTGCTCTCCCTGATCCGCGCGGCGCCCGCGGGCGAGGTCTGCGTGGGCGATCTGGTCGACGCGCTGGACCTGAGCCAGCCCACCGTGTCCCACCACCTGCGGATCCTCACCGACGCCGGGCTCCTCGACCGCGAGCGCCGCGGCAACTGGGTCTGGTACGCCGCCAACGACGCCCGCCTCACTGAGGTCCGCGACCTGCTCCAATAGAGACAACTTCGCATCGGATACAGAAATGTATCCAATACGAGGTACGCTGCCGGCGTGTCCGAGACCAAGCGCGTCACCAAACGCCGGGGTGAGACCCGTCAGCGGCTGCTCGACGCCGCCCTGGAGGTCTTCGCCGAGCAGGGCTTCGGCGCCTCCACCGTGGAGCAGGTGTGCGAGCGCGCCGGCTACACCCGCGGCGCGTTCTACTCCAACTTCGTCTCCCTCGACGAGCTGTTCCTGGCCATGTGGGAGCAGCGCTCGGAGCGAATGCTGTCCGACCTGCGCGACGAGTTGACCGACGCCCCCGAGGCGTCCTCGCTGGAGGCGGCGATCGAGCGCGTGCTGGCCGTGATCCCCGTGGACGACACGTGGTTCCGGGTCACCGCCGAGTTCACCGCGCACGCCCTGCGCAACCCCGCGCTGCGCCGGGTGGTGGCGGCCCGCGAGGAGGCGATCCTCGCGACGATCATGCCGATCCTCGAGTCCGCGCTGAGCGCCGCCGGACTGCGGATCACCGACCGCCGCGCGCTGGGCATGGCGCTGGTGGCGGTGCACGACGGGACCGCCGTGCAGTGCCTGATCGAACCCGACGACAAGGCCGTGTGGGCCGCGCGTCAGCAGTTGTTCGTCAACGTCGTACGCGCATACAGCGAAGGGGCAACATGACTGACGCGGATGTCTCGGATGTCATCGTCGTCGGAGCGGGTCTCGCAGGCCTGGTCGCGACCTACGAGCTGGTCCAGGCCGGTCGACGGGTGGTCGTGGTCGACCAGGAGAGCGCCGCGAACCTAGGCGGCCAGGCGTTCTGGTCGCTGGGCGGACTGTTCCTGGTTGACAGCCCGGAGCAGCGCAGGCTGCGGATCAAGGACTCCTACGAGCTGGCTCTGCAGGACTGGCTCGGCAGCGCGGGCTTCGACCGCGAGCGCGAGGACCACTGGCCGCGCCAGTGGGCTGAGGCGTACGTCGGTTTCGCCGCCGGCGAGAAGCGCTCCTACCTGCGCGATCTCGGCCTGCGCGTGATGGCGACGGTCGGCTGGGCAGAGCGCGGCTCCGGCATGGCGTGGGGCCACGGGAACTCGGTCCCCCGCTTCCACCTGACCTGGGGCACCGGGCCGGAGGTCGTGCGGGTGTTCGCCGAGCCGGTGCTCGCGGCGGTCGAGCGCGGCCTGGTCACCTTCAAACACCGCCACCAGGTCGATGACCTGATCGTCGAGGGCGGCGCGGCCGTCGGCGTGCGCGGCACGGTCCTGGAGCCCTGCGAGCTCACGCGCGGCCTGAAGTCTTCGCGCACGCGCGCGGGTGACTTCGAGCTGCGCGCGCAGGCCGTCGTGGTGACGTCGGGTGGCATCGGCGGCAATCCCGAGCTGGTGCGCAAGAACTGGCCGGTCGAGCGGTTCGGCCGGGTGCCGGAGAAGATGATCACCGGTGTCCCCGCGCACGTCGACGGCCGGATGCTGGAGATCACCGAGGCGGCGGGCGGCAACATCGTCAACCGCGACCGGATGTGGCACTACACCGAGGGAATCCAGAACTGGGACCCGATCTGGCCCGCGCACGGCATCCGGATCCTGCCCGGCCCGTCGTCGCTGTGGCTCGACGCGACCGGCAAGCGGCTGCCGGTGCCGCTGTTCCCCGGCTTCGACAGCCTCGGCACCCTCAAGCACATCGTCGGCACCGGGTACGACCACACCTGGTTCATCCTGACCCAGTCGATCATCGAGAAAGAGTTCGCGCTGTCGGGCTCCGAGCAGAACCCGGACTTCACCGGCAAGGATGTGCGGCTGCTGCTGAGCCGGATCAAGAAGGGCGCGCCCGCGCCGGTCGACGCGTTCAAGAACAAGGGTGCGGACTTCGTCGTCCGTGACAACTTGCGCGACCTCGTCGACGGGATGAACGCGCTCGGCACGAGCCCGGCGCTGGCGTTCGACCAGGTGGAGCGTGAAGTGGTCGCGCGCGACCGCGAGTTGGACAACACGTTCTCCAAGGACATGCAGATCATGGCGATCCGCAACGGCCGCACGTACCTGTCGGACAAGGTCATGCGGATCGCGAAGCCGCACAAGCTGCAGGACCCAGCGCACGGCCCGATGATCGCGGTCCGGCTGAACCTGTTGACCCGCAAGACGTTGGGTGGCCTGGAGACCAATTTGGACTCGCAGGTCATCCGGCCGGACGAGACGGTGTTCGACGGCCTCTACGCGGCGGGCGAGGTCGCGGGCTTCGGCGGCGGGGGTGTCCACGGGTACAACGCGCTTGAAGGGACGTTCCTCGGCGGCTGCATCTTCTCCGGCCGCGCGGCGGGCCGGGCGCTGGCCCGCGACCTGGGCTGAGCCGAGTTGTCCACAGGTCGCGGCGCGGGTCCGCCGAAGGCGGGCGAAACCTCGTAGGATCGCTGGCGTGACTTCCGCCGACACCCTGACGCCCGAGCTCGACGTCCTGCGCCGGATCTTCGGCTACGACGCCTTCCGCGGCGACCAGGAAGCGATCATCAGTCACGTCGTCGGCGGTGGCGACGCGCTGGTGTTGATGCCGACCGGCGGCGGCAAGTCGCTGTGTTACCAGATTCCCGCGCTGGTCCGCGAGGGTGTGGGCGTGGTGATCTCGCCGCTCATCGCGCTCATGCAAGATCAGGTCGACGCGCTGCGAAACCTTGGTGTGCGCGCGGGATTCCTCAACTCGACGCAGGACTCGCAGGAGCGGCGCGAGACCGAGGACGCGTTCGTCAACGGCGAACTCGACTTGCTCTACCTCGCGCCCGAGCGGCTGCGGCTGGAATCGACGACTCGGCTGCTCGACCGGGGCAAGGTCTCGCTGTTCGCGATCGACGAGGCGCACTGTGTGTCGCAGTGGGGCCACGACTTCCGCCCGGACTACCTGGCGCTCTCGGACTTGCACGAACGCTGGCCGGACATCCCGCGTATCGCCCTGACCGCCACAGCGACGAAGGCGACCCACGCGGAGATCGCGCAACGGCTGAACCTGGGCGAGGCCAAGCACTTCGTGGCCAGCTTCGACCGGCCGAACATCCAATACCGGATCGTCCCGAAGAACAGCGCGCAGAAGCAGCTGCTCGACCTGCTGCGCACCGAGCACGCGGGCGACGCGGGCATCGTCTACTGCCTGTCCCGCGCGTCGGTGGAGAAGACGGCGGAATTCCTTGTGCAGAACGGAATTCCGGCGGTTCCGTATCACGCCGGCCTCGACTCGCGGGTGCGTGCGCGCAACCAGAGCCGCTTCCTGCGCGAGGACGGTCTGATCGTGGTGGCCACGATCGCGTTCGGCATGGGCATCGACAAGCCGGACGTCCGGTTTGTCGCGCACCTGGACCTGCCGAAGTCGGTCGAGGGCTACTACCAGGAGACCGGCCGCGCGGGCCGCGACGGCCTGCCGTCGACCGCGTGGCTGGCGTACGGCCTGGCCGATGTCGTGCAGCAGCGCAAGATGATCGAGACTTCGGAGGGCGACTTCGCCCACCGACGCAGGCTCAGCGCCCACCTCGACGCCATGCTCGCGCTGTGCGAGACCGTCGAGTGCAGGCGCGTGCAGCTCCTCAACTACTTCAGCCAGGAGGGCAAGGCCTGCGGCAACTGCGACACGTGCCTGACTCCCCCGGAGTCCTGGGACGGCACGGTCCCCGCGCAGAAACTGCTGTCGACGGTGTTCCGGCTCGACCGCGAGCGCAACCAGAAGTTCGGCGCGGGCCAGGTGATCGACATCCTGCTGGGCAAGCAGACCGAGAAGATCACCCAGTTCCGCCACGACCAGCTCACCGTCTTCGGCATCGGCACCGAACTCAACGACAGCGAATGGCGTGGCGTAGTCCGCCAACTCCTCGCCCAGGGCTTGCTGGCCGTCGAAGGCGACTACGGAACCCTGGCCCTGACCGAGACCAGCGCCGAAGTCCTCGGCCGCACCCGCCAGGTCATGCTCCGCCGCGAGCCCGAACGCACCCGCCAGCCTCGCACCCGCAAGCCCGCGGCCGCCGCCGTGGACATGCCCGCCGAGGCCACCCCCATCTTCGAACGCCTCCGCGCCTGGCGAGGAGCCACCGCGAAGGAACAGGGCGTCCCGGCGTACGTGATCTTCCACGACGCCACCCTGCGCCAGATCGCCACCCAAACCCCGTCCACCCTGGAGGAACTGGGCACCATCAGCGGTGTCGGCGAGAACAAACTGGCCAAGTACGGCCAAGGCATCCTCGACACCCTGGCCGAAGCGTGACGGCGCCGTGGGCCCGCGTGTCGTCGGCGCTGGCCCCGGTGGCGCTCATCGGCGGCTGGACCATCGCCGCGGCGAGGACGGCGGACTTCAACTCGGTCCGCGACACGATCAGCGCCTTGGCGGCGATCAACGCCGACGAACGCTGGATCATGACGACGGGTCTGGCCATCACCGGCATCTGCCACATCGTGACGGCGACCGGCCTGAGGTCGACTCCGGTCAGCGCCCGCGTGGTGCTGGCGGTGGGCGGGGTGGCCACAGCGGCGGTGGCGGTGTTTCCGCAGCCGTCGGAGACTCACGCACCGGTGGCGGCCGCGGCCTTCGGGCTGATGTCGGTCTGGCCTTTGCTTGCGGGTACCCGGAGATCGCGGATAGCGGGCTTGATCTTGCTGACCCTGCTCGCCGCTTTCGGGTTATCGCTGCGCGCGGAGCGATGGGTAGGTTTATCGGAGCGGGTGCTGGCGGCGGCCCAGTCGTTGTGGCCGGCGGTGGTGGCGTTTCATACCCCGAGAACGCTCAGCCGTTAGTGGCATTCGCGGGCAGGGAAACTTCTGATCTCATGAGGACATGAGCGAACGACTACCGGCCCGATTGCGTGCCCTCGCAACAGAACTGACGAAGCTTCGCGAAGCGGCCGGCCTCACCACCCGCCAAGCCGCCGCCAAGCTCGGCATGTCCATCGCGACCTTGAACCGCTTGGAGAACGCCAAGCGGACGGCGACAGTGGCCGACGTGTCGGCCTTGCTCGCGATCTACGGGGTGATCGGCGCCGAACGCAAGCGGATCATGGCGATGGTTGAGGAGGTCAACCCCATCGGCTGGCACGGCGTGCAACTCACCCGGGGATGGCCCGCCCTGGCGAACTTCGAAGCGGAAGCAACGGGCATCGTGAACTTCGCACCGTCGATCATTCCAGGGCTACTGCAGACCCCCGACTACGCGCGGGCGGTCATCGGCCTCGGCGGAATCGCCGAGGCCGATTTGCCTGGGAGGGTCGCCGAGCGGATGAATCGCCAGCAGGTGCTGACCAAACTGGTCGGCCCCACCTACCTCGCCGTCCTCGACGAGGCGGCCCTTCGCCGGGCCTATGGCGGCTCCGCCGCCATGGTCGAGCAGATCCACTGGCTGATCGACATGGCCAAGCAGCCCAACCTCACGATCCAAGTCATCCCGTTCCGCCATGGCGGATACCGCAACCCAGGTGGGCACTTCTCGCTTCTCGATTTCGCCAAAGCACCGTCGATCGTCTACGTGGAGCATGAAGCCGCGTCTGGCTTCCTGGACCACCCAGAAGACACAAGCCTGTTCCGGCAAGTTGCGACTACCCTGACGAGGGTCGCGCTCGGGTCCGCCGATTCGGTGAACTTCATGGCGAGAATGGCGGCCGATTTCGAACGGAGCTGAAACAGCATGAACGTCGAGTGGCGCAAGTCGAGCTTCAGCAATCACCAGCAGGACTGCGTCGAGGTCGCCTACTCGGCGGTGGCTCAGGTGCGCGATTCCAAGAACCCCGAGGCGGGCACGCTCACCCTCCCCGCCTCCTCCTGGTCCCCGAAGCGGCTGGCCACCATCACGACCGATACGGCGGAATCGGCACCTTGACCGTCCGCCCAGGCCACTCCTCGTCGGCCGCCTGGTCGATCAGCACGTGCCATCCCTTGTGATACCGGCACTTCTCGAAGACTCCGCCACATTCCCGAACCCGTGAGCCATCCGCTCAGCCGCCATCTTCACCAGCAGCGGCGTGTTCCCACACCCCGCGCAGACCGGCGCTGTCTGATAGGTCGGGCTCGCCATCAACTCGCCGCGTCTTCTCATCCACCCGATTGTCCCGATGCCAAGATCACCCGGCCAGGACGATCACTCGAGCCCACCGACCTAAGATCATCGGTGGAGGGATGCCATGCCCAGGGACTTCTGGCCCGCGTGGATCTCGTTCGCCGCCGCGCTCATCCAGACCACCGCCGCGATCATCCAAGTCAAGCAGGGCAGTCGAGGGGCGACCGCGATCGGACCCGGCGTCAGCCTCGGGGTGCGATTCGGTCTCGCCGCCCTCGTGTTCGAACTCGGCGGGTGGCTGGTCGTCCGCAACGTCGACAACGGTCCCCCATGGCTGGGTCTCGCCGCATTCGCCCCGGCCGTCGCGCTCGGAGTCGCCGCCTTCTTTAAGTGCCTGCGTGACCTCCTCGCCACGCGCCCGGCACCTGAACGGCCTCGACCTCTCAACGTGCCGCTGAACCCGAATCACCTGCCGATGGCGCAGCGGGTGATGGACGACCGGCAACGGGAGTACGATCGCGAGCTCCGCGAGTCCCGGCTGACCAGCGCCCAGGCCGTCTCGCTCATGCTCGGCGCCGCCGCGGGCCTCGCGGTCGCCTACACCTCAGCTCTTCCTCGCCGGGGTCCTGCCGTGGCTGGTTCGGTGATCTTGCCGCCGCAGATGGGTGCCTTTCGTCCCGCCAACCCGACCGTTCGTCACTTAGGCAACACTCCGGGTCCATGATTAGTTGAGTATGCACAGACTTTCTGCCTAAGGTGCCTTGAGTCACACCCCCGTTCGGCCTAGGCCAGACCCCCAACTGGCCCAGACGGAAGGTTCCGATGGGCACACCAACCAGGCGCCAGGTTCTGGCGTTCCTCGTCGCCGCACCCACCCTGACCATCGCGGTGAACCTCACCGGCGATGAGTTCGGGCCGAAGGCCGAGGCGGCCATCCCGACGCCGCCCGCGCCCGCCGACCTGATCGACCTGGGCGAGCTCCTCATCCTCGCCGCGGCCCCCACGTCCAACATGCTGATCTTGACCGTCGAGTCCGACGGCATGGTGACGCTGCGGCTGCCGCGCGCGGAAGTCGGGCAGGGCATCACCACGGCCACGGCGATGCTGGTCGCCGAGGAGATGGACGTCCCACTCTCGCAGGTCCGCGTCCGCCTCGACGACGCCCGCCCCGAGCTGCTGTTCAACCAGCTCACCGGCGGTTCCAACACCATCCGCTCGGTCTACGAGCCGGTCCGACGGGCCGCCGCGGCCGCCCGCACCCGGCTGGTCGCCGCCGCGGCCGCCCGGTGGGACACGGAGGCGTCGAGCCTGCGGACCAAGGCGGGCGAGGTGGTCTCGCTCGACGGGATGCACGTCAGCTTCGGTGAGCTGGCCGTGGAAGCGGCCAACACCGCGCTGTCGGTCGGGTCGCCGGCGCTCAAGCCCGAGTCCGAGTTCACGCTCATCGGCAAGGCGACCTCACGCATCGACGCCCGCGCGATGGTCACCGGCAAGCAGCAGTACACGCTCGACCTGGACATCCCCGGCGCGCTGCCGACCATGGTGCGCAGGCCGCCGTCGATCAACGGCACGGTCAAGTCCGTGGACAACGCCGCCGCGGTGCGCGCGATGCCCGGCGTGGTCGACCTCGCGGTGATCCAGACCGGTGTGGCCGTCGCCGCCGAGACCTTCGGGCAGGCGCTGGACGCGACGCGCGCGCTCAAGGTCACCTGGAACGCGGGAACCGTCGACGGCGAGTCCGACGCGACGATCAAGAAGAAGCTGCGGGCCGCCGCGCTCCCGTTCGTGGTGCCGCCGCTGCTGACCCAGTACGTCGACGCGGAGTTCGACTTCGCCTTCGCCGGCCACGCGCCGCTGGAGACGAACTCCGCGGTCGCCGACGTGCGGGCCGACCGCGCGGAGATCTGGGCCGGTCTGAAGTCCCCGATCGTCGCCCAGCAGACCATCGCCCAGGAGCTCGGGCTGTCGCAGGACGCCGTCAAGGTCCACGTGATCCAAGGTGGCGGCTCGTTCGGGCGCAGGCTGTTCTTCGACTCCGCGTTGGAGGCCGCACGCATCTCCAGGGCGATGAAGCGGCCGGTCAAACTCATGTGGAGCCGCGTCGACGACATGCGCCACGGCCGGGCCCGCGCCGCCAGCCACCACAAGATCCGCGCGACCTACGCGCTGGGCAACGTGCTCACCTTCGAGCACCGGGTCGCCAGCGTCGAGACCGACTTCCGGCACGGCCTCGGCGAGATCCTCACCGCCACCGCCGCCCACCTGCCCGTCGGCGGCAACCTGAGCTTCGCGCAGACGGTGTTCCTCACGACCATCAAGTCGCCCTACAACTTCGGTGTCACCACGCAGCTCCTCAACGAGGTGCCGCTGAAGATGCACACGGGCAGCTGGCGTTCGGTCTACTCCGCCAACACCCGCGGCGCCGAGGAGATCATGGTCGACGAGCTGGCGCGCAAACTCGGGAAGGACCCGGTCGCGTTCCGCCGGGAGTTCCTCAAGACCGACAAGCAGCGCGTCGTGCTGAACAAGGTCGCCACGGAAGGCAAGTGGGGCCAGAGCCTGCCCGCCGGGTTCGCCCAAGGCGTCGGCTTCCACGAGGAGTACAAGTCGTGCACCGCGTGCCTGGTCACGATCGACGCCCGGGACAAGAAGAACCCGCGGGTGGTGAAGGCCGTGATCGCCGCCGACTACGGCAGGCCGATCAACCCGCGCGGCCTTGAGTCGCAACTCCTCGGTGGCCTCACCGACGCGATCTCCACGACGCTGCGCGCCGGTCTGCACCTGGACCGGGGTCTGCCGCTGGAGGGCAGCTACTCGCAGTTCCACTACGCCCGGCAGAAGGACTCCCCCACCGACGTCAAGATCTTCATCATGCCGCCCGACGGCGAGCCTGGCGGCGCCGGTGAACTCGGTGTCCCCGCGGCGGTCGGCGCCATCGCCAACGCCTACGCGCGGGCCACGGGTATCGCGCCGCGCAGCTTCCCGATCAACTTCCCGGTCGACTTCGAACCGTTCCCGCGTTAAGGAGAACCCGTTGCCGAACTACACCTTCTCCGTGAACGGCAAGACCGTCACCGTCGACGCGCCCGCCGACCTGCCGCTGCTGTGGGCGCTGCGCGACAAGCTGGGCGTCAAGGGGCCGAAGTACGGCTGCGGCATCGACGTCTGCAAGGCGTGCACCAGCCACATCAACGGCAAGGCCGTGAACCCCTGTGTCGTGCCGGTCGCGGACGCGCAGGGAAAGGAAGTCACGACAATCGAGGGCCTCGCTGACGGCGATGTCCTGCACCCGGTGCAGCAGGCATGGCTGGAACAGGATGTCGCGCAGTGCGGCTACTGCCAGCCCGGGCAGATCATGGCGGCGGTGGCGCTGCTCAAGCGGACCAAGAAGCCCACCGACGCCGACATCGACGCGATCGAGAACGTCTGCCGCTGCGGGACGTACTTCCGGGTGCGCAAGGCGATCAAGCGGGCGGCGGAGCTGATGGGCGGGTGAGATCACCGGTGTCGGGCGCCCGTGCGAGTATCGAGGCGTGGGCTCACTCCTGGCTATCAGCGATCTGCACATCACCTACGCGGAGAACCGCGCGATCATCGAAGGGTTGCGGCCCGAGTCCAGTGACGACTGGCTGCTTGTCGCGGGTGACGTAGCCGACCAGGTGCCCGACATCGAGTGGGCGCTCGGCCTGCTCGCGGAGCGGTTCGCCAAGGTGATCTGGGCGCCGGGCAACCATGAGCTGTGGACCGTCGCCGCCGACCCGGTCCAGGCCCGCGGCGTCGAACGCTACGAGGCACTCGTCACGATGTGCCGCAGGCTCGGCGTGGTGACGCCGGAAGACCCGTACGAGCGGTGGGAAGGCGAGGGCGGTCCGGTCCTCGTCGCCCCGCTGTTCATCGGCTACGACTACAGCTTCCACGCGCCGGGGTGTTCCTCCAAGGATGAGTCGCTGGCCTACGCCCACGAGACCGGCGTCGTCTGCGCCGACGAGGTCCACCTGCACCCCGACCCCTACCCGACCCGTGACGAGTGGTGCCGCGCGCGGGTGGCGCTGACCGAGCCCCGCCTCGCCGCGTGCGACCTCCCCTTGGTGCTGGTGAACCACTACCCGCTCGTGCGCGAACCCACGAAGATCCTCCATTACCCCGAGTTTGCCCAGTGGTGCGGAACGGAACTGACCGCCGACTGGCACACCCGCTTCACCACCGCCGCGATGGTCTACGGGCACCTGCACATCCCACGGATCACCCACCACGACGGCGTCCTGTTCCAGGAAGTGTCACTGGGCTACCCGAGAGAGTGGCGCCGACACGGTCACCCGCACGGGATCCTTCGGCGGATCCTGCCTGCGTCCATTCGCGTGTAGACAGCGCTGACCAGCGGATTTACCACTCATCAGGCGAAGGTTATGCCTTACTGAGATGGGTGACCGGGGCCACCATCACTCATCCTGATGAACAGAAGTCGACGTTCGGACCAACCACGCCACAGGAGGCGCACCCGTCCAGTCGACGCCGAAAGGTGGCTCGCCATGACGGCGGCTGAACTATCCGACTTGCACGCACTGGACGGTGGCGCACAACCGCTCGCGCTCACTTTCGAAGTGCCTGACTACCGGACCACCCTGGGCTGGCCGGTCGACGGCGACGCACTCGGCGCGTACCTCGACCTCGGCGAACACGTGGGCGGCCTGCGAATGCGCGCGGGTCTGGGGGCGGAAGTGCAGTGGTGGCTGCGGCTGCGGATGCTCGCGGGCCCCGTGCTCGCGACCCCCGGCAAGCGCACCGAGTGGACCTTCCTCACCCAGCCGATGACCGACGAACAGCGCCGCAGGCCACTGCCCCCCGGCGTAGAGCCGGTGAACGCGCGAGTCCTGCTGCCCACCGGCCTCACGGACCGCTCAGTCGCCTTCTGGGCGACCGCTCCGGACCCGGTGCACCCGGCCCTTCCGCTGTTCAGCTCCGTCGTCGGCGCTGTTCGCAGCGTGCTTTACGGGCACCGGTTCTAACCACACCAGACCATCCCAGGCTGGTGCACTGTCCCGCCACGGCCAGCCTGGGATCTCCAACCGCGAGTCGCGGCATCTTCGAGCACGATTTCGTGATGCGATCACACGCCCGTGCGCTCGGCGGGTTCAGAGGGACGTGGCAGGCAGCGGCGCATCGTCAGACCGGGAGTCGCGGTGCGCGTACCCGGAATCTGTTTCACCGCAAGCCATTCCGCGTTGTTGACACCATCGTGTGACACGAGTCGTCGAGGCCGGAAACCGGGCCCGGATTGTCGGTGGTCGCCGGGAGACTCGGTGGCATGGCGGAGCTGGAGATCCATCACAACGACCCGGACAGGTTCTGGGCCTCGCGTGGACCCGCGCTGACCGCTGAGCTCGTGACCGCCGTGGGTGAGGCCCGTGCGGCGATGGCGAGGGTGC
>NZ_JBOHGC010000099.1:0-8179 GCF_050699995.1 Actinokineospora sp. | reverse complement strand
GGTTGGTCATCGGCTTCGCGATAGCTGCAGCATGCGGAACCAGTCCAATCGGTGTTATTGCCTGCGGAGCGATCGCGGGGGCCGCTGGCGGCGCGGTAAGCGAGGGATCTCAAGGGCGAGACCCGGTCCAAGGCGCTGTCGTAGGCGGGCTATTTGGTGGAGCGTTCGGCAACGCCGCGAAAGCATTGATGGCCGCGAAGTCCGTTCAAGCGGGTGCGACATCGGCAGGGACGGTCGGAGGTAATGCTTTGCCGTCGTCATCGCCGAAGGCGGCGGCCGACGTGAGGAAGTTCTCCGACTATATCTTTAAGGCTGGCGCAAACCATGGAAAGACCCCCGTGTTTACGAGGCTCGGATTCTCGAGGACCAATTCGGAGGAGCTTGTCGAGATCTACACCAGCCAGGCGGCGGAAAAGTACGCGCGAGGAAGCTATACTCTTGGCAAGAAGGATGAGTATGGGCAGCGTATCAATATCGAAATTGAGCTTCACGGAATAGGTAACGCGCGCGGAAATGTGAGCTATCTTACTAGTGGCTGGATGGTTAAATCGGACGGCTCGCTGATGTTGAACACTCCATTCTCTGGATTTTCGAGGTGACGATGATCGCCCTGTACAGTCAGGTCGAAATAGTTGCGGTTGAGCGGCCAGCCGAAGGCAAGTTCGTTGGTGTCGTCGGATATGTGATCGAGTCGTACGACGATAATGCTTACGAAGTCGAAGTGTCCGACGAAAACGGCAATACGGTCGCTCAGTTCGTAGCGCTCGAACGGGAGATGTTGGTCCTTCCTGAAGGGGGTGTAGCGGAGGGAAGTGAATGACTGCTCGGCTATTAAGGTACGTGGCTGGTTGGGTCGGTTGCGGTGCTTGATAACTGATGACGTGCGATGAACTCGGTGCGCAGGTCGGGGGTCGGTGTCCGTCGTATGACGTGCTTCCCGCTTGTGACGTGTCTACGCGGAGGTCGCCTATCTTGATCGCGGACACCATCACGAGGCGCGTTATCAGGCCGCGTACGAGCGCGAGCGGATCGAGTTGCTGCGCGACGGAAACGGCGCCCCTCAGGGGTGAGAGGCGCCGCTTCCGTTGTCGCTACGTCACTTCAGGTCGGCCGACGACTTGTTCAGCAGGCGGCGGGCGACGATGAGCTGCTGGATCTGCTGGGTGCCCTCGAAGATGTCGAGGATCTTCGAGTCGCGGGCCCACTTCTCCAGCAGCGAGTTCTCGCTGTAGCCAACGGAACCGGCCAACTCGACGCACCGCAGGGTGACGTCCGAGCCGGAGCGGCCCGCCTTCGCCTTGGCCATGCTGGCCTGCAGCGAGTTCGGCTTGCGGTTGTCGGCCATCCACGCCGCTTCCAGCGACAGCAGGTAGGCGGCCTCCCAGTCGGCTTCCAGCTGCAGGAACGTCGCGGCGGCGGCGGACTGGGTGTTGGCCGGGCGGTCGTAGTCGATTTCCACGCCCGCTTCCGACAGGATCCGGCGGGTCTCCTCCAGGGCCGCGCGGGCGACGCCCACGGCCATGGCGGCGACCAGCGGGCGGGTGTTGTCGAAGGTCTGCATGACCCCCGCGAAACCCTGCTCCGCGCTGACTTCCGGGCTGCCCAGCAGGTTGTCCTTGTGGACCCGGACGTTCTCCAGGCGGAAGTGCGCGGTGTCCGAGGCGCGGATGCCGAGCTTGTGCTCCAACCGGACCAGCTCGAAGCCAGGTGTGCCGCGGTCGACCACAAAGGACTTGATGGCGGCCTTGCCGAGCGAGCGGTCCAAAGTGGCCCACACGACGACGCAGTCCGCGCGCTCGCCGGAGGTCACGAAGATCTTCTCGCCGTTGAGGACGTAGTAGTCGCCGTCCTTCACCGCGGTCGTGCGGATCGCGCCGGAGTCGGAGCCGGTGTCGGGCTCGGTGATGGCCATCGCGGCCCACTTGCCCTTGTAGCGCTCCAACTGCTCGTCGTTGGCGACCGAGGCGATGGCGGCGTTGCCCAGACCCTGCCGCGGCATGGTCAGCAGCAGACCCACGTCGCCCCAGCACATCTCGATGGTGCCGAGCAGCAGCGACAGGTTGGACCCGTTGCGGTTGCCCTTCTCCTTGCTCGTGTCCGCCCGGACGCCGCTCGCGCCCGCGCCGCCGCCCGAGGCCGACAGGCCGTCGAGGAGCGCGGCGAGCATGTCGAGTTCCTTGGGGTAGGTGTGCTCGGCGTGGTCGTACTTGCGTGAGTTGGGGCGGAAGAACTCGGCGGCGGCCTGGTGTGCCTGGTCCACGAGCTGCTCGAACTTCTTGGGAACCTCAAGGTTGATCATCTGAATTCTCTCCCG
This sequence comes from Actinokineospora sp., assembly GCF_050699995.1. GTDB lineage: Bacteria > Actinomycetota > Actinomycetes > Mycobacteriales > Pseudonocardiaceae > Actinokineospora. The sequence goes on along the minus strand of NZ_JBOHGC010000099.1, from coordinate 5,865 downwards.
TTGTCCTTGAGCCCTCAGACGAGGACGACGCCCTCGGCCAGACCGATAACCCGAAGATCGCGGTACCACCGCTCCACCGGGTGCTCCTTGACGAACCCGTGTCCGCCGAGCAGCTGCACGCCGTCGTTGCCGATCATCATTCCCTTGTCCGAACACAGTTTCCGGGCCAGCGCCGCCTCACGGGCGTAGGTCTTGCCCTGCTCCGCGCGGCTGGCGGCGCGGTAGGTGAGCAGGCGCATGCTCTCCAGTTCGATGCCGATGTCGGCGACCTTGAACGCCACGCCCTGCCGGTGGCTGATCGGCTCACCGAAGGCGACCCGGTCGTTGACGTAGGGGATCACGTAGTCGAGCACGGCCTGCGAGGTGCCGACGGCGAGCGCGCACCAGCCGATGCGGGCCAGGCGGACACATTCGGCGTAGACGTCGCTCTTGCCCTCGGCGAGCAGCGCGGTGGCGGGCAGCGACACCTGGTCCAGGTGCAGCTTGCCGAGCGACGCGGCCCGAAGGCCCATGGCGGGCTCGGACTCGATGCTGACGCCCTTGTTGCCCGACTCCACCAGGAACAGCGCGGGACCGCGGCCGCCGAGGTCGGCGGCGACGATGAACAGCTCGGCCTGCGCGGCGCGCGGGACCAGGGACTTCACGCCGGTGATGGTGAAGCCGCCGGGCGTGCGGTGCGCCTTGGTGGTGAGGGAGAACGGGTCGAACAGCGCGCGCGGCTCCTGGATGGCCAGGGCGGCGGCGGGCACGTTGTCGCCGACGAACGCGGGCAGGTAGGTCGCCTGCTGGTCGCCGTCGCCCCACAGCACCAGGGCGTTGCTCACCGCGGACGGCGCGAGGCAGGCGACCGCGAGACCCATGTCGCCGTGCGCCATGGCCTCGGCGATCAGCACGTTGGTGACCGCGGAGCGCTCACTGCCCACGCCGCCGAGGTCCTCGGGCACGCCGACCAGGGTGACGCCGAGTTCGGCGGTCTGGGTCAGCAGCTCCTGCGGGGTCTCGCACTTGGCGTCGGCGTCCGCGGCGACCGGGCGCAGCCGCTCGGCGGCGAACTCGGCGACGGTCTCGCGGATCATCTGCTGCTCTTCGGTCGGCGTCAGGTCGAACAGACCCTTGGCCGACGCGGACGGCAGCCGCTTGGGCTTGCCGGACTTCTGCGCGGCGACGAACGTGCGGCCGGCCGCGCCGATGGCGGTGAACCCGGTCTTCGTGGCCTGGTAGACGGTGTTCTGCATCGGCTTGCGCAGCCCGAACCGGTCGAGCACCTCGGTGCTCGCCAAACGGTTCAGCACCGCCAGCGCCGTCCCCATGGCGTCGCGCCGCGGCGGCTTCGCGCCGACTCCCTCTTTCCCGGCCATGCTGCTCCCTCATCGGTTCGGACCTCTTACCTACTCTAGAGTAGCAAGTGGTTCCAGTCGACCCCTGTGGCCCGGGTCACCGACGGTAGAGGCGCTTGTCGACCACGTTGAGCAGCGGTTCTTTCCCGATGTAGCGGTCGAGGTTGTCGGCGAAGAGCCGGACCAACTCGTCGCGCCACCCCTTCACGTCGCCGGACATGTGCGGCGAGATCAGGACGTTGGGCATGTCCCACAGCGGCGAGGACGGCGAGAGCGGCTCGTCGGCGAACACCTCGATCGCCGCGCCCGCGATGGTCCCGGAGTCCAACGCGTCGAGCAGGTCCGAGGTGACGATGAGGCCGCGGCGGCCGATGGTCACCAGTCTGGCGGTCGGGCGCATGGCCCGCAGGGCGTGCGCGTCGATCAACCCGGTCGTGGCGGGCGAGAGCGGCAGGGCGACGACGATGTGATCGTGCTTGGGCAGCGCGGCGCGCAGGTCCGTGAGCGCGACGACCGAGTCGAAGTCCGGATCCGACTCCCGGGCCGCTTGGCCCGCGCCGGACACCGCCACCCCGACGGCCCGGAGTTTGCGCCCGATCGCCCGCCCGATCGGGCCGGTTCCGATGATCAGCGCGCTCGACCCGGCGAGGCGTTCGGTCTCCCGCTTCTGCCAGGTGCGGCGCTGCTGCAGCCGCATCGTCGTGGGCAGGTCCTTGGCGAAGGCCAGCATCACCGTCAGCACATACTCCGCGACGGGCTCGTCGAAGATCCCGCGCGCGTTGGTCAGCACGACGTCGGAGTCGATCAGCTCGGGTATCGCGAGGTGGCCGACACCCGCGGCGGCCGCGTGGACCCAGCGCAGGGCGTTCGCCGCGGGCCAGACATGGGCCAGCGCGGTACTGCGAAGGTCCCAGACCAACAGCACATCGGCGCCGGGCAGGGCCTCGGCCAGGTGGTGCGAGGTGGTGTAGCGGACCGTCGACTTCTGCTCGATCGTGGTCATCCGGGGCGGTCGCTCGGCGCCGTGCAAAACGACGACGATCGGCCGCCGGGTGGCGTCCATAGCGGGTGCATCCCCATTTCGGGTTCTTCGCTGCCCAACTGGACAACCCAGGCAACGCTAGAAACCTGGAGGCGGGACTGTCAACGCGGTGACAAATCGCGGTCACCACGCTCGACGTTACCGTCCGTGCTGTCGTAGTGACGAACGTCAATGCGATATGGCGGTTCGCACAACATCCGCTGCCTGTGGATCGGCAACTTCGGAGAGTCCACAGGTAGTCCACCGTTCGTGACTGATTCTCCGGATTGACCTACGCAATGTTGCGTCTCGGGACCTTGGACCCTTACGGGACGAAGGTTGAATGAGAAAACATCCTCGAAGAAGTACTAGGGGAAACCCTGGTGCAGAAGGTCTTCCCCGGCTAGCATCACTCTCCGTCAAGGATCACCATCGAATCCGACGATCCGAGACGGAACAGGGGACGCGAGTCGGGGAGCCCGCGCCACACCGGATCTCATCGGCGCACCGTCGCACCGTGCGCCGCACACTCTGGGGGCTCATGTGAGTTCTGCCATCAAGCCGGCCGGGTCGGACACCGACACGCCGGTTCCCGCTCCCGCCGCGCGGTCCCAGGGGACTGACGCGATCTTCACCCGGCTCAAGAGCTCCGCGTTCCACGAGCTGGTGGCCGCCTCGCTGCAGGGCGACCGCGAAGCCATCGGCACGCTGTTCGCCTGGATCAACCCGGCGATCATCCGCTACTGCCGGGCCCGGATCGGCCGCACGGGGTCCGCGTACTCCTCCGCCGACGACGTGGCCCAGGAGATCCTGCTGGCCGTGCTCGGCGCCCTCCCGCGCTACAACGACAACTGCGAGTCGTTCCTGCCGTTCGTCTACGGCATCGCCTCGCACAAGGTCGCCGACTTCTACCGCCGCTCCGGGCGCGACCGCTCCGAGCCGGTGGCCGAGCTGCCCGAGACGATGGACGTGGGCCTCGGCCCGGAGCAGATCACCCTGCGCGGCGAGATGCGCACCCGGCTGGTCTCCCTGCTCGACACCCTCGCCCCCCGCCAGCGCGAGATCCTGGTGCTGCGCCTTGTCGTCGGCCTCTCCGCGCAGGAGACGGCCACCGCGATCGGACTGACCGCGACGGCCGTTCGGGTCGCCCAGCACCGCGCGCTCACCCGGCTGCGCGGCGCCCTCTCCGCAGGGGACTGGCTCGGTTAGCGACTCGCGGGTCAGACCGCGGCAGCGCGTAGGTAGAGCTGGACTTCGATACGTCCGGGTTCGGCCATGGCCTCGACCTCGTGTAGGTGCGACACCTCGAAGCCCGCGTCCGCGACGACCTGTCGCAGATGGTCCGGCGGGTAGGCCGAGACCGACGTCGGCGCGCCGAGGAAGTTCACCGGGAACGAGTCGAAGTCGCCCTGCACCATGCTGACCAGCAGGATCTTCGGGCCTCGCAGCTGCTCACGGATGTTGGCCAGGGTCGCGGCGATGTCCGCCTTGGACAGCATGAGCAGTGCGAAGAACGCGACCGCGGCGTCGAATTCACCCAGTTCGGCCGTCTCCCGCAAGTCGCCGCGCAGGTAGGTGCCGCCGGGCGCCTGCTCCTCGGCGAGGTCGAGCATTGTTTGCGACTCGTCCACTCCGACGACCGTGAAACCGGCGTCGATCAGCTGCTTGGCGGTGGGCAGGCCGCTGCCGCAGCCGAGGTCGAGCACGCGGGCCCCAGGGGGCAGCTGCTCGATCAGCCAGTTCGTCTCGGCGATCTGCGCGTCGCGCTCGACGAACGACTCGTCATAGCGCTTGCCGATCAGGTCGAACGCGGGTGTGGTGTTCTCGGTAGGCACGCCGCACAGCATGCCGCGACGCGCGCCGATGGGCCAGCTACCGAATGGGTCAAGTGCGGGAGTCCTTGCGCAGCAACAGTCGGACCGTGAGTTCGAGACGGTCGGCGACGTCGTTCGCGGTGGCCCGCCTGGTCACCCAGGCGACCAGGTTGGACAGCCACACGTCGGCGATGACCCTGGCGATCGCCATGTCCTCTTCGGTCGGCTCGTCGTGCATGGCGTAGGCGAACATCCGGTCCATGAGCCTGCCCACCGCGTCGACCTCGGCGGCGGCGGAGGCGTCGGCGAACATGAACGCGCGGGTCATCGCCTCGGTCAGGTGCGGGTCGCGCTGCATGGCGCGGGTGACCCGGCCGAGTACCTGCAGGACACGGTCGTACGGCGTCGCACCGGGGATGGTCGCGCGGTCGAGCCGCTCCAGGCCGCGTTCGAGTTCGCGCGCGAGGCCGGTGACCAGCAGGTGGATCTTCGAGGGGAAGTAGCGGTAGAGCGTGCCGAGCGCCACGTCGGCCTTCTCGGCCACCGCGCGCATCTGGACCGCCTCGAAGCCGCCCTTGGAGGCCAGCGCGATGGTCGCGTCGAGGATCCGCTTGCGGCGGTCGCGCTGCGCGGCCGAGCCGGGCTCATCTTCGGTGAGCAGGCCGTTCGCCGCGCGGGGCCGGTTCGTGGCGGTCATCTGACATTCCTGTCCGTCGAAAACTGAAACACGTTCTATAGTAGCTCGTGGTTCCGACACGAGGAGGTCAACCCGTGCCGATCGCGGTCACCGAAGAAGAGCGCGCGATCCAGGACGCGGTTCGGGCGGTCGCCGCCCGGGTCGCTCCCCGTCGATCGGTCCGTGAACACGTTCCACACTGTACCCGCGAGTTGATCGACCTCGGGGTACTCGGGATGGCCGTGTCCACCGAGTTCGGCGGCGCGGGCGGATCCGTGTCGGACCTGGCGGCGGCCCTGGAGCAGGGCGCCTACGAGCTGTTCGGCGGGCCGCTGCTGACCTCGGCGCTCGCCTGCCTGCTGCTCGCCGAGGCGGGCACGCCTGAGGCGAAGGAACTGCTCCCGGGGCTGGTCGAGGGGACCGTCTCGGTGGCGGTCGCACTGTGTTCGGACGGTGTGGTCAGCCGGCCCGACGGGACGCCGGCGGGCGAGGTCATGGTTCCGCGGGCGGACTACCTCGTGGTCGGGGTGGACGATCTCTGGTGTGTCAGGCCGATCGCGGACCGAGGGGAGCCGGTCGAGGCGCTCGACTTCTCCCGGCCGCTGGTCCGGGTCCGGCTCGACGGGATCCGGCCGGAAGCGGTGCTGCCGGGGCTGACGGACACCCGGGTCTCGGACCTCGCCGTCACCCTCGGCGCGGCCGAGGCGGCGGGGATCGCGCGGTGGTGCCTGGACACCGCGGTCGCCTACGCGAAGGTGCGCGAGCAGTTCGGCAAGCCGATCGGCGCGTTCCAGGCGGTGAAACACCTGTGCGCGGAGATGCTGTGCAGGTCCGAGCGGGCCGCCGCCGTCGCGTGGGACGCCGCCAGGGCCGACGACCCGGTCGCCGCGGCCGTCGCGGGCGCGATCGCCTTGGACGCCGCGGTCGACAACGCGAAGGACTGCATCCAGGTCCTTGGCGGAATCGGCTTCACCTGGGAACACGACGCCCACCTCTTTCTGCGGCGCGCGTCAGCGC
>NZ_JBOHGC010000098.1:0-41165 GCF_050699995.1 Actinokineospora sp. | reverse complement strand
GCCGTGGAACTTCCCGATGCCGATCGCGTCGTGGGGTTTCGCGCCCGCGTTGGCGGCGGGCAACACGGTCGTGCTCAAGCCCGCCGAGCTGACGCCGCTGACGGCGTTGCGGTTGGCGGAGTTGGCGTACCAGGCCGGTATCCCGCAGGACGTGTTCCAGGTGCTGCCGGGGAAGGGTTCGGTGGTGGGGCAGCGGTTCGTGACGCATCCGTTGGTGCGCAAGGTGGTCTTCACCGGGTCGACCGGGGTCGGCAAGCAGATCATGGCGGGCTGCGCGGACCAGGTGAAGCGGGTGACCCTGGAACTCGGGGGGAAGAACGCGAACATCGTCTTCGCCGACGCCGACCTGGAGAAGGCCGCCGCGGCGGCGCCGTACGGCGTGTTCGACAACGCGGGGCAGGACTGCTGCGCCCGCTCGCGGATCCTGGTGCAGAAATCGGTCTATGACCGGTTCATGGAGCTGCTCGAACCCGCCGTGCGCGGTGTGGTGGTCGGTGACCCCAGCCTTGAGAAGACCGAGATGGGCCCGCTGATCTCCCACGCCCACCGCCAGAAAGTGCGCTCGTACCTGCCCGAGGGCACCCCGATCGCCTTCCAGGGACAGGCTCCCGACGGGCCGGGGTACTGGTTCCCGCCGACCGTGGTCACCCCGTCGGACATCCGCGACCCGCTGGCCGCGGACGAGATCTTCGGGCCGGTCGTCGCGGTGCTCCCGTTCACCGACGAGGCCGGTGCGATCGCCATGGCCAACGACACCGACTACGGCCTGTCCGCCTCGATCTGGACCCGAGACGTCGGCCGTGCGCTGCGGGTGTCACGCGGGGTCGAGGCCGGGAACCTGTCGGTCAACTCGCATTCGTCGGTGCGGTACTGGACACCGTTCGGCGGCTTCAAGCAGTCCGGCCTCGGCCGGGAACTCGGCCCGGACGCCCTCGCGGCGTTCACCGAGACCAAGAACGTCTTCATCGACACGGAGGGATGATCGGCTATGCGACGTTTCGAGGGCAGGGTGGCGGTCATCACCGGCGGCGCGAGCGGCGTGGGGCTGGCCACGGCACACCGCTTGGCCGCCGAGGGCGCCACGATCGTGGTGGCGGATGTGTCCGACGCGGCGGGCAAGGCGGTGGCCGACGAGGTCGGCGGCCTGTTCGTGCACACGGACGTGACCGACGAGGAGCAGGTGCGTTCGCTGTTCGACACCGCCGTCGCCGAGTTCGGGTCCGTGGACGTGGCGTTCAACAACGCCGGGATCTCACCACCCGACGACGACTCGATCCTCACCACCGGGCTCGATGCCTGGCAGCGGGTCCAGCAGGTCAACCTGACGTCGGTGTATCTGTGCTGCAAGTACGCGATCCCGCACATGCGGCGCCAGGGGAAGGGGTCGATCGTCAACACGGCGTCGTTCGTGGCCGTGATGGGTGCGGCGACCTCGCAGATCTCCTACACGGCGTCCAAGGGCGGGGTGCTGGCGATGAGCCGTGAGTTGGGTGTGCAGTTCGCCCGCGAGGGCATCCGGGTCAACGCGCTGTGCCCGGGACCGGTGAACACCCCGCTGCTGCGGGAGCTGTTCGCCAAGGACCCGGAACGGGCCGCGCGCAGGCTCGTCCACGTGCCGGTCGGGCGCTTCGCCGAACCCGAGGAGATCGCCGCTGCGGTAGCATTCCTAGCCAGTGACGACGCGTCGTTCATCACCGCGTCCCAGTTCCTTGTGGATGGTGGGATCTCAGGCGCATACGTGACCCCGGTGTAGGAGAGCAGATGAGTGTGCAGGCGAGTGCGGCACTCTTCCGACCGGTCCGTGCGGGGAACGCGTTCGAAGAGACCGTGGAGCGCCTGCTCCAGGCCGTCCGCCTCGGCGTCGTCGAGGCAGGCGGCCGCCTCCCGCCCGAGCGCGAGCTGTCCGAACGCCTTGGCGTCAGCCGGGTGACCGTGCGCGAGGCGATCCGCGCGCTGTCCGACGCCGGATATGTCGAGTCGCGCCGCGGCCGCTACGGCGGCACCTTCGTCAACGCGGTGCTGCCCACGAAGCCCGCCGGCGACGGGATCATCGACGCCCAGGAGCTGGAGGACGTGCTCTGCCTGCGGCACGTGCTCGAGACCGGGACCGCCGAGCAGGCGGCGATGCGCTCGCTCACCCCGGACGAACGCCGCCACCTCAAGGACGCGCTCACGGAGGCCTCGACGGCGGGCCTGGACGACTACCGCCGCCGCGATGCCCGGCTGCACCTGGCGATCGCGGAGTCCAGCGGCTCGACGTCGCTCACCAGCGCGGTGGCCGACGTGCGGATGCGGGTCGACGCGCTGCTCGACCGGATCCCCCTGCTGCAGCCGAACCTGGACCACTCCAACACCCAGCACGCGACGATCGTCGACGCCATCCTCGGCGGCGACCCGGCGACGGCGCGCACGGCGATGGCCGAGCACACCGAGGGCACCGCGTCTCTGTTGCGCGGTTTCCTCCGCTGAGTGTCGCCTGCGCAAAGTTGCGCGTAATGGTTGGTTTTCGTCTATTTGACGCTTGACTCGCGCATCTTTGTGCGTCAAGCTTCCTGTCCAGGTGAATCTAATGGGTCAAGTTTGATCCATTAAGCCCTGGAAGGACTGCTCATGCGAGTACCGCTCCTCATCCCCATCGCCGCCGTCGTGATCGGTGTGCTGAGCTGGGCGCCGACCCCGTCGGCGGCCGCCGCTGACTGCGTCGCCCTCGACCCGGGTCAGGTCTGGCACGGCGAGAACCGGCAGCGGCTCGACGCCATGATCGCCGAACACGGCCGCTGCGCGGGGCGTCCGGGGCCGCGTCCCGTGTTCGACTGGGACAACACCGTGATCCGCAACGACGTCGGCGACGCCACGCTGTTCTGGGCGCTGCGCAACGACGTCGTGCGCCGGCCCGCCGACTGGGCCGACTCCAGCCGCCACCTCACGCCCGATGCCGCGACCGCCCTGCAAAACGCTTGCGGCACAGCGGTTGCGGCTGGCAAGCCGTTGCCGACCAGCACCGATACCCGGTGTGCCGACGAGATCCTGAGCGTCTACGCCACCGCCGCGACCACGACGGGCGCGTCCGCGTTCGCCGGCTACGACCACCGCCGGATGGAGTCGACCTACGCCTGGCTTCCGCAGCTGCTCGCCGGGTGGACGCCCGCCGAGGTTCGCGGCTTTGCGGCCGCCGCCCGGCGGGAGAACCTGGCGGCTCCGGTGGGGGCCACCCAGCTCGTCGGCACCCAGCGGGTCACGGGCTGGGTGCGCTACTACGACCAGCAGCGGGACCTGCTCAAGACGCTGCGGCGCAACGGTTTCGACATCTGGGTCGTGTCCGCCTCACCGCAGGACGTGGTCGAGGTCTGGGCCGCGGGCGTCGGCGTCGCGGCGAACCGGGTCGTCGGCATCCGCTCGGTCAGGAAGGCGGGCGTGCTCACCCCTCGGCTGATCGGGTGCGGCGACGTGCCCGACGGCGCGGACAGCGTGATCACCTATATCGACGGCAAGCGGTGCTGGGTGAACCAGGAGATCTACGGGGTGCGCGGCGCCAAGGCGTTCGAGCGGCAGGCTGAGGGCAAGCGTCCCGTGTTCGCCGCGGGCGACTCCACCACCGACCTGACGTTCGTCCGCGACGCCACCGCGCTGCGCCTGGCGATCAACCGGAACAAGACCGAACTGATGTGCCACGCCTACCACGACCTCGACGGCCGCTGGATCGTCAACCCGATGTTCATCCAGCCCAAACCGGCGCAGGCCAAGCCCTATCCCTGCGCCACAACGGGTGCGACCGACGCCGAGGGCAGCCCGGTTCCGGCTGTCGACGACGCCGGACACGTGATTCCCGACCAGCTCGACACCGTCCACTGAGGACGGATTCTTCCTTGTCCCCCCTGCAGTAAGGAAGATCATGGATCGTCGTAGTTTCCTAGGACTGGGTGCGGGCGCGGCGACGTTCTCCCTGTTGCCGCTGAGTGTGCGCACCGCGATGGCCGCCGCCGCGCCGACCGGCGGGCTCGAACTGGTCGAACACGTGGTGATCCTCATGCAGGAGAACCGCTCGTTCGACCACTATTACGGTTCCCTGCGCGGTGTCCGCGGCTTCAACGACCCGAACGCCCTGCGGCTCTCGACCGGCCGGTCGGTGTTCCATCAGCCCGCCACGGTCACGACCGACCTGAAGGTGGGCCACCCGAACGGATACGTGCTGCCGTACGCGGTCAGCGACTACCACATGGCCGGAACGCCGCACGACTGGTCGGACGGCCACGCCGCGTGGAACAAGGGCCGCAACGACGACTGGGTGAAGCACAAGAAGACCAACACGATGTCGGGCTACCGGCGTGAGCACCTGGCGTTCTACTACGCGCTCTCCGAGGCGTTCACTATCTGCGACGCTTACCACTGCTCGGAGATGGGCCCGACCAACCCCAACCGCAACCACCTGTTCAGCGGAATGATCGGGTACGAACCCGGCTCGACCTCGCGGGCGATCGGCAACGCGCCGTACGGCAACGCGAACCACACCGGCTACACGTGGAGCACCTACGCCGAACGGCTGCGGACGGCCGGGGTCTCCTGGCGGGTCTACCAGGAGTGGGACAACTTCACCGACAACCCCCTGGAGTACTTCAAGACCTTTGTGGACGTCGCGCTGAAGGCATTGGCCAAGACCGAGTACAACAAGGTGGAGGCGTTCTACGACGCGCTGCGCGGGGCGTCGAGCACCACGCAGAACACCATGCTGGCCCAACTCGCCGAAGGCGTGGCAACCCTGACACCGGCCGAGCGCGCGCTCTACGACGGGGCGCTGCGGCGTGAACGCAGCGACGGCCTGCTCGCCGCGTTCAAGGCCGATGTCGACCGCGGCACGCTGCCCGCGGTGTCCTGGCTCGTGCCCAACACCGCCGAGAGCGAACACTCGACCAACGGCCCGGCCAACGGCGCGGTGCTCACCAGCAAGCTGCTCGACGTCCTCGCGTCGAACCAGACCACGTGGAACAAGACCGTCTTCATCCTGAACTACGACGAGAACGACGGTTTCTTCGACCACGCGCCCGCGCCCGCGCCGCCGGTGGTCGGCGACGGCTCGGACGGAAAGTCGACAGTGGCGTTCGCCGACGAGATCGTCTCCGGCGCCCCGATCGGCCTCGGCGCACGGGTGCCGATGATCGTCGTCTCGCCGTGGAGCCGCGGTGGTTATGTGTGTTCCGAGGTGTTCGACCACACTTCCGTGCTCAAGTTCCTGGAGCGGGTCACCGGCGTGGCCGAGCCGAACATCACCCCGTGGCGGCGGGCGGTGTGCGGTGACCTGACGTCCACTTTGGACTTGGACACCGCTGTGCCCACGTATCCGACGCTGCCGGTGCCCGCGACGTCCAGCGGGCCTCGCGGCACGTTCCGCACGCCGCCGTCGACGCAGGCGTTCCCGCTGCAGGAGCCTGGTGTGCGCCCCGCCCGGCCGCTGCCGTACACCCTCGCGGTCAACTCGACCGTGACCGCGGGCTCGGTGGCCTTCGACTTCGTGAACAGTGGGGCCGCGGGCGCGCACTTCTCCGTCTACGCCAACCAGTTCCGCACCGACGGGCCCTGGCGGTACACCGTCGAGGCGGGCAAGACGCTGTCCGACACGTTCTCCTCCGGGGCGCCCACCGGGGCCTACGACCTCACCGCGTACGGCCCGAACGGCTTCGTCCGGCGGTTCGCGGGCAACCGGGTCACCGCGACCTCTTCGGGCAACGCCAACCCGGAGGTCACCTTGCGCTACGCGCCTTCCGAGGGACGGGTGTACCTGAGGATGACCAACACCGGGTCGGCGGCCTGCGTGGTCAAGGTCGCCGTCGGCAACCGCTCGGGCGGGCCGTGGACCTATCCGGTCGCGGTGAACGCGGTGGTCGAGGACTACTTCACCGTGACCGGAACCCACCACTGGTACGACCTGACGGCGACCGCGGACACCAAAGACGGCTTCCTGCGGCGCTTCGCGGGGCACATGGAGACGGGTGCGGCGAGCAAGAGCGACCCGGTGATGGGTTCCGGTCGACTGTCCACTGTGGTGTCCTTTGTCAGCAGTGAGGAGACGACGGCCGAGAACGGGGCGGCCCGCAATGCCGTCGACGGCACCACGTCGACGATCTGGCACACCCGGTGGTCGACCTCGCCCGCGCAGCCGCCCCACGAGATCCGGCTGGACCTCGGCAGCGCGCGGACCGTCATCGGTCTGACCTACGTGCCCCGCCAGGACGGCGGCGCGAACGGGCGTTTCGGCGGCTACGAGATCGACCTCGGCACCGACGGGACCACGTGGTCCAGGGTCTCATCGGGCACCTTCGCCGACGACGCGACGACCAAGACCGTCCGCTTCTGGCCGACCGCGGCCCGCTATGTGCGGGTGCGGGTGCTCACCGAGGCGGGTGGCCGCGGTCCGTGGGCCTCGGCGGCCGAACTGTTCCCGCTCGGATACTGACGCGGTGGAGGCGGGCCCGTCCGACCGGTGTCGGACGGGCCCGCTTTCAAATGGGTCTCAGGAGAAGAACGCGTCGTCACCGGCCTGGTCGCCGTGCAGTTCCAGCAGGTCCGTGGCGTGGCCGCCGTAGAAGGTGAACAGGAGCGACCCACGGCTGACCCGGGTGACGCCATTGCGGGTCGCGGTCACCTGGTGGATGGCGCAGACGTGGCTCTTGCCGTCGCTGTGGACCTCGATGAGGTCGACCCGGAAGGTGCCGTCGGTCAGCTCGCCGAGCTTGCCGTAGTAGCCGAGCACCGCGTCGACGCCCTTGTACTCACCCGCCAACTGGCTGTTGCCCGGCACGTGCTGCACGCAGTCCTTGGCGAGGATCGACATCAGGGTCGGGATGTCCCCGCTGTTGAACGCCGCATAGCCCGCGCGCACGGCCGCGACGTTGTCGTCGGCGTAGGGCGCCACGCGCTGGGCGGCTCCGGTCGCGTATCCGGTGGCCTCCGGCGAGGCGTCGAGCATCACGCACGTCTCGTCACCGATCACCCACGCGTCGTGTCCCGGCGGGATGTCGACGAGGTCGTCGGCGTGCACCTCGAACTCGCGGCCGTCGTCGAGCCGGATGGCCATGGCGCCGGACTGGATGTAGCCGAGGTGGTGCACCTGACAGGAGTCGGTGCCCGCCAAGGGTTTCACGTCCTCCGACCAGCGCCAGCCCGGCTCGAACATGCCCTTGCCGAGGGTCATGCCGCCTGCCGTGCCCAACACCATCTTGCCGTGGTCCCGGAACTGGCGGACCTCACCGGTCCGCTCCATTCCGCTGATCTTCAGGTCTGCCATGGAAAACTCCTACGGTCGCCGGCCTGCGCTTGTCGCTCGGCCGCTTCGGCCCGGCAGCACAGGCCACCGGAATACTTCGCCGTTCGGCGGCCCCTCACTAGGACCGAAATACCCGGTCACCACTTCTGCAGGATGAGGAGGTGGCGCATCGCGTCCTCGCCGAAGCTGCTGCGGCAGGGTCTCGCCCTGGGTCTGGAATTCGCCCGCGTTGGGCAGTGGGCCGTAGGTCTTTGCCGTCGAAGTGGTAGACCAGGCTGAAGAACACCTGCGCCGCCGAGTCCAGCAGCGATCCGTCGAGCTTGCCGCGGAACGCCGCCGTGCCGTCACCGGCCGCGATGAACGACGAGGCGTCGGGTGTTTGGGCGGGGTCGACACTGGGCAGCGCCAAGGTCCCGCTCGACGCCCGGGCAGAGGGGGTTTTCGGAGTCGGGTGTCAGGGTGCCCCAGAACACCGAGTACACCCCGTTCGGGACGAGTCCGGTGAAGCCGAGCCGCACATCGGTGCGGGCCGTGCGCCCACCTGTGCTCCGCACGACGGAGGTCGCCGCGGCGGCCGACCACTGCCCCCACGTCCGCTCCAGGGACACACCGCTGTTGCTGAACAGCCGGGCTGCGGGATCGGTCGCGGCGGTCGGGTTTCGCAGCGTCGAGCCGACGATCTCGAACACGTCGCGCTCGAAGACTTCGACCGCGTCGGCGACATCGGGCCCGACGGCGTGCGCCGGAGTCGCGAACGTGATCGTGGCGATGGCCGCGACCACGGCCGCCGCGCCGCGCCGCCAGGTCTGGGTGCTCATGTCGTTTCGCTCTCTCGTGGACGGGTCGGGACTGTCCTAAGAGAACGCTCCGCGCAGACGGCGACCGTCGACCCTGACGCGGGTCGCTCCACCACGGCCTATGACCTGGGCGGGCGGATCACGTCGACAACCGACGCGCGCGGTCAGGTGCGTTCCCGCTGTTCCAGTACTGGGGTCCGACGGCGTCGATCGTGTCGAGCCGGTGGATCGTCGGCGCGGCCCGGAAGATCCTCGCCGAGGACCGGCCCGACCTGCTGCTGGTCTATGTCCCACACCTCGACTACGACCTGCAGCGGTTCGGCCCCCACTCGCCGCAGGCGGTCGCCGCGGCCCGCGACGTCGACGCCGCGATCGCCCCACTGCTCGCCGACGCCGAGGCGGCGGGCGCCACGGTCGTCGCGCTGTCCGAGTACGGCATCACCCCGGCGCGCAAACCCGTGGACATCAACCGGGAGTTGCGAGCCGAGGGCCTGCTGCAGGTCTACCCCCAGGCGGGCATGGAATACCTCGACCCGTGGACCTCGCGGGCGTTCGCCGTCGCCGACCACCAACTCGCGCACGTGTACGTGGCCGACCCGGCCGACGTGCCGCGGGTGCGGGCGATCCTCGGCGAACTGCCCGGCGTCGACACCGTGTTCGACCGCGAGGCGCAGGCGGGCATCGGGCTCGACTACGAGCGGTCCGGCGAACTCGTCGCCATCGCCGAGCCGGGCGCGTGGTTCACCTACTACTACTGGAACGACGACAACCGGGCTCCGGACTTCGCCCGCGGCGTCGACATCCACCGCAAACCCGGCTACGACCCGGCTGAGCTCTTCTTCGACCCAGCGGACTCGTTCGTCAAGGCGAAGGCCGGGGTGACGCTGGCCCGCAAGAAACTGGGCCTGCGGTACACGATGAAGGCCGTCCCCCTCGACCCGTCGTGTGTGCGCGGCACGCACGGCAGGCTGCCCGACAACCCGTCGGAGGGGCCGGTGCTGTTGTGTTCCGACCCGGTCGTCCCCGCCGCCGTCGAACGCGACGGCCGGATCGATGCCACCGATGTCCGTCACCTTTTGCTGTCCCTGCAAGGCATTCCCGTGAAGGAGTTCGCCCGATGAGCCGCCCGATCACCCTGTTCACCGGCCAGTGGGCCGACCTCCCCTTCGACGAGGTGTGCGCACTCGCGGCGAAGTGGGGGTACGACGGTGTGGAGATCGCCTGCTCCGGCGACCACTTCGAGGTCGACCGCGCGGTCGGCGAGGACGGTTACGTCGAGGCCAAACTCGCCCAACTCGACCGCCACGGTCTCAAGGTCTTCGCGATCTCCAACCACCTGGTCGGCCAGGCCATCTGCGACGACCCGATCGACTTCCGCCACCAGGGAATCCTCCCCACCCACATCTGGGGCGACGGGGACCCGGAGGGCGTCCGCCAACGCGCCGCCGCAGACATGGCCAACGCAGCCAGGGCGGCGGCCAAACTCGGGGTGGACACCGTTGTCGGTTTCACCGGCTCGAAAATCTGGAAGTACGTCGCGATGTTCCCGCCAGTCCCGGAGTCCGTGATCGAAGACGGCTACGCCGACTTCGCCCGCCGATGGAACCCCATCCTGGACGTCTTCGACGAAGTGGGCGTCCGCTTCGCCCACGAAGTCCACCCCTCGGAAATCGCCTACGACTACTGGACCACGAAACGCGCCATGGCCGCGGTCGGCGACCGCGAGGCCTTCGGTCTGAACTGGGACCCGTCGCACTTCGTCTGGCAGGACCTCGACCCGGTCGCTTTCATCCTCGACTTCGCCGACCGCATCTATCACGTCGACTGCAAGGACACCCGCAAACGCTTCGACGGCCGCAACGGCAGGCTCGGCTCCCACCTGCCATGGGGCCACCCCCGCCGAGGCTGGGACTTCGTCTCCACCGGACATGGTGACGTGCCTTGGGAAGACTGCTTCCGAGCCCTCAACACCATCGGCTATCGCGGCCCGATCTCAGTGGAATGGGAGGACGCGGGCATGGACCGACTAAGGGGCGCGCAGGAAGCGGTGACGTACGTACGAAACCTGGTCTTCGACCCACCCACCGCAGCCTTCGACGCAGCCTTCAGCACCAGCCTTAAGCAAGCGCAGCACGAACAGCCGACACAGTCTCCAGACTCGTAGAAGCGTGCGGCGAAAGCCGAACATGATCCCCACGAACAGTCACCGCAACCCCAGCATCACGCAAGGCAGCACCAGCCCCCTGAACATCCCCGGTGGCAAACGTCAGAATGTTCGCCCCCTGAGCGCGAACCCGCCCACCCGCCGACTGGACAACCTCCGCCAGCGCCCCGACACACGCCATGATCCGAGACTCGATAGCCGCAACCCCAACACTTTCCACCAACTCAAGCGCCCGAGCCAACGCCCCCGAAGTAACTGGGCTCAAGTTGGTGATGTTCCACCGAGCAGCACCCTCGGCAGCCGAATGCAGCCGATCGTCGAACAACGTCGGCTCAACCGCTCCAGTCCAACTCGACACCAACGGCTCCAACCGATCAAGCGCCCGATCCGACAACACCGCGAACCCGGTTCCCCACCCCGCCCGCAACCACTTCTGCCCACCAACGACAAGCACATCCGCCGCCGACCAAGCCGAGGAGACCGCCCCAAAGCCCTGAATACCGTCCACAATCAACAGCCGATCGCCCACGATGTCACGCAACACGGCCAAGTCCATGCGGTACCCGGTCCGAAAGTCGACAGCGCTGACCGTCACCGCCGTGGTGCGCGCCGTCAGCGCCTCAGCGACCCCTTGTGGTGTAACGGTTCCGGGAAGCCAGTCGACCTGAACCCGACCCACGTCCTGAGCCCGCGCCCACGGATAGGTGTTGGACGGAAAGTCGCTCGCGGGCACCAGGACCTCCCCACGGCACCCGAACGCCGCCTGGACCAAGCCGAGGCTGGTGTTCGGCACGAGCACCACCTGGTCGGCTGGTGCCGCACAGTCGGGCCGCCGCCGCCTTCGCCTGGTGTTCCTCGCCCATCAGCTCGTCCACCGTGTCGGGTCCGGCCTGCGCCGCGCGCCGCAGCAGCGACTCGGAGGTGGCGACCACCGAGTGGCCGGGTGGCCCGAACCGGGCGAAGTCGACGTAGCCGGTGGGTTCGTCGAACTCGGCGAGGTACTCGGTCAGCGGATCGGTCGCGCGGCGGTCCATGGCACCACCCAACCGCAGGCCGCGGCGATCACGCGCCGACTCGGAAGTATGCCTGGATGGTGGTGGCCGAGACCTCGGTCCGGGTGCGGACCAGGTCGCTGACGTGGTGGACGAGCAGGAGGCCGCGGCCGCCCGACTGCCCCGGCAGCGACGGGTGCCTGCCCGCGAGCGGGTCGGTGAGGCGGCCGGTGTCGCGGACTTCGCAGACGAAGTGGCGCCCGCTGGCGCCCAGCCGGATCCGCGCGGTGCCGCCGCCGTGGAGGAGGCTGTTGGTGGCCAGTTCGGTGACCACGAGTTCGACGTCCGGGACGCGTTCTGCCCGCACTCCCGCGCGGCCCGCGTGCTCGCGGGTGAGGATGCGGGCGCCGGTCAGGTCGGGTCCCTCGACCAGGATCTCGACCGGCTGGTCGAACTCGGGCAGCGGCTGGTTGTACCGGTCGACGATGTCGAGGGGCGCGTACCGCGTGCTCGCCCGGGTGCCACCGGCGTCGATCAGGACCGGGTGGGTGGCCTCGGCGTCGGCGATCACCCAGGGGGCGAGCTGTTCAGTGTCGTAGGGGCACAGGATGGTCGCGTCCCGGCCGGTGAAGGCCAGGTTGATCAGCGCTTCGTGCTGGGCGCAGGCCGGGTACTCAAGGTCGGAGCGGTCCGCCCAGATCGGTTCGCCGATGATGCGCACCGGCCGGTCGGGGTGGCTGTCGGCGAAGGCCCGCAGCACGGTGGCGATGATGCGGCCGGGGTTGCGGCCCGCCTCGGTCATGTCGAGCATCCGCACCTCGTCGGCGTCCGCGCCCAGCGCGTCGCGCAGCAGCTTGAGGTTGGGGCCGGGCACGGCCACGGCGACCGGCTCGCCCGCGGCCCGCGCCGCTCGGATGAAGGGCAGCGTCCCGTCGAGGTACTCGTCGGCACCGCGGTAGAAGAGTGCGGGATGCGCAAATCCCTCGGAAGCGGTCATCGACCTCGTCTGACCTCCATCGCTCGACCGTTGAGGCCATGGTCCGATCTGTACCCCGCCGCGATGCCCCCGCAAACGTCTCCCGAGTTGTCTAACCAATCGGGTCGGCACGGTCAAGTCGCCTCGCAGGTGGTTGGCGTATTCTTGGCCGTGCGCGTGGTTGGTCGATCATTGACTGGCAGCGCCGCGGTCACCCGTGTTCGACGTTGCTCGTCCACCGCAAAGACAGGCCCGTGGCCGCGCGTTCGGCCCGGACTTCCATGGCGTCACCGAGGATGGTCGCCTGGTCGACGACAACCGGGTCACCGTCCATCCCATACGTGACCCGGTCGCTGACGAACACCGGCACACCCTCGGGCTGTCCCAGCAGGGCGGCGATCTCGGTGTCGAGGACGGCGGGCCGCAACCGCTCGGTCGCCCGGTGCACGACCACGTCGTGCTCGGAAAGCGCCGCATAGAGCGAAACCTGGGTGAAGTCGACTCCGCGAACCAACGACCCATAGGGCTGCCGAACCCAGGACACCTGGTGCACCGCGGGCCGGTCCCCGAGGAGCCGGACCCGTTCGATCCGCAGGGCGCGGCCCGCGCCGAGTTCGGCGGGCGCCCGGGCCTCGGTTCGCACCGTGTGACCCTGCTCGCGCAGGTCCTCCGCGAGACCGCGCAGCGAGTCGAGCTGGTAGGCCGCACGCGGCTCGGTGACGAAGGTTCCCCGCCCAGGCTGCTGGGACACCAGGCCGTCGTCCTCGACCACCCGAAGTGCCTGCCGCAACGTCATCATCGTGACGCCGTAGGCCGCGCTCAGGTCCCGCTGCGACGGCAGCGCCTGGCCCGGCCGGTACGCGCCCGAGCGGATCTTCGCGGCCAGGTCGGCCGCGATCGCGTGGTACTTGGGTTCACGTGGAGCCTGTTGGTTCATCGGCACTCCGGTCGAGTTCGGTGCGCATGGCGTGCACTTGCGCGCCCACCTCGGCCGGACCCGCGCCGTCGAGCACCCGGCGCATCAGCGCCGACGCGACGACCACGCCGTCGCCCGCGCGGCCTGCCCGCACCGCGTGATCGGGGCGCGAGACGCCGAAGCCTAGCAACACCGGCCGGTCGGTCACGGCCTTGAGCGTCCGGGCGAGGGCGAGCCCGGACTCCGCGAACTGGTCCCGCTCGCCGGTCGTGCCCATCACGCTGACGGCGTAGACGAAACCCCGGCTGCGCTCGCCGATCTCGCGCAGCCGCTCCGGTGCGGTGGACGGCGCCGCGAGGAGCACCAAGTCCACTCCGGACGCCGCGGCGGCGCGCTCGAGTCCACCTACCTCGCCGAGCGGGAGGTCCGGCACGATGAGTCCGGCCACGCCCGCGTCGCGCAGCTTGCCGCAGAAGGTCTCGACTCCTTGGCGCAGCACGAGATTCGTATACGTCATGACGACGCGCGGGATGGTCAGGTCGGTCTCGGCAAGATCGGCGAGGATCCGGTCGGCCGTTGCCCCGCCCGCGAGCGCGCGATCCGAGGCTTCCTGGATGGTGCCGCCGTCGAGCATCGGGTCGGAGAACGGCAGCCCGATCTCGACCGCGTCGGCCCCCGCGTCCTGGTAGGCGGTGAGGTAGCGGGTCCAGTCGTCGGTGATGTCGCCGGTGACGTAGGGGACGAGCAGCTTGCGCCCCTGGGCGCGTGCGGACCGGAGCCGGTCTTCGAGCGTGGTCATGACGCCCTCATGAGTGCGGTTGGGAGAGCGCGGAAGTCGTGTTGGTGAACGGACACAGCGGCCGAGGCCTCCTCCGCTGCGAGGTCACCGGCGTTCCGTGCGAGACCGTCGTGGTGCCGGGCGTGGACACGGAAACCTCCGTGATCGTGCGCACCCCCTGAGGCATAAGCGACCGGCATTGCGCCTAATTAGGCGGGGTCGACGCGCACGCAGCAGTGGTCCGGCTCGGGGTGCAGGCCGGCGGTCAGGTCCGTGACGGCGAGCCCGTGCAGGAGTCCGTCGATCAGGCAGACGTTCATGCCGCACACCAGTTCCGTGTGCCGCTTGGCCAGGCTATGGAACGGGCAGTTGCCGAGGACTATCGCGGTGTCCGCGGCCCGAGGTTCGAAGCCGTACGACTCCAGCACCCGCAGCACCGCGTCGCGGCTGCCCTCGGGCTCGGCGGCCCGCGCCGTCTCGCCGAGGTCGTGGCCGAGTTCGCGGGCCCGTTTGGCGAGCACGCTTCGCGGTGACTCGCCCGTGCCGTCCGCCTCTTGCAGGGCGGCGGCGAGCAGGTGTCCGGCCAGTTCGTACCGCCGGTCCGGCAGCGAGACGTCGATCTGCCTGCCTGAGCGCCGGTAGAGCTTCGACGGCCGGCCGGCCCCGGGCCCGCTGCGGCCGGTGCGACGTTCGTGCACCACCTCGAGCAGGCCTTCCTCGGCCAGCTTGTCGAGATGGAACGCCGCCGTGGTGCGAGCCAGGTCCGCGGCCGCCGCTGCCTCGTCCCGGCTGACCGGCGCCGCCTGGCGCGCGACGAAGTCGTAGAGCCGTCGGCGGGTGGGCTCGTCGAGTGCGGCCACGGCTGACACCCGGGCGTCCCAGGACTCTCCCATTTCTAAAACCAATCCATATTGACTAAATTGCTGGCCACGCTCTAACGTTAACACGAGTTGTCGATAGAAGGAGGAGTCATGGCCACCGAAACGCCTGCCGCCGCGACCGAGGGTCCCGGCGTGCTGTCGGACCCCGGCTATCAGTCGTTCTTGTTGCTGCGCACGGTCTTCACCGTCGCGCCCATCCTGTTCGGGCTCGACAAGTTCCTGAACCTGCTCGTCGACTGGCCGCGCTACCTGGCGCCATGGATCGACGGCATCGTTCCCGGCACGGCTCAGCAGGCGATGTACGGCGTCGGGGTGGTCGAGATCCTCGCGGGCATCGTGGTCGCCGTGGCCCCCAGGTTCGGCGGCCTGCTTGTGGCGGCCTGGCTGGCGGGGATCATCGTGAACCTGGTGTCGTTCCCTGGTTTCTACGACATCGCCTTGCGCGACTTCGGCCTGTTCGTCGGGGCGGTCGCCCTGTCCCGCCTCGCGGTCCGCTACACGCCCGCGCACCGAGGGCGGACCGCATGAGCCTCCCCGAACTGACCGATCAACTCGACGAGCACCGTCGGCGTCGGGTGGTCCACGGACGCGAAGGCATCGACCTGCCCGCCGCTCAGCGGGCGGTGTCCGATCTCCTGGTCGCCTTGGGTCGGGACCCGGCAGCCGAGCACTTGGCGGACACGCCGAGGCGCGTCGCCCACGCGTACGCCGAGCTGCTGACCCCACGCGAGTTCAACCTGACGACGTTCCCCAACGACGAGGGATACGACGAACTGGTGCTCGCCAAGGCCATCCCAGTGCACTCGCTGTGCCGGCACCATTTGCTGCCCTTCCAAGGCGTCGCCCACGTCGGCTATCTACCCGGTGAACGCATCCTCGGCCTGTCCAAGCTGGCCAGAGTCGTCGAACTGTTCGCTCGTGACCTGCAAGTGCAGGAACGCCTGACCAAGCAGGTCGCGGACTGGCTCCAGCATCACCTGGAGCCCAAGGGCGTGGGTGTGGTGATCGAGGCCGAGCACCAGTGCATGTCCCTGCGCGGGGTGCGTGCGGCCGGTGCTCGGACCGTGACGTCGGCCCTGCAGGGCGCGCTGCGCGAGGATGCCCGCTCTCGCCAGGAGTTCTTCGCCCTCGCCGGCGTCAACGGCTAGCACTAGCGCGGTCTACCACAGCGGGCGGGCGGCATGGTCGATCCGGGTCAGGGGCTGCCTGATCCTGCACCGCTGTTGTGTGGCTCACATCGAGTGCGTTAAACCTGAGTCATGACGAGAGTAAACAAGATCGCCGCAGCCAATGACTCCACCGGAAGCAAGCTCATCAGCGCCCTGCTGGTCGGGATGTTAGCGGTGGCCGTGGCCAGTGCCGCCGCACCCGTCGCGGGTGAGGGGGGATCGAACGCCACGGCCGCGCGCGACACTTCCGCGGGTCACCTCGCGGGTGGGCCGGACGACTGGCCGTGGCGGGCCGCGTAGTCCGCTCGCGGTTGTCCGACATTCGGACAGCAGGCAGTGCGCCCTCACAAAGGGTCGACTGCAGTTATGCTACGTTGACTTTCCTGCAAGCTAGTTGACTCTAGATAGGTAATTGACTGGCGTATCAGTCATGAGACTCGAGGTCGGGCGTGTGAGCATCGTCGGGGTCCAGCAGCCGGAGTTCGGTCGCCGGTTGCGCCAGTTGCGTCAGGAGCGCGGGCTGTCGCAGCGGGACGTGGCCGGTGACGTGGTGAATCCGAGCTACATCTCGCTGCTCGAGACCGGCGCCCGGGTGCCCACCCTCGAGGTGGTCCTGCAGATAGCCCGGGCGCTCGACGTGCATCTTGAGGCCCTGGTGGCCGACGCGGTCCTGCCGATCAAGGAGACCGAGCCGGGCCCGGAGGCCAACCGCACGCTGGTGCTCGACATCCTCGCCCGCAGCGCGCTCGACTTCGGTGACCTCGACGACGCGGGCGACCGGTACCAGAGCGCCTATGACTCGGCTGTGCGCGACGGCGTGCCGTCCGCCGTGGTCGAACGCGGCATCGCCCTGCAGGACGTGCTGGTCCTGCGGGCGGACCACCAGGCCCGCTACGCGCTGCTCGACGACCTCGTCGCCGTGGCCGACCAGGTCGGGGTGCCCGAGCTGATGGTGAAGCTGCGGCTGGACAAGGCCGCCGCCGCCCGCGACTGCGGGCACATGGCCGAGGCCATGGTCCTCGCGACCCGCGCCATGGAAGCGTTGCCGGACACCGAACTCGCCAACACCGGCGAGAATGTCCGCGCGCTGGGCGTGCTGATCTCGGTCAAGGTCGACTCCGGCGACACCGGGGAGATCCCGACCCTGGTCGACCGGATGCTGGCCTGCGCGGAGAAGCTCGGCAGCCGCACGGTCCTCGGGCGCGCCCACTGGGCCGCGTCGGTCGCCTTCGCCCGACTCGGTGTCGGCGAGCGAGCCGAGCGGCACGTGCGGCAGGCCAAGGACATGCTCGCCCAGCCGGGCACCTCGATCCGGGAGTGGGGCCGCTTCGCCAGCGCCGCCGCGTCGGTGCTGCTCGACGCCGACGCCGAGCTGTCCGAAGTGGACCAGTACGTGAACTGGATGCGGTCGGCGCTGGAACTGGCCGATTCCGCTGGCGACCAAGCGAAACTGGTCAGCATCGAAGCCCGGTACGCGCTCGCGCGCGGGGAGTCGGAGCGGGCACTGGAGCTGTCCGAGGAGGAACCGGAGGGCCTCGCGGCCGCGGATCTCCTGCGGCTGCGGCGCACCCGCGGCCGGGCCCTCCACCGCCTCGGCCGCACCGAGGAGGCCGTGGACGCGCTGCGCGCCGCCGCGCGTCTCGGCGAGGAACTCGCCGCCTATCGGGTCGCCGCCGAGGTGTGGCGCGAGATCGACGAGCTGCGCTCGTCCTGAGCGCCTCGGCGCGCGGTTTGTCCCAGGTGGACCTCTCGTGAACCCGTGAGGGCGGCCCGGCGTGGAGCGCGTTAATTACCCCTGTCAAGCAACCTGGAAGACGCGGGCGGCTGGTTTACTGACGACGGGTCGCCAGCAGTGGGCCGGTGAACCCCTATTACTGCGGCAACCACCTGCGTGAAGTCCTAGATGACGGTCAAGTCACTGGTAGGTGACCTTAGGATGCACTTTCACCCAGTCATTGACACCATGACTCACACGGTCATAGCCTTGATGACGGGCGTAATGAAGTGACCGGGGTCACAGGTCAGGGCGGAGGGGCCGAGATGAGTGATTGCCCAGAGTTAAGAACGGGTCGCGAGTGTGGTGGGGTCGGATGACCGAGACCGCCTTCGAGTCCAGCGCGGACTTGCTCTACCGGACGGCGGGCCGGTTGCCCGGCGAGCGCACCCGGTTCGACGGGTGCGACGACGCGGCGGCGTTCGTCGAGCAGATGGCGGCCACCGTCGAAGGCGAGGTCATGCAGCTGGTTCCGGTCTTCACGGCCGGGTCTTTCGAGTTCTCCCGCCTGGTCGCGGACGCGGTGCTGCGCCGCGGTGCGAAGCTGCGGGCGGTGTGGAGCTCCAAGGTCCTCGAGGAGCCTGCCGCGGCCGCGCACGCGAAGTGGCTGGCGGTCCGGCGGTCCGCGCCGCGGGTGGTCGACCATGTGCCGATCCGGGCGACCCTTGTGGACCGTGCCGCCGCGATCGTCCACGATGACGATGGCCGGGCCGGGCTGGTTCAACTCAACCGGGTGTTGGGCTCGCTGAGCCTGATCGGGGACCGGTTGTGGCGCAATGGGATCGAATCGGAGATCGGTGGGGCCGATGCCGGTGAGAGCTCGTGCGACGCGCGCAAGAAGATGGTGTTGCGGCTGTTGGCCGAGGGGTTGACCGACGACGCCATCGCGCGCCGGATCGGGGTCAGTGTGCGCACGGTGCGCAACGACGTCGCGGGGGCGATGGTCGGTCTGCGGGCCCGCAGCAGGTTCCAGGCGGGGGTGCGCGCCGTCCAGCTCGGACTCGTGTAACGCACCGAAGTGGACGCTGAAGTAGACACCGATTCACATCACAGCACGGAGAGTCGCGCCGGGTCAGCCGGTGCGACTCTCCGTGCTGTTTTCGCGGAAACTGTTGGTATGTAAGGAAAATCGACCGCTGCAGCAAGATGCAGGTTCCTTGAACGCCCCGGCTGATCACGATGAAGTAGAGCGGTGTTCGAACGTCCGGGGGCGTTCCGGATGTTCGTCAGGTCGACCTGGAAGGTACGTCATGAACTCGGTGACCGCGTTACGACCCGAAATCACGCCGCTCGTCGGAGCCCACCTGATCGATGTCTACCGCTACGCCACGCGCCGAGGGGCGATCGAGTCGGTCGAGCAGGCGGCGGTGGATCTCGCGCTCACGGTCCACGAGGTCAACGCGACGGTGAACCACCTGATCGAGAGCAGGCTGCTGCGGGTCGACCCGGACCGCAGGCTGGTGCCGGTCGACCCCGAGGTGGCGGCGGCGCTGCTGGTGTCCCCGATGGAACGCGAGATCTACCAGCGCCGCGAGCTCATCGCGCAGATCCGCGAGCGGACGGACGTGTTCCGACAGGACTATGTCCACACGGGCCTGCGGGGCGCGGCGAGCGCGTCGGTGGAGAGCGTCTCCGGGACGATGGAGGTTCGCGGGCTGCTGAAGGTGGCGAGCGACGCGTGCCGGGAGGAGATGCTGGTCCTGCTGTCGGGCACGGTCGACACCGACGACTTCGACGACTTCATGGGCGTGTGCGATCGGCTGCTGAGCCGGGGAGTCGCGGTTCGGGTGGTCTGCGGGCACAAGAGCCGCACCGACTTCGCCACCCGGGTGAAGATCAAGAAGCTGATCGACGCGGGTGCCGTCGTCCGCACCGCCAGCCACATCCCGCGGGCCGCGGCCGTCTTCGACCGGTCGTCGGCGGTCCTGCTGGGCGACGGCGCGGCCGAGGCGAGCGCTTCGCGGGTCCGCCACGACGAGGTCGTCGAGTTCCTCCTGGCCGTGATCGACCACCTGTGGGATTCGGCGACTCCCTTGGAGAGCTTCGAATCCGGGTACGCCGAGGTGGCCGACGAACTGCAGCAGACAGTGGCCTGTCTGATGGCGAAGGGATTCACCGACGAGGTGGTCGCCCGCAAGCTCGGCATGTCCGTGCGGACGTGCCGCCGCCACATCGCCGCGCTGATGAGCGACCTCCACGCGGTAAGCCGTTTCCAGGCAGGCGTTCAGGCAGCCCAGAAGTGCCTGGTGAACTAGGCGCCCACCATGACCGCGGTCAACCGCGCCGCCAGGGCTGACAGCGGGGTCCCGGCGGCGAGTTGCTGGAGCGACAGCCCGGTCCAGCCCTGTTCGGCGAGCAGCGCGAGCACCCGGGGGATCCGCAGGACTCGGCCACCGGCCACCGTGTAGCTCTCCGACAGCCGGACCTCGTCGAGTCCGTTCGCCTGACCGACCGCCGCCGCGAGCGCCAGAGCGGCATCCGCCTGCGCCGTGGCGGTCTCGACCTCAAGCGCCCGAGTCGTCGGGGCGGGCTCGAACCCGATCATCCCGGCCACCTCGTCGAGCCGGAGGTCGCTCGCCGGATCGTCGAGCGCCACGAGCACGGATTCGTACGCGCGCAAGAACTTCTCGACGGCGTCGGCGTCCATGACCGTGGACGCGGCGTTGAGCCCGATGACGACGGCGTCCTGCAACTCGTAGATCCGGAAGAACGTGTCGGCGCCGTACTCCGCCCACGCCGACGGCGTCGGGTTCCAGGCGAACTTCGTCCGGCGGGCTTTGGAGACGTGCGCGCCGTGGTTGAGGAAGTTGAGTTCCGAGCCCGTGCGCACCACCTCGCCGCGCCGGGAACTCTCGCGGGACGACAGTTCCACGAGTTCGTCGTACGGCACGGCCGCGTTGTCCTGGGCCGATCGGAACCGGGTGGCGGCGCTGCGCAGCACGTCGGAGAACGGCGGGTTGTCCCCGCAGTCGACCCGCAGCAGCAGCGGCGAGAACATGCAGGTCATGACGTCGGCGTAGGCGGTGGCTTCACGGTTGCCCGAGAACGACAGGTGGGCGACCTCGGCGCTGCCGGTGTAAACGGCCATCACCATCGAGTACACCGCGACGTGGACCAGCGACGGCCACACCGTGTGCCGGTCGGCGATCCGGCGGCACGCGGCGAGCATCGCGGGCGAGGTGAGTGACGCACTCCGCGCGGCAGGTTCATCACCAGGCCCGCGGCGTGCGGCGAACAGGTCGGTGGACAGCTCGGCGAACTCTCCACGCCAGTGGACGAGCGCCTTCTCCTTGGCCGCAAGGGCTTCGGCGGAGGACTCCCACCGGGCGAGGTCCGTGGGCTGGTGCCGGATCGGTTCGAGGACCGCGGGCCTGCGCGCGGCGAGACCGGCGCCGAGGGCTTCGAACTCCCGCTCGAACCGGTCGACGGTCCACGCGTCGAACGCCATGTGGTTGAGCACCAGCACCAGCTGCTTCGGCGCCCCGCCCGCGGTGATCAGGCAGGCACGGATCGGCCACTGCACGGCGAGGTCGAACTCCGTCGAGCTCAGTTCCTCGACCACCTCGGCCGGGGTCGAGGTGCCGTCGCGCTCCGCCGTCACCTGCACGACCGGGACCGCGGCGGGCGGGTGGACCCGCTGCTCCGGGTCCCGGTCGGCGTCGAAGTGGTACGTGGTGCGCAGCGCCTCGTGCCTGCGCACCAGGTAGTTGAGCGTCGCGCGGACCATCGCGAGGGTGACACCGGGCGGCATGTCGAACCTGAGGACGATGTGCGCCTCATGCCGGGCGTGCGCGGGCATGTGGTGGTGTCGCAGCCAGATGTAACGCTGGCCCCAGCAAAGGTGTGCGCTCTTCACAGCTACTCCGCGATCTTGGTTCGGTAGGACCATTCGAAGACGGCGAGGGAGGACCCGTGCAGGTCGCGTGATTCGCCCGAGTACCTGAAGTGCTCGTAGCCGCCGCATCTGGGCAGCTTGATCTCCTCGGCCAGCCCCGCGACCTCGCGGACGCGGTCGTCGGACAGTTCGGCGGGTCCGCCGACGAGCACGGCTTGAATCGGATCCATGGCGATCATCTCCCAATCGGCCTGGCAATGAATGGAATAAAACTCCTCCGGCTGCTTTGCTTGCCCGCCTTGTCGTTCGTCGCGAACACACTCGATAATCGCGGGTGTGGGATGGCCGGACAACGGGTGGGCCGGTGGCAGGTAGCGGACGGCGATAATGGCCACCGGCCAGGTAAATGCACGTCTTGACGGGGTGTTCCGGCGTCGGCGAATCTAGGGCGGGCGAGCTGTTTTCGCCGTGTTGTTCGCACAGTCGGCCCGGCGCCAAATCAGAGGTGAGACTTTGTCCGCATCCGAAATCCCCGACAAATTCCAGGACATTCTTCGGCCGCATTTGCCGTACGCCGATTCCGGTGACCTGGCGGCGGCGAGCGACCTGGGCGGCCTCGGCCTGGACTCGATGAGCATCGTGGCCCTGCTGGCCGACATCGAGAACAGCTACGACGTCGAACTGCCCGACGACATCCTCAACGAGGAGACCTTCGCGACCGTCGGCTCGCTGTGGCGGACGCTGTCCACGCTCGTGGCCTGAGGACCGCCGATGCCGACTCGACTCGACGACCTGCCGCGGTGTGGCGACCCGGACCACCCGGCGGTCACCTTCAAAGACGAGACCGTCACCTATGGCGAACTGCGTGCCCGCGTCGACAGCGTCGCCGCGGGTCTGCGCAAGCTCGGGTTGCGCCGTGGCGAACGGGTGGTGGTGTACCTCGACAAGCGGATCGAGACCGTCGTCGCCCTGTTCGCGGTGTCCGCGGCCGGTGGTGTCATCGTCCCGGTCAACCCGGTGTTCAAGGCCCCGCAGGTGGGTTACATCGTGGCCGACTGCGCCGCGGCCGTGCTGATCACCACCCCAGAGCGGTGCCGGACGCTGTCAGCCGAACTCAAGGATTCCGCGTCAGTGCGCGAGATCGTGCTGGTCGGCGACCTCGACGAACCCGACCCGGCGGTCACCGCCTGGGCGGACCTGCACGGCCCGGCCGAGGCGTCGGTCGCCGTGATCGACGCGGATGTCGCCGCGATCCTCTACACCTCGGGCAGCACCGGCGGACCGAAGGGCGTGGTGCTCTCGCACCGCAACCTGTTGGCGGGCGCGGAAAGCGTCGGCGACTACCTCGGCCACACCGCTGACGACGTCGTGCTGTCGGTGCTCCCGCTGAGCTTCGACGCCGGCTTCAGCCAGCTGACCACGGCGTTCGTCGCGGGCGCGCACGTCGTGCTCGTCAATTACCTGCTTCCGCGCGAAGTGGTTCGCCTCTGCGCGCGCCACGGCGTCACGGCGCTCACCTGCGTGCCACCGCTGTGGCTGCAGCTCACCGGCCTGACCTGGCCCGCGGAGTCGACGCGCGCGCTGCGCTACTTCGCGAACACCGGTGGCCGGATGCCGAAAGCCACCCTGGACCGGCTGCGGGAGATCTTCCCCGACGCCGACCCGTACCTGATGTACGGCCTCACCGAGGCTTTCCGGTCGACGTACCTCGACCCCGCCGAGGTCGACCGCAGGCCGGACTCGATCGGCCGGGCGATCCCCAACGCGGAGATCCTCGTGGTGCGGCCGGACGGCACCGAGTGCGACCCCGGCGAGCACGGCGAGATCGTGCACCGCGGGGCGCTCGTGGCGCTCGGCTACTGGAACGACCCCCGGCGGACGGCGGAGCGCTTCAGGCCCTGTCCGACCGGGGGTGCCAACAACGCGGGGCTGCACAGCGCGGAGATCGCGGTGTGGTCCGGCGACACGGCTTACCGCGACGAGGACGGCTTCCTGTTCTTCGTCGGCCGCACCGACGACATGATCAAGACCTCCGGTTACCGGGTCAGCCCCACGGAGATCGAGGAAGCGGCCTACGCCACCGGCCTGGTGGGCGAAGCGGTCGCGTTCGGCGTGCCCGACGAGAAGCTCGGCCAGCACGTCGTCCTCGTGGTCGGCGGCGGCCCGTGCGACACGGACACGCTGGTGAAGTCCCTGGAGAAGGACTTGCCGAAGTACATGCTCCCGCGCCGCGTCGAGGTGCTCGGCGAGCTGCCCCGCTCGGGCAACGGCAAGTTCGACCGCAACGAACTGCGTCGGAGGTTGTCGTCGTGACCGAAGGGTTTGGGCGGGTCGACGGGCGGTTGACGGTCGGCGGGATCGAGGTCGAGCGGCTCGCCGCGCGGGTGGGAAGCACACCGTTCTTCGCCTACGACCGTGGCTTGCTCGACGCCCGGGTGGCGACGGTTCGGGCGGCTTTGCCCACGGAGATCAACCTGAGCTACGCGGTGAAGGCCAACCCGATGCCCGCGGTGATCCAGCACATGAGTGGGCTGGTCGACGGGTTCGACGTGGCTTCCGGCGCCGAGCTTCGCAATGCGCTCGACACGCCGATGCCCGCGTCTCGGGTGAGCTTCGCCGGGCCGGGAAAGTCCTTGGCGGAGCTGACCCAGGCGGTCGCGGCCGGGGTGACGGTCGAGCTGGAGTCCGAGCACGAGGTCACGCGGGTCCGTGCCGTCAGCGAGACGTTGGGCGTCGCCGCCCGGGTCGCGCTGCGGGTCAACCCTGACTTCAGCGTGCGCGGGTCCGGGATGCGGCTCGGCGGGGGACCGCAGCAGTTCGGCATCGACTCGGAGCGGATTCCCGAGATGCTGTCGACGCTGGGGGACTTGGACTTCCAAGGGTTCCACGTGTTCGCCGGTTCGCAGAACCTGAATGCCGAAAGCATCTGCGAGGCGCAGCGGAAGACCGTCGAGCTCATTTCGGGATTCGACGTCGCGGTGCGGTACCTGAATCTGGGCGGCGGCTTCGGTATCCCGTATTCGGCTCGGGACAAGCCACTGGATCTGGCGCCCATCGGGGAGAACCTGGCGTCGTTGGTGGGCGGTCCGATTCGGGCTCGAATGCCGCAGGCCCGGGTCGTGGTGGAACTCGGGCGCTACCTGGTCGGGGAGGCGGGTGTGTACCTCACCCGGGTCGTCGACCGGAAGATGTCCCGGGGCAAGACCTTCCTTGTGGTGGACGGCGGCCTGCACCACCAGCTCGCCGCGTCCGGCAACTTCGGCCAGGTGATCCGGCGGAACTACCCGATCGCCGTGGCGAACCGGGTCGATGACGCGGCCACCGAGACCGCGAGTGTCGTTGGCTGCCTGTGCACCCCACTTGACCTGCTTGGCGACGATGTCGAGTTGCCCGCCGCCGAGATCGGTGACCTTGTCGCGGTCTTCCAGGCTGGGGCCTATGGGCTGACCGCCAGCCCCACCGCGTTCCTGAGCCACCCGGCGCCGCTCGAAGTGCTGGTTTGACCACCAGAACGCCAGAAAGGCCCAAGTCCACCGGACTTGGGCCTTTCTGATTTTCACCTAGCGGGTGGTGACCAGGTCCGGCTCCGGCTTGACGCCGACCGGCTCGTCCGGGTCGTCCGACTCGTGGAAGCCGTAGCGGCTGTACATGCGCCGCAGGAACTTCGGGGCCCACCAGTTCGCGCCGCCGAGCAGCCGCATCGTCGCGGGCACCAGCAGCAGGCGGACCAGGGTGGCGTCCACCGCGAGGGCCACCAGCATGCCGACGCCGACCATCTTGATGAAGGTGATGCCCGACGTGGCGAAGGCGCCGACCACGACGCACAGCAGCAGGGCGGCCGAGGTGATGATGCCGCCGGTGCGCTGGACGCCGCCGGCCACGGCCGCCGTGTTGTCGCCGAGGTTGTCCCACTGCTCACGGATGCGTGAGAGCAGGAAGACCTCGTAGTCCATCGACAGGCCGAACAGGATGGCCAGCATCAGGATCGGCTGACTGGCGTCGATGTAGCCGGTCGGGGTGAAGTTGAGCAAGTTGGCGAAGTGGCCGTCCTGGAAGATCCACACCACCACGCCGAAGGCGGCGCCGATGGACACGAGGTTCATCACGATCGCCTTGAGCGGGACCACCAGCGACCCGAAAGCCAAGGCCAGCAGGATGAACGTGATGCCCGCGACCAGCAGCAGCATCCACGGCACCCGCTCGCCCAGGCCGTTCACCTGGTCGACGACACCCGCTGTCGGGCCGCCCACCAGGACTTCCGCGCCCGCGGGCGGGGCGAGATCGCGGATACCGACCACGATGTCGCGCGCGTGCTCGGAGTTGGACGCACCGTCGTAGCCGACCGTGAACAGGGTCGAGTCGCCCTTCTGGCCCGCGACCGAGGTGGCGCGGACGCCGGGGACATCCACGATCTGCTTGGCGAACGCGGTGGCCGTGTCCTTGGAAGCGCCGCTGACCAGGACTCGGATCGGGTCGACGCCGTCGCCGTCGAACTCCGCTGCCAGGCGCTCGGAGACGACTCGGCTCTCGGTGCCCGGGGGGAGGACGCGTTCGTCGACGCCGCCGAACTGGACGCGGGTGAACGGGGCCGCGAGCAGCAGCAGGATCAGGGTGACGCCCAGGGTGTAGAGCACCGGCCTGTGCATGACGCTGTTCGCGATCCGGGCCCACACCCCGTTGTCGGCGGTCTTGGCCGCGGCCGTGGCGACCGCACCGGTCACCGTCGGGATCTTGCGCTTGCGCAGCCAGGGCAGGCGAAGCGCGTTGATGCGGTGGCCGAGGACGGCCAGCATGGCGGGCAGCACGGTGAGGCTGGTCAGCATCGCGACGATCACGGCGGACGCGCCGCCGAGGCCCATCGAGCGCAGCAGCATCTGCGGGAAGATCATCAGCCCGGACAGGGCGAGCGTGACGACGACACCGGACACCGCGACCGTGCGGCCCGCGGTGGCCATGGTGCGCCGCACCGCGTCGTTCACCTCGTAGCCCTTGTCGAGTTCCTCGCGGAAGCGGCTCACCATGAACAGCGCGTAGTCCACGGCCAAGCCGAGGCCGAGAATGGTGATGATGTTGATCGAGAACACCGACACGTCGGTGACCATCGTCAGGCCGCGCACCGCGGTGAACGCGCCGAGGATGGCCACGCCGCCGATGAGCAGCGGCATGCTCGCCGCGACCACGCTGCCGAAGATGAACACCAGCAGCAACAACAGGATCGGCGTCGCGATCAGCTCCGCGCGCACGATGTCGTCGCCGACCTGCTTGTCGATGTCCAGGTTGACCGCGAGCTGCCCACCGATCTGCGTGGTCAGGCCTTCGATGGCCAACCGGTCCCGGACCTGCTTGACGACCGCCTCTCCGGTTCCCGCGACGAACCGGATCGGCACGTAGGTGGCGTTGTTGTCCGTGGAGACCAGCGAAGGCGCCTTGGTCTCGTAGAACGACGTGACCATCTCGACGGCCTTGTCGGCCTTGAGGTCGGCGACGACCGCGTTGACCGGGTCGCGGAACCGCGCGTCGGTCACGTCCAGGGTGTCGCTGGAGTAGAGGGCGATCAGATGGACGTTCGTGCGGCCGATCTCCTCGGACACGCGCGAGATGATCCGCTGCGATTCGCTGGCCGGGTCGCTGAGGCTGCCGTCATCGGCGAGGCGGTCGAACACACCGGTGCCCCAGATCCCGGCGAACGCGACGAACGCGGCTGTCCCGACCAGGATCAACCACCGGATCCTGCCTACAACCGTTCCCCACCAGGCAAACATGCGCTTCCTTCCGTCGGTTTCGATCGGCTACTTCGGTGGCGCCGGGGTGACCGGCGGGAACAGGGTCGGCGCGAGCGGCTCGGCGCGGGCGCTCCAGAGGTCCTTCAGGGTGCTGTCCGGGTCGGTCGCGGCGCGCTCGGCGCCGAGGGCGACGGCGCGCAGGATGTCGGTGATGCCTTGCGCGGAGACGACATCCGGGTCGGCGCGCAGCGCGACGCTGGTGCGGCCGCCCTTGACCGTGACCCGCACGTCGAACGGCTGCCCGTACTGCCGGGCCACCGGGGTCCACACCAGCTCGGCGGGGGTCTCATCCGCGGCGTCGCACGGCCGGCCGTCGAGCTGCAGGTAGTTGAACCAGCACTGGAACAGGTGGTTGAACCAGCAGTCGTGCTCGCCCGCGGCGTTCGCCTCCTCGGCCATGGCCGCGATCCGGTCGAGGTCGTAGAGGGAGGAGCGGTACGCCTTCGCGCTCGCCCAGTGCAGCGCGGTGAGGTGCTCGGCCAGCGTCGAGCGGTGGTCGACCGTGGTGACCACGGGGATCAGCTGGTTCAGCGTTCCGACTACGTGCTGGTACTCGGCGGCGAAGCGGTTCGACGACATCACGCTCATCGCGACCCGCTCGGCCCCGGTGTGCTCGGCGAGACCCGCGGCGACCAGGCCCAGCAGCACGGCGGGCGCGGACACGCCGTGTTGTTTCGCGGCCTGGGCGGCCAAACCGCCGAGGCGGTTCGAGTGCAGCGTCGCCTGGACGCGGTGTTCGGTCTTCTCCAGCGGCAGCGTCGGGAACTGGTGGGTCAGGTCGTCGGCCAGGACGCGCCGCCAGTACCGCTCGGCGCTGTTCTGCCTGCCCTGCCACGACTCCTCGCGCTGCCGCCCGGCCAGCTCGCGCGGCGAGAGGCACACCGGCTCCGGCGCGTCCGGGGTCTCGATCAGGGCCTTGAACTGCGCTTCGAGCTCGATGATCGACCACACGTCGACGATCAGGTGCGAGAAGGACAGCGACAGGAACATCGGCTCGCCGCCGGTGGTGACCAGGACTGCGCGCCAGCACAGCGAATCCGTCATCGGGAACGCCACGTCGACCAGCGCCGCGGTGGTGCGGTCGGGGTCGCCGTAGTCGGTGATCACCCGGTCGACGCGGTCGACCGGCATCGGCAGGTCCGCGTGCACCCGCTGCACCGGCTCGCCGTCACGCAGGTGGTAGGTGGTGCGCAGTGGCTCGTGGCGGTCGAAAAGCCGCCGCAGGGCTGTCCGCACCTGCTCGAGAGTGCGTCCGCGCAGGTCCCAGGTCGCCGGGAGATTGGCTTCCTTCTTCCAGTCCCGCGGATATGTGTCCACTTCGCGCCAGCTGTAGAGCTGGCCATGGCTGAGGAGGGCGTCGACGTGCACGTGGACTCCTAAATGAGGTGAATCGGCCTCTTCACGCGCGAGACGCCTTACCGCAACTTGTTCGCTATCTGAAGATTCCGCCGCCGAAAGCAATGTGAAACTTGTTTCGGTCCGACCGTGAACACGTGATCGACGCCTTACGTCGCGCTGCGTGATCGCAACGCTAGCGGCGGCCGTGACGCAGCGTCAAGCGCGGCCGACGGCAGATTCTGGTGGCCGTTTGTTGTCACCGCGGACCCCGCGCAGATGGCCTAGTTCTCCTGTCGGGCGGCTCGGTCATCGGGTATTAATTCCGGGACAAGCACGAACGAGTGGATAACCCGGCACGTATTCCGCGGTCCGAGTGGTCTCGCCGACCATTCTTCCCGCGAATTTGCCGAACAGAAATAAAGGCGACGACCGTGAGGGTGGCGCATCGCATGGTTGGTGAGACGATTCAACCGAATGGCACGAAGGTCGACGGGATTCGCCGTGCGGCCGCCGAGCCGATCGCCGTCGTCGGCATGTCCTGCAGGCTGCCCCAGGCGGGCGACCCCGACACGTTCTGGCGCCACCTTCGCGCGGGCGTCGACGCCGTGACCGAGGTGCCGGAAGGCCGCTGGCCGCACCTCGGTGTCCTTGGCGAACCCGAGTACCGCCGCGGCGGCTTCATCGCGGACGTGGACCGGTTCGACGCCGACTTCTTCGGGATCTCACCCAACGAGGCCGCGGTGATGGACCCGCAGCAGCGCCTCGCCCTCGAACTCGCCTGGGAGGCGTTGGAGAACGCCCGCCTGGCGCCGACGGCGCTGCGCCAGACCGCCGCGGGTGTCTACTTCGGTGCCATCTCCCAGGATTACGCGGCGATGCAGGACCGCGTGGGCGCACCCGGCCCGCACAGCTACACCGGCGCCAACCGGGCCATGATCGCCAACCGGGTGTCCTACTTCCTCGGCCTCGCGGGCCCCAGCCTGACCCTCGACACCGGCCAGTCCTCGTCTCTTGTCGCCGTGCAGTTGGCTTGCGAGAGCCTGCGCCGCGGCGAGATCGAGCTGGCGCTGGCGGGCGGGGTGAACCTGAACCTGCTCGCCGAGACCACCGACGCCATCGGTTCCTTCGGGGCCCTGTCTCCGGACGGCCGCTGCTACGCCTTCGACAGCCGCGCCAACGGTTATGTGCGCGGCGAGGGCGGCGCCCTGGTCGTGCTCAAGCCGCTGTCGGCGGCGCTGCGCGACGGCGACGTCGTGCACTGCGTGATCCTCGGCGGCGCGGTCAACAACGACGGCGGCGGCGATGGCCTGACCGCGCCGAACGGCTCGGCGCAGCGGCAGGTCATCGAGGCGGCCTGCGCGCACGCCGGTGTCCGGCCCGCCGACGTCCAGTACGTCGAGCTGCACGGAACCGGCACGAGGGTCGGCGACCCGGTGGAGGCCGCCGCGCTCGGCGCCGCACTGGGCGAGGGGCGACCGGCCCCGCTGCTGGTCGGCTCGGTGAAGACCAACATCGGCCACCTCGAAGGCGCCGCCGGCATCGCGGGCCTGCTCAAGGTCGTCCTGAGCATCAAGCACGGCGAACTTCCGCCGAGCCTGAACTTCCAGACCCCCAACCCGAACATCCCCCTGGACGACCTCGGCCTGCGCGTGGCCGCCACGGCACAGCCCTGGCCCCGGCCGGACGCCACGCTGGTCGCGGGGGTCAGCTCTTTCGGCATGGGCGGCACCAACTGCCACCTGGTCCTCGCCGCCGCGCCCGCGAGCGCCGACGAGCCCAGTGGCTCGGGCAGGCCGGACGCGCCGTGGGTGCTCACCGCCCGGTCCGCCCCCGCGTTGTCCGCGCTGGCCGAGCGGCTGCGTGCCCGCATCGGGGAAGGCAGCCTCGACTCCGCGGACGTGGCGCTGTCCCTGGTGCGCACCCGCGCCGAGTTCGACCACCGCGCGGTGCTCCTCGGCGACGACTTGCCGAGCAAGGTCGAGGCACTTTCGGCGCTCGCCGCCGGGCGCCAGGACATGTCCGTCGTCACCGGCACCGCGACCCCGGCCCGCTGCGCGTTCACCTTTCCCGGCCAGGGATCGCAGTGGCCGGAGATGGCCCGCGCGCTGCTCGACAGCTCGCCCGAGTTCGCCGAGCGCGTCGCCGAGTGCGACGCGGCGCTCGCGCCGTTCGTCGACTACTCGCTGACCGACGTGCTCCGGGGTGCGGGGCCCGACCTCGACCGGGTCGATGTGGTCCAACCCGCCCTGTGGGCCGTCATGGTCTCCCTCGCGCACCTGTGGCGCTCGCACGGCGTCGAGCCGGACCTGGTGATCGGCCACTCGCAGGGGGAGATCGCCGCCGCGACCGCCGTCGGCGCACTGTCCATTTCCGACGGAGCGCGGGTTGTCGCGCTGCGCAGCCAGGCGATCGCGGCCATCGCGGGCAGCGGCGGCATGATGTCGGTCGCCGCCCCGCTCGACGTGGTCGAGTCCGTTGTCGCCGCGCACGCTCCCCGCGCCACCGTGGCCGCGGTCAACGGGCCCGCGTCGGTGGTCGTGTCCGGCGACCGTGAGGTGCTCGCCGAACTCGGCCGGATCTTCGACGCCGACTACCGCACGAAGATCGTCCCCGTCGACTACGCATCGCATTCGGTCGCGGTCGAAGAGCTGCGTGAGCGGCTTCTCGTGGCGCTGGAACCGATCCGGCCCGTGTCCGTGGACACCCTGTTCATCTCGACGCTCACCGGTGAACCGATGGACACCGCGGGTCTCGACGCCGGGTACTGGTACCGCAGCCTGCGTCAGCCCGTCCGGTTCGCCGACGCCGTGCGCCGCGCGCTTGACCACGGTTGCGACCTGGTCATCGAGTGCAGCCCGCACCCCGTGCTCGTCGCCGGGGTCGAGGAGACCGCCGAGGAAGCCGAGCGCGACACCGTCGTCGTCGGCACACTGCGCCGCGCCGACGGCGGGTTCGACCGGTTCCAGCGCGCACTCGCCGAGGCGTACACCGCTGGCGCTCCGGTCGACTGGGCGGGAACGCTTGATTCGGCGCGGATCGTCGACCTGCCCACCTACCCGTTCCAGCGGCAGCGCCACTGGTCCGCCGAGGCTTCCCCGCGACCGCTCGTCGCAAATGGACAGACGCGGTCGGTCGAGGAGCCGGTGAGGGGTGCTGCGCACTCCCGGCGCTCCCTGCGCGACCTGGTGCTCAGCACCACCGCGGGCGTGCTGGGCCACCAGGACGCCGCGAGCGTCCTGCCGAGCCGGACCTTCAAGGAACTCGGCGTCGACTCGGCCACCGCCGTCGAGCTGCGCAACCGATTACGAGCCGCGACCGGGCTGCGCCTGTCGACCGGCCTGCTGTTCGACCACCCGACCCCGGACGCGGTCGTCGACCACCTGACTTCGTTGTCGGACAACGACAAGCAAGCCGTCGTCATCACCGCTTCCCAGCCTGCCGACGACGACCCGGTCGTGATCGTCGCCATGGGCTGCCGCTACCCCGGCGAGGTGACCACCCCCGAGGACCTGTGGCGGCTCGTCGCCACGGACACCGACGCGATCTCGGAGTTCCCGACCAACCGCGGCTGGGACGTCGAAGCCCTGTTCGCCACCGGCGCCGAGCGCTCCGGCACCAGCGACACCCGGCACGGCGGGTTCCTGCACGACGCGGACCAGTTCGACGCGGGTCTCTTCGGTATCAGCCCGCGCGAGGCCATGGCGATGGACCCGCAGCAGCGGGTGCTGCTCGAGATCTGCTGGGAGACCATCGAACGCGCCGGACTCGACCACGCCCTCCTGCGCGGCAGTGACACCGGTGTGTTCATCGGCGCCATGGCCCCCGACTACGGCCCGCGCCTGCACCAGCCCGTCGGCGACGTCGACGGCCACCTGCTCACCGGGAACGCGCTCAGCGTCGTCTCGGGCCGCATCGCCTACACCCTGGGACTCCAGGGTCCCGCGCTCACCATCGACACCGCGTGCTCAGCGTCGCTGGTCGCCGTTCACCTGGCGGCGCAGGCACTTCGCCGCGGCGAGTGCTCGCTCGCCCTGGCCGGTGGCGCGACCGTGATGTCGACCCCCGGCATGTTCGTCGAGTTCAGCCGCCAGGGCGGGCTCGCCGAAGACGGGCGCTGCAAGGCGTTCTCCTCGGCCGCCGACGGCACCGGCTGGGCCGAGGGCGCCGGAGTGCTGCTCCTGGAACGCCTTTCCGACGCCCGCCAGCACGGACACCCGGTGCTCGCGGTGCTGCGGGGGAGCGCGGTCAACCAGGACGGCCGCAGCAACGGCATGACCGCCCCGAACGGGCCGTCGCAGGAACGCGTGATCCGGCAGGCACTCGCCGACGCCCGGCTCGACCCGGCCGACATCGACGCCGTCGAGGCGCACGGCACCGGCACCCGGCTCGGCGACCCGATCGAGGCGCAGGCCCTGCACGACACCTACGGCCGGGACCGGCCGCAGGACCGTCCACTGTGGCTCGGCTCGCTGAAGTCGAACATCGGCCACACCCAGGCCGCGGCGGGAGTCGCGGGCGTGATCAAGATGGTCAAGGCCCTCGAACACCGCGTGCTGCCCCGCACCCTGCACGTCGACACCCCGACCGAGCACGTCGACTGGGCGGGCGGCGGCATCCGGCTGCTCACCGAACCGGTCGACCTGCCCGGTGACCGGCCGTCGCGGGCGGCGGTGTCGAGTTTCGGCATCAGCGGCACCAACGCCCACGTCATTCTGGAGCGGGCCCCCGAAGCCACGACCGAGCCCACCACGGCACCCGGACCGCTCGTCTGGACGCTGTCGGCCAAGACCGAGGCCGCGCTGCGCGCGCAAGCCGCCCGCCTGTGCGACTACGCGGTCACCGCCCCAGAGTCCGATCTCCCCGCCGCGGGCCACGTGTTGTCGCGTCGGGCCAGGTTCGACCGCCGCGCGGTGGTCGTCGCCGAGGACCGCGACGACCTGACCGCCGCACTGGCCGCGCTCGCCGAAGGACTCCCACATCAGTCCGTAGTGGACGGTGTGGCCGCCGCGGACGTCCGACCCGTGTTCGTCTTTCCCGGTCAGGGTTCGCAGTGGGCGGGAATGGCCACGGAGCTGCTCGACACAGACGCGGTCTTCCGCGACGAGCTGACCAAGTGCGATGAAGCGCTGGGCAAGTACACAGGCTGGTCCGTGCTGGCCGTCCTGCGCGGCGACGAGGACGCGCCCGACCTGGTCGGCTCGGATGTCATCCAGCCGGTGCTCTTCGCGGTCATGGTGTCCATCGCCGCGGTGTGGCGGTCGGTGGGCATCGAGCCCGCCGCCGTCGTCGGCCACTCCCAGGGCGAGATCACCGCGGCCTGCGCGGCGGGCGCGCTCAGCCTGGACGACGCGGCGAAGATCGTGGCGCTGCGCAGCCAGGCCCTGATGAAGCTCACCGGCACCGGCGGCATGCTCGCCGTGTCCCTGCCCGCTGACGAAGCCGGGCGACGGATCGAGCCGTGGGCCGACCAGCTGTGGATCGCCATCCTGAGCGGGCCCAGCAGCACGGTCGTCGCCGGTGACCTGACCGCGCTCGACGAGTTCGCCGCCATCTGCACGGATGTGCGCGTCCACAAGGTCGCCATCGACTACGCCGCGCACACCCCGCACATCGAGGCCCTGCGTGAGGAACTGCTCACCGCCCTGGACGTCGTCAAGCCGCGGCCGAGCGACATCGCGTTCTGCTCGGCGATGGAAGGCACGTTCATCGACGCGGCCGACCTGACCGCCGACTACTGGTACGGCGGCCTGCGCAACCCCGTCCGGTTCGCCGACGCGGTCCGCGCCTTCGCGGGCCAGGGCACCCCGCTGTTCATCGAGTCGAGCCCGCACGCCGTGCTGACCGGCCACATCCAGGACACGCTCTCCGCCGCGGACTCCGCGGGCACCGCCATCGGTTCGCTGCGCCGCGGCGACGGCGGCAGGCGCCGGTTCCTCCTTGCCGCGGCCCAAGCCCACGTGCTCGGCGCCGACGTCGACTGGTCCGCCGCGCTGGCCGACGTGCCGCGCCGCCACGTCGACCTGCCCACCTACCCGTTCGAGCACCGCCGCTACTGGATCGAGGACGCGGCCCCGACCGCGGACCTCGCCGCGAGCGGCATGGCCGAGTCCCGGCACCCGCTGCTCGGCGCGGTGGTATCCCTCGCCGAGGGCGACGGGTTCCTGCTCACCGGGCGGCTGTCCGTCGCCGCCCTGCCGTGGCTCGCCGACCACGCCGTCGACGGCCAGGTGCTGCTCCCGGGCACCGCGTTCGTCGAACTCGCCCTCGAAGCCGCCACCGTCTGCGGCTGCGACGAGATCGCCGACCTCACCCTGGAGTCACCGGTCGTGCTGCCGGAGACCGGCGCCGTCCAGCTCC
Organism: Actinokineospora sp.; assembly: GCF_050699995.1. Lineage (GTDB taxonomy): Bacteria > Actinomycetota > Actinomycetes > Mycobacteriales > Pseudonocardiaceae > Actinokineospora. Next base: position 6,147 of record NZ_JBOHGC010000098.1, on the reverse strand, counting down.
AGGTCGTGGTCGGCGGGGCCGACACCTCAGGCCGGCGCGGACTCACCGTCCACACCCGCCCGTCGGAGCCTGCCGACGACCTGAACGACACGGCGTCGTGGACCAGGCACGCCACCGGCGTGCTCGCGGTGGCCGCGCCGACACCGGCCGACGTCCTGGTTTGGCCGCCCGCCGACGGTGTCGCGGTCGATCTCGACGAGGCCTATGAGCGGCTCGCCGATCGGGGTTACGCCTACGGGCCCGCCTTCCAGGGTCTGGTCGACGCCTGGCGGGTGTCCACCGACGGCGGCACCGACACCTACGTCGAGGTCGCCCTTCCCGACTCCGTGCGCGGGGACGCGGACAGCTTCACCCTGCACCCCGCGCTGCTGGACGCCGCGCTGCACGTGATCGTCCTGGGCGACCCGGCGCACGCGCTGATGGACCAGGGCTCGCTGCTGCTCCCGTTCTCCTGGAGCGGTGTGCGGGTGAGCGCGGTCGGCGCGCGAGCGCTGCGGGTGCGGATCACCGAGACCGCGGGCGACCGGGTGTCCCTGGCGATCCACGACGACGCCGGACAGCCGATCGCCGACGTGGATGCCCTCACGCTGCGCCCGGTCGAGCGCCAAGGCGCCGCCGCACCGGCGCGGAGCGGTGTGGCGCCCTACGCGATCGACTGGATCGACCTCACCGTCACCGAAGCGCCGGCGGACACCCGACGCTGGGCAGTCGTGGGCAGCGACAGCGCCGCCGACAACCTCAGCGCGACACTCGGCCTGGCGGGCATCGACGCCCCCCTTTACTACGACCTCTCCTCCCTCGCCGAGATCACCGCGGGCGAGGTGCCCGACACCATCGTGGTCTCGTCCCTGTCCGATGTGGATGGTGTGGTTGCTGACCTCGCCTACTCGGCCCGCGAAGGCATGTACCAGGTCCTCGACCTCATCCAGGTCTTCCTCGGCGACGAGCGGTTCAGCGGGTCCCGGCTGCTGTTCGTGACCCGCGGCGTGTTCGCCGGATCGGCTGAAGGCGTGGCGGGCGCCCCGCTCTGGGGCCTGGTCCGGTCGGCCGCCGCGGAGCACCCCGGGCGGTTCGCGCTGGTCGACGTCGACGAGGGCTGCACCGAGTGGGCCGCGGTCGCCGCCGCGGTGGCGACGGGCGAGACCCAGCTGATGGTGCGCGACGCGGACGTCCTGATTCCCCGCCTGACTCGCCGCGGCACCACAGCCGGGGTGTCCACTATGGACGCTTCGGGAACCGTGCTGGTGACTGGTGGCACCGGTGGTCTCGGCGCCTTGGTCGCCGAGCACCTGGTGAAGCAGCACGGTGTGCGGCACCTGCTCCTGGCTTCGCGGCGCGGCACGGCCGCACCCGGCGCCGAAGACTTGGTGACCCGCCTGTGCGACTTGGGCGCCGAGGTCGACGTGGCCGCCTGCGACGTCTCCGACCGGTACGCCGTGGCGGACCTGCTGAACTCGATCCCCGCCGACCGGCCGCTCACCGGGATCGTGCACACGGCCGGGGTCCTCGATGACGCGACCGTCGACGGGCTTTCCGCCGGTCGACTGGACACCGTGTTCGCGCCGAAGGCCGACGCCGCCTGGCACCTGCACGAACTGACCCGCGACCTGCCGCTGTCGTCGTTCGTCCTGTTCTCCTCGGTGGCGGGGGTGGTCGGCACCCCCGGCCAGGGCAACTACGCCGCGGCGAACATGTTCCTCGACGGCCTCGCCGCGCGCCGGCACGACCTCGGCCTGCCCGCGGTCTCGGTCGCCTGGGGCCTGTGGGACACCGAGGCGGGCATGACCGGTGGACTGACCGCGGCGGACACCGCCCGGCTGGCCCGCTCCGGCATCGCCCCGCTGACCCCGCGACAGGGTCTCGACCTGCTCGACCACGCGCTCAGCTCACCGGACCCGCAGGTGGTCGCGGCGAAGTGGGACACCGCGGGTCTGCGGCAGCGAGGCGAGACCGGCGAACTGCCCGCCGTCCTGCGCGGACTCGTCCGGGTCACCCGCAAGGCCGCGGCAACCACGACCGCCGCGAACGCGGTCGCGACCCCCGTAGACGGCCTGGCGCAACGGCTTTCGTCGATGGCCGAGGCAGACGCCCGCAAGGTCATGACCCAACTCGTCCGCTCGCACGTCGCGGCAGTGCTGGCCCACCCCAGCGGCGACGCGGTGGCGGTGGACATCGAGTTCAGCGAAATGGGCTTCGACTCGCTGACCGCCGTCGAGCTGCGCAACCGGCTCGACGCGGAGGTCGGTGTCCGGCTCCCGGCGACGGTCGCGTTCGACCACCCCACGGTCGCCGCGCTCGCCGAGTTCCTGCGCACCACCATCGCGCCGTCGGCCCAGTCACCCGAGGACCTGCTGCGCACCACGCTCGACCACATCCACGGCGTGCTGTCCGACGACGACGAGAACACCCGCACCAAGCTCGCCGCGATCCTGCACAGCACCCTGCACCGCCTGGGTTCCGGGCAGGCGTCGAGGACCGACGACGTCCCCTTGGACGACACCGTCCTCGACCAGGTCGACTCCGCCTCGGATGAGGAGATGTTCGCCTTCATCGACCAGAAGTTCTGACCCCTCCCTGGATTCCACGCTCCGAAAGGCTCGATTCATGGCGACCGAGGACAAGCTGCGCGATTACCTCAAGCGCGTGACAGTCGACCTCACCGAGGCCCGTCGGCACCTGGCCGAGGTGGAGCAGGCTCGCCACGAACCGATCGCGATCGTCGGGATGGCGTGCCGGTTCCCGGGCGGCGTGACCAGCCCCGAGGGACTGTGGGAGCTGGTGACCGACGAGGTCGACGCGATCGGGCCGTTCCCCGAGAACCGGGGCTGGGACCTCGACGGGCTCTACGACCCGGACCCGGAGGCGCTGGGCAAGTCGTACACCCGCCACGGCGGCTTCCTGTACGACGCGGCGGACTTCGACGCGGGCTTCTTCGACATGAGTCCCCGCAACGCTTTGGCCACCGACCCGCAGCACCGGGTGTTCCTGGAGACCTGCTGGGAGGTGTTCGAGCGGGCGGGCATCGACCCGGCGACGCTGCCCGGCACCAAGACCGGGGTCTTCGCCGGACTGATGTACAACGACTACGCGATGCGGTTCAACGGCGCGTCGCCGCCCGCACTGGAAGGCATGCTCCTGGTGTCGAGCGCCCCGAGTGTCCTTTCCGGACGCGTGTCGTACACCCTCGGCCTGACCGGCCCCGCGCTCACTCTCGACACCGCGTGTTCGTCGTCGCTGGTGGCGATTCACCTTGCGGTGCAGGCGTTGCGCAACGGCGAGTGTTCGCTGGCCCTCGCCGGGGCCACCACGGTCATGGCGACGGCCGATCCGTTCATCGAGTTCTGCCGACAGCGCGCGCTGTCCACCGACGGCCGGTGCAAGTCGTTCTCCGCCGCCGCGGAAGGCGCCGCGTGGTCCGAGGGCGTGGGGGTGCTGCTGCTGGAGCGGCTGTCCGACGCGCGCCGCAACCACCGCGACATCCTCGCCGTGGTGCGGGGTTCCGCGGTCAACCAGGACGGCCGCAGCAACGGCATGACCGCGCCGAACGGCCCCGCCCAGGAACGCGTCATCCTCGACGCGCTGGCCGACGCGGGCCTCGACGCCGCCGACATCGACGCGGTCGAGGCGCACGGCACCGGCACCAAGCTCGGCGACCCCATCGAGGCGGGCGCGCTGATCGCCGCCTACGGGCGCGAACACGCGCCGGACCGGCCGCTGTGGCTCGGGTCGGTGAAGTCGAACATCGGCCACACCGGCGCCGCCGCGGGCGCCGCCGGGATGATCAAGATGATCATGGCGATGCGGCACGGTGTGCTGCCGGAGACCCTGCACGTGGACGCGCCGTCCCCGCACGTCGACTGGTCGGACGGGACCGTCCGGCTGCTGACCGAGACGCGCGACTGGCCGGTCAACGGCTCTCCGCGCCGCGCCGGAGTCTCGTCGTTCGGGGCCAGCGGCACGAACGCGCACGTCATCATCGAGGAGCCACCGGCGCCTGACGAGGTGGAACCGGCGGCCCCCAAAGACCAGATCACCCCGATCCCGCTGTCGGCGAAGACCGAGACGGCGCTGCGCGCGCAGGCGGCGGGGCTGAGATCGCTGCTCGGCCCCGGCTCTCCCGACGCCCCGTCCTGGACGGACGTAGCGTTCTCGGCGGCCACGACCCGCGCGTCCTTCGGGCACCGCGCCGTCATCGTCGCCGCCGACGCGGACGAGGCACTGCGCGGCCTGGACGCGCTCGCCGCCGGTGAGACGATCGCCGGGATGGTGCGCGGCACCGTCCCGCACACGCGCGGCGCGACCGCGTTCCTGTTCACCGGGCAGGGCAGCCAGCGCCTCGGCATGGGACGCGACCTGTACGACGCGTACCCGGTGTTCGCGCGCGCCCTGGACGAGGCCGCCGCGCACCTTGACCTCCAGCTCGACGTCCCGCTCCTCGACGTGCTGTTCGGGAGCGTCCCGGACGCCGCCGAACTGCTCGACCAGACCGCCTACGCGCAGACCGCGCTGTTCGCCGTCGAGGTGGCACTGTTCCGCCTGCTGGAGTCGTGGGGCGTGACCCCCGGCCACGTGGCGGGCCACTCGGTCGGCGAGCTGGTCGCCGCGCACGTCGCCGGTGTCCTGTCGCTGGAGGACGCGGCGATGCTGGTGGCCGCGCGAGGCCGCCTGATGCAGGAACTCCCCTCCGGCGGCGCGATGATCGCGGTAGAGGCCGCCGAGGACGAGGTGACCCCCTACCTGGACGGCGAACGGGTCGGCATAGCGGCCGTCAACGGACCGACGTCCGTCGTCCTGTCCGGCGACGAGGACGCCGTCACCGACATCGCCGCGCGGCTCGCCAGTGAACTCGGTGGGCCGCGCAGGACGCGGCGCCTTCGCGTGTCGCACGCGTTCCACTCGCCGCTGATGGAGCCGATGCTGGCCGAGTTCCGGCGGATCGCGCAGGTGATGACGTACTCGCCGCCGCGCGTCCCGCTCGTGTCGAACGTGACGGGGCGGCCGGTCGTGCCCGACGCGGAGTACTGGGTCCGGCATGTTCGTGAGGCCGTCCGGTTCCACGACGGCGTCCGGTGGATGCGGTCGGAGGGTGTCACCGCGTTCGTGGAGGTCGGGCCCGACGCCGTCCTGTCGGCCATGGGCCCCGCCTGCCTCGACCCAGAGGTCGGGACCGACGACGCGCTGTTCGTGCCGGTGATGCGCGACGGACGCGACGAGCGACGTGAACTGCTGTCGGCCGTGGGGCTCGTCCACGCGCACGGCGCCCACGTCGACTGGGACGGCGTGTTCGCCGGACGCGAGGCACGCCGCGTCGACCTGCCGACCTACCCGTTCGAGCGCCGCCACTACTGGCTGGACGCCGGGACCGGCGCCCCCGGACGCGACCCGAACGGGCATCCGCTGCTGGGCACGGTCGTCGATCTCGCCGGGACCGGCGGCGTCGTCCTGGCCGGACGCCTGTCGACGCGCGCGCAGCCGTGGCTCGCCGACCATGTCATCGCGGGGACCGTGCTGCTGCCCGGCACCGCGTTCGTCGACCTGGCCCTCCGGGGCGGGGACGAGGCCGGTTGCGCCGCCGTGGAGGAGCTGACCCTGGAGTCGCCGCTGGCGCTGCCGTCCGGCGGCGGCGAGGTGGCGGTGCAGGTCGTGGTCGGACCGTCCGCAGAACCGGGGCACCGCCCCGTGGAGATCTTCTCGCGGCCCGCCGCTGCCGCCGCCGACCTCGACGAGCCCTGGACCCGGCACGCCACCGGCACGCTGGCCACCACCGCGCCACCCGCCGACCCGTCCGGGATGACGGCCGCCTGGCCGCCGGAAGGCGCCGAGCCGGTCGATCTCGCCACCCTCGACACGGCGGGCCTGGACTTCGGGCCCATGTTCCAGAACCTGCGCGCCGCCTGGCGCAAGGACGGCGAGATCTTCGCCGAGGCCGCGCTGCCCGAGGACGCGCACCACGACGCCGGACGGTTCGGCCTGCACCCCGCCCTCCTCGACTCGGCACTACGCCCCACCGACCTCGCCGGGGACACGGCCGGGGACGGCGGCGAGATCCGGCTGCCGTTCGCCTGGTCCGGTGTCACTTTGCATGCCACCGGCGCCTCGTCCGTGCGGGTGCGGATCGCGCCCGTCGGCCCGGACGCGGTGTCGGTG
>NZ_JBOHGC010000097.1:0-4987 GCF_050699995.1 Actinokineospora sp. | reverse complement strand
ACCCGGCACCCCGCCGGGTCCCGCACCTCTCCACCTCAGACGAACTCGCTCCGGAACGGCCGCTCTACGAACACCTCGCCGTGATCACCCTCGACGCCTGCCGCAACGGTGTAATGCTCACCTGTGCTGGGCGCCAAGTCCCGCTGGCCGCCACTTCCGAATATTCGCTACGCGAGTTGGCCCTGGCGGGCAATGATGGCGCCGTGGGGATGTTGGACGCGGTCGCGGCGCGGGTCGCCGCCGGAGAGACAGTCGAGTTTCGGCCTAGTGGCAACTCGATGGTGCCGCTGATCCACAGTCGCCAGCTGGTGAAGGTGGCGCCGGTGGATCCGACCACCGTCGAAGTCGGTGACATCGTCCTGTGCCGCGTCGCCGGGTCGGTATACCTCCACTTGGTGTCCGCGATCAACCCCGCGACCCGACGCGTGCAGATCAGCAACAACCGGGGCCGTGTCAACGGCTGGACCGGCCACAACCGTGTCTACGGTCGCTGTGTCGCCATCGATGGCGTAGCGAGACGCGTGCCGAGGACCGCTCCCCCGGACGCCGGGAGCGGTCCTCGACCGTGAGGTCAGAGCGTCAGGGTCCAACTGTCGATGTGGCCGACGTCCTGGCCGGCCACGTCCTGGACCTTGAGTTTCCAGTCACCGCCGCGCGCCTCGGTGGAGAGGTTCGCGGTGTAGGTGGCGTCGACGTTGTCCGCGCTGTCCGACCAGGACGAGCCCTTCAACCGGTAGCTGCTCCCGTCGGGCGCCACGAGGTCGATGACCAGGTCGCCGCGCCACGTGTGTTTGATGTGCACCTCCACCTTGCTGGTGGCCGACGCGGTTCCCGCACACGACATGGTGATCGTGCTCGTCACGGCCGCGCCGTTGTCCGGAATGGACACATCCGTGCCGTTGGTCGCCGCCGCGCACGTGCCCGACGCGTTGACGGTCCAGGTGAACGTGGTGCTGCCCGAACCGCCCGCCGAGGCCGTCGCCGTCGCCGTCACCGTGGACGTGCCCGCCGCCGCCGGGGTGCCTGAGATGACACCGGTCGAGGCGTTGAGCGACAGGCCCGCGGGCAGGCCCGTGGCCGACCACGTGTAGGGCACGGTGCCGCCGGAAGCCTGCAGCTGCACCGGGGAGATCGCGGTCCCGACTGTCGCGGTCTTGCTGCCCGGGTCGGCCACGGTCACCGCGCCGGGGGCCGAGCAGCTCTGGCCGATGGCCCGCTTCGGGCAATCGGCGTAGTCGAGCAGATGCAGGACCGCGGCGCGGTTGCGGGAGGTCTCGCGGGCGATGATCTCGTCACCCGGGTAGAAGCCGCCGCCGAGCGCACCGGACGGGAACATCTCGAAGGTGTAGCCGTAGATCCTCTGGTCACCCCACAGCCAGTCGTCGATGGAGCCATCGGTGATGTACAGGTCGGAGGACTGCTCGGGGGTGTACCCGTTGGTCTGCGCCATCGCCCGACCGATGGTCGAGAACACCCTCTGGTCGTCGACGGTCAGGCCCGGCGCGGTGTCGTCGTAGGTGTAGCCGAAGGGCCACAGGATCAGTTCCGAGTAGGTGTGGAAGTCGATGCCCACGGTGATCTGCTGCTTGCCGTCGACCACGCGGCCGCGCACGAAGTTCGCCACCGCCTTCACTTCCGGCGCCGACTCCGGGGCCGCGCCGCGGTAGGTGTCGGAGCTGAAGCTGCCCGACGATCCGCCGCAGCAGCCCCACTTGTAGTTCCAGTTGCGGTTCAGGTCCGTGCCCACGTACGTCGAGCCCGCGTTCGGCTGCCGGTTCTTGCGCCAGCTCTTGTACGAGCCCGTGGAGATGTCGAATTCGCCGCCGTCGGGGTTGAGGTCGGGCAGGATCCAGATCTCGCGCGAGTCGACGACACCCTTGATCCGCGGGTCCGTCGAGTACTTGCCGGTGAGTTCCTTGATCAGGTACACCGCCATCTCGACCGTGAGGTGCTCACGGGCGTGCTGGTGGTGGGTGAATAAGACTTCCGGCTCGTTCTCGTCGGTCGCGACGTTGTCCGAGATCTTCAACGCGTAGAGGTCGCGGCCCTCGTGGGACTTGCCGTACACCTGCTTGCTGAAGATCCCCGGATGGGCGGCGACGGTCTGGTTGATGACCGCCACCATCTCCGAGTAGTTGTGGTACGCGGAATCCGAGCTCGGGAAGTCCTGCGGTGCGGCTTCGCTCTGGATGGTCACCGGCGCGGTCTCAGCCTCGACGGTGAAGCCCTGGGCGCGGATTTTGGCGACCTCCGAAGGGGTGGCCGTGATCTGCAGGCGGCTGTCCTCGGTGCCGTTGATCGCCGCGCCGGTCTTGGCGATCGCCGTCCGCTGCGCCGCCGTGCGGACTCCGGTGACGTGATACTCGCCCGCCGCGCGGGTTTCGCCGCGCGCCCCATCACCCAGTGCCGGGTTGCCGCTCATCGCCACGATCACGGCGAGAGCGGCGGCCGCCCCAGCCATCAGCGAAACTCGTCCGCGTTTCACAGTGCCTCCAACTGGAGTGCCGGGTCAGCGGCACGGAAGAGGTCGGGCGCCCTGACCACGGTGAACGCCCGTTGATGGCATCAATGGCATTGCGAAGAATGATCCTCGGCCGCCCCCAGAACAAGGCGGCAATAGCGGCGACTATTTCCCCATTGCCAATACTGGGAAGAGAAACCGCTGTCCGGTTTCCCGCATTTGTCGGGTTTGGCACTGGACGTGACGCGAGCCAGGTGAATGACCCGTCGACGCGTCAGGTCGCCGGCGCGGGAGCCGCCGAGGCGGTGGACGAGCACACGATCAAGGTCGTCACCTACAACGTCGGGGACGCGGGCGGCGTCAAGGCCGACCTGGCCCGGCGGATCGACACCGAGCGGCCCGCGGTGATCGGGCTGCAGGAGGTCGCCGACCGCGAGGCCGCGGTGCGGGAGGTGGCGGCCGCGAGGCGAAGCATTGCATCGGCTACGCCACCTCCCTGCGAAGTTGGAGTTCGCGTGGCACCTCTTCTACTCGGGCAACAACTGGTACGCCAACCGGTACGCCACCGGGGCACCCGGCTGTCCCGCTCATCACGACTGGTTGCCCGCTCCACGGTGGCCAGCCGCCGGGCTTATGCAATACGATCGCATTGGAAAACGCCGGATCCTCGACGGGAGCCCACATGCGAGTCGATCGGAATCTGCCCGTGGTCACCACCGACGGCACAACCCTGCTCGTCGACCACATCCACCCATCCGGCAAGGCAACCGGAGTGGTCGTGTGGATCCGAACTCCCTACGAGCGCAAGCAGATCGCGTCGATGGCCAAGCGGTTCGCCCGCCGCGGCGCGGACGTGCTCATCGAGGCGATCCGCGGGACCGACGGCTCGGGTGGGACGTTCGACGGCATGTCCTACGAGCCGGACGACGTGGCCGCCGTACTCGGCTGGCTGCGCGCCCAACCGTGGTTCGGGGGCGCCATCGTGACCTGGGGGCTCAGCGCGATCGGCCGGGCCAGTTGGTTCCTGGCCGGGACCGACATCCCGCAGTGGCGGCTGGCGATCCTGCAGGACGCGCCGTCGGACCTGCGGGACGGGCTCGTCCTGCCGGGCAGCGTGTTCGCGGGGGCGGTGATGCTCGGCTACGTCCACACCGTCGAATGGCAGGCCGACCACCCGAGGGCCTCGACGCTGCGTGGCATGGCCGCGTCGGTTCTCGGCGCACGCCAGGCGAAGCGGGTGCTCGCCGATCTGCCACTCGGCACGGCCGATCGACGTCTTGTCGGTCGCCCGGTCCCCTACTTCCAGGAGTGGCTCGATCGCGAACACGACGACGGGTACTGGAAGCGACTCGACCTGCGAACGAACGCCACCGGGATGCCCGACCTGGTGCACCTGGCCACCGGCTGGCACGACTTCTGCCTGCCCTCGACGCTCGCCGACTACACGGCCCTGCGCGCCGCGGGCAAGCGAGCGCGCCTGGTCATCGGCCCCTGGTACCACGGCCGCGGCGCCGTCGACCGAAGCTACCGCGCCGACGTCGACACCTGGCTCGACGCCGCCGCACACGGTTGCGCCCCACCCGGCCACGCGCCGGTCCGCGTGCACGTCGGCGGAGTCGACGAATGGCGGGACCTGCCGGACTGGCCACCGCCGGGCTACCCGCCCACCGAGTGGCACCTGCACCCCGACGGCGGGCTGTCGACGAGTCCCGCCCCGGACTCGCCGCCGGACCGCTACCGGTACGACCCGGCGGACCCGACACCCGCCGTGGGCGGTGCGATGGAGAACTGGGACGGAGCCGCGGGCGCCAAGGACAACCGGGACCTGGAGGCCCGCCACGACGTCCTGACCTTCACCAGCGACGCCCTGGCAGCCGACCTCGAGGTCATCGGCCCGATCACGGCCACGATCCGGCTGCGCTCGACCCTCGAGCACACCGACCTGGTCGCCCGCCTGTGCGATGTGGCCCCGAACGGCCGCTCCACGAACCTCTGCGACGGCGCCCGCAGGCTGCGCCCCGGCGACCCGGCCCCCGACGCCGACGGGGTTCGCACAGTCACCGTCGATCTCACCGCCACCGCCCACCGCTTCCGCGCCGGACACCGCCTCCGCCTGCAGGTCGGCAGCGGAGCGCACCCCAGGTTGGTCCGCAACACCGGCACCGGCGAACCACTCACCACCGCGACCACCCTGCGCGCGGCGGAGCAGGAGATCTTCCACGACCCAGCACACCCCTCGGTCCTGACCCTGCCCGCAGCCGAGATCACCACGAGGTGAGCCGGTTCCGTGGATCAAAGGCCCGCACCCGCGCCCGGTGAGCGCCGCACCCATCCCCTTCACCGGGAGACCACACCTCGCCGCGAGCAGGCGGCGACCGGATTCAGGTCGGTCGAACCGTGTGCTTGGCGGAGTCGTAGGCGCGGTCGGCGTAGAGCGCGTCGGGCCTCCGGCGGGGACGCCCGCGCCGGCCCCGCACCGGCGGGATCGCGTCGACCAGCGGGAGGAGTTGGGTGACGTCATTGACA
>NZ_JBOHGC010000096.1:0-16998 GCF_050699995.1 Actinokineospora sp. | reverse complement strand
GCCGAGCCCGGCGCGCTCATCGGTTTCGCGGGTCCGCGGGTCATCGCCAATGCCACCCGGGAGACGCTGCCTTCCGGATTCCAGACCGCGGAGTACTTGCACGGCAAGGGGATGCTCGACCGCGTCGAGACGCGCAAAGGTTTGCGCCCGCTGCTGAGCAGGCTGCTCGCGGTCGCCGCCGCAAGCCCCGTGCGGCTCGTGGGCGAGATCCAGGCACCGGCGACGAACACCAGGACGGCGGCCGAGACGCTGCGGCTCGCCCGCGACATCAGCAGGCCGACCACGCGCGACTACCTCGACCTGATCGCGACGGACTTCATCGAACTCGGCGGCGACCGCTGCGTGCGCGACGACCCGGCGGTGATCGGCGGTCCCGCGCTCATCGCGGGCCGCTGGGTGATGGCGATCGGCCACCAGAAGGGCCATGACACCGCCGAACTGGTGAGCCGCAACTTCGGCATGCCGCACCCGGAGGGCTACCGCAAGGTCCTGCGGCTGGCCCGGCTCGCCGACCGGCTGAACCTGCCCATCGTCACCTTCGTCGACACCCAGGGCGCGGCGCCCGGCGTCGGCGCGGAGGAACGCGGCCAGGCGTGGGCGGTCGCCGAGTGCATCGCCGGGATGTCCGAGGTCGGTGTGCCCGTGGTCAGCGTGATCACCGGCGAGGGCGGCAGCGGCGGCGCGCTCGCCCTCGCCGTGGCCAACCGGGTCTTGATGCTGGAGAACACCTGCTACTCGGTCATCAGCCCGGAGAGCTGCTCGACGATCTTGTTCGGCGACCCGTCGCGCAGCGTCGAGGTCGCGGAGTCGCTGCGCGTCACCCCGACGGAGCTGCTGCGCCTCGGCGTGGTCGACGGCGTGATCGCCGAACCCGATGGCGGGGCCCAGCGGGCGCCCGACGAGGCGGCGGCGGCACTTCGGGCCGCGGTCCTCGCCACGCTGGATGAGCTGGGCGGGCTGAGCCGCGACGAACTGCGTGAACACAGGCACGAGAGGTTCCGAGGCATGGGGGTGACGGCGGATGGCTGAGACCGAGACCGACCGGGGGGAGACGCTGCGGCTGCTGCGGGAGGAGGTGGGCAGCCTGGTCAAGACGATCCCGGGCCCGGTGGCGTCGATCGCGCTGCGGATGGCGGACTGCTCGCTGGAGGTCACGTGGGACAACCAGCCTCGCGACCACCACCCACGTCGGGATGAGCCCGAGCACGTCGAGGAGCCGATCGCCGACCAAGAGGCCGGAACGGACATCGTGGCGCCGCTGGTCGGCACGTTCTACGTGGCGCCGGAGCCAGGCGCGGCGCCTTTCGTCCGGGTGGGCGACCACATCGAGGCGGGCGCCACGATCGGCATCGTCGAGGCGATGAAGCTGATGAACCCGGTCACCTCGACCGTGTCGGGCGAAGTGGTCCAGGTGGCGGTCGCCGACGGGGAGCCAGTCGAGTTCGGCCAGCCCTTGGTCCGGCTGCGGGAGACGCCGTCATGAGGCCGATCCGCACAGTCCTCATCGCCAACCGCGGCGAGATCGCCCTGCGGGTGGCACGCACCTGTCGGGAGATGGGCATCCGGGTCGTGGCCGTGCACTCCACGGCCGACCGGGACAGCGCCGTTGTCGACTTCGCCGACGAGTCCGTCCACATCGGACCGCCCGCGGCCCGCCGCAGCTACCTGTACATGCCCAATCTGATCGAGGCCGCGCTGCGGCACGGCGTCGACGCCATCCACCCGGGATACGGGTTCCTCTCCGAGGACCCGGACTTCGCCCAGGTGTGCGCCGACAACGGCATCGCGTTCATCGGACCGCCGCCCGCGGTGATGACCGAGCTCGGCGACAAGTCGCGGGTGCGCGCGCTGATGGCCGACGCGGGCCTGCCGGTGCTGCCCGGGAGCGACGGGACGGTGGCCACCGTCGAAGAGGCGCAGGACATCGGCGACCGCATCGGCTATCCGCAGGTGGTCAAGGCGGCTGCGGGCGGTGGCGGGCGGGGGATCGAGATCGTGTCCGCGGCCGTGGACCTGCCTGAGGTCTTCCGCCGGACCACGGCATTCGCCCGCCAGGTGTTCGGCAACGCCGACGTCTACCTGGAGCGCTACGTCGCCGCGGCGCGCCATGTCGAGGTGCAGCTGCTCGCGGACAGCCGCGGCACGGTCGTCCACTTGGGAGAGCGGGACTGCTCGCTGCAGCGCCGCAACCAGAAGCTGGTCGAGGAATCCCCGTCGCCGCTGCTGCCCGCGAAGGTGCGGGCCCGGCTCGGGGACTACGCCGTGGCCGGAGCGCGCGCACTCGGGTATGTCGGCGCGGGAACCATGGAGTTTCTGGTCGATCCCAGCGGCACCGTGACGTTCATGGAGATCAACGGCCGAATCCAGGTGGAGCACCCGGTGACGGAGATGCTGACCGGGCTGGACGTGGTCCGCGAGCAGATCCTCGTCGCGCAGGGACATCCGCTGTCCTTCGACCAGGCGTCCGTGCGGATGGACGGGGTGGCGATCGAGTGCCGGGTCAACGCCGAGGACCCGTCGGCGAACTTCCGGCCGACCCCGGGCAGGCTTGAGCGGTTCCACGTGCCCGGCGGGCCAGGGACCAGGGTCGACGCCGGTTTTCGCCAGGGTGACACGGTTCCGGCAAACTACGACTCGCTGGTGGCCAAGCTGGTCGTGTGGGCGCCGACCCGCCAGGAGGCGCTGGCCAGAGCCGACCGGGCGCTCGGCGAGTTCGTGATCTCGGGACCGGGAGTCGCGACGACGATCCCGCTGCTGCGCACGCTGCTGGCGCACCCATCGTTCGGCGACGCCACCCACACGACGAAGTTCGTCGACGAGCTGATGTCCGGGCATGTGCTCACTCCTTGGGTGGCCTAGCTTTCGCTGGGAAACGGGAGTCGGCGGACAGTCGCCGACTCCCGTTTCCTTTGCTGTCAGCGAACCGGGACCAGAACCGGTTCCGGTTCGGGCGTGGTGTCCTCCTTCAGTGGTGACGGCGGGACCCGCAGCACCCGGGCCGCCCACCCGGGCAGCCACCAGTTCCACTTGCCCATCATCGCCACTGTCGCGGGCACCAGCACCGAACGGATCAGGGTCGCGTCCAGGATGATGCCCAGCGCGATGCCGGACGAGAAGATCGCCACATCCAGTTCGCCGCCGGACGCCATCGAGGCGAAGGAGAAGAACAGGATCAGCGCCGCGCAGGTGACCAGGCGTCCGGTCCGGCCGACACCGTTGACCACGGCCTTGCGCGTGCTGCCGGTGCGGTCGTACTCCTCGCGCATCCGGGCGATGATGAAGACCTCGTAGTCCATCGACAGTCCATAGAGGAACGCGAAGATGGTGACCGGAACGAACGTGCCGATCGCGCCGTCGGGCTGGATGCCGAGCAGCGCTTGGGTGCCCCAACCCCACTGCCACAGCAGGACCATGGCGCCGAGCACCGCGCCGAGGGACAGCAGGTTGAGCAGGATCGCCTTCAGCGGCAGCAGCAGCGACCTGAACGCGCGGGCCAGCATGATGTACGTCGCCAGCGACAGGATCGCCAGCATCCATGGGAACGCGGTGTAGGTGACCTCCACGTAGTCCATCTGCTGGGTGACGTTGCCGCCGACGAGCACGCCGTCGGGCACGGTGTCCACCACCCGCCGGATGGTCTCCTCACCGGCCGCGGAGCCGCCCTCCGCGCTCGGCATGACCGTGATGACCGCCGACCCGTCCCGCGCCCACGCGTCGGTGTCCGCCGTCGCCACCCCGTGCACGCCGGGCAGGCCACGAACGAGTGACACGACGCCGTCCGGCGAGGTGCCCGGCGGGACGAAGACGTCGAAGGAGGTCAGCACACCCGAGGGCACCCCGGCGTCGGTCAGCGCGGCGAGACCGTCGTGGCCCGGGCCGGACCGCGCGAGGTTCCCCGTCTGCGGCACCTTGAGATTGATGCCGAGCGCCACCAGCGAAAGGGCCACCAGGACCCCGGCGGCGAGCACGGCGGCGACGACCCGGAACCGCACGACGATCTCGGCCCACTTCGTCCACATGCGGCCCGCGGAGTCCTCGCGCGTGTCGACCCGCTTCTTCCGGTCGAGCCTGCGACCGGACCTGGCCAGCACCAGCGGAAGCAGGGTCAGCGAGACAACCGCCGAAGCCGCCGTGACCAGGGTGCCGCCGACGCCGAGGCTGCGCAGCAGCGGGATCGGCAGCACGATCATCGTCACCAGGCCGATCGCCACGGCGGCGCTGCTGAACACGATCGCGTGACCGGCGGTGGCCATCGCCCGGTGCACGGCGGCGTCGCCCTCGACCCCGTGGGCCCGTTCCTCCCGCCATCGGGTGACCAGAATCAGCGCGTAGTCGATGGCGATGCCGATCCCGAACAGCGGCAACATGATCAGCGTCGTCTCGTGCACCTCGATGAACAGGCTCGCCACGAGCAGCCCCACGAACGACACCGGAATCGCGACGAACGCCGTCAGCAGCGGAACGAAGGCCAGCGACGACCGGAACACCCAGGCGAGCACGAGAATGGCCGCCGCGATCGTGACCAGCAGCTTCACCGGCACGTTGAGTCCGCCCGTGTCGGCGCCGGTCGCGAGCGGGTCCAGGCCGGTGACGTGCAGGGCGGCTCCCGTGGGCAGCCGCGGCCGCATCGCGTCGGAGATCACCGAGTCGAGGACCGCGCCCTCGCCCAGCGCGCTGCCCGGAAGGCCGCCCTGCTCCACGGGACCGCCGAAAACCAACCCGAAAGTGGTACGCCCGTCGGCGCCGACGAACACGCGGTCGCCGGTGTCGGCGAACGACACGACCCGGCCCTTCGTCTCCCGCGCCGCCGCGTCGAACGCCTCGCCGAGCCGGTCGCGAACACCCGGCGACTCGACCGTCACCCCTTCGGGGAGCGTGACGACGGGCAGGAAGGGCCGCTCGTAACCGCCCGTGCCATAGGTGGACATGATGCGCTGATTCGCCTCATAGCCGGGCAGACCCGGATAGGCGTTGCGCTCGGAGACCGACGGCAGCAGCAGCGCGATCGCACCGCCACCGGCCAGCAGCAGGACCAGGGTCAGCACGCCGACCAGGCGTTTGCGCCCCAACACGAACCTGGACAGAGTTTCCATGACACAAGGTCACCAGGAAGATCTTCAGGCGCTCTGCGACCGGTCTTAGAGTTCTCTGTCAAACCCGGTATCCGCGCCCGCCTTGGGACACACTGAACGCGTGACTGACACTCCGATACGGGTCCTGGTCGTCGACGACGAGCGCTACCTGGCAGATCTCGTGGCCACGGCACTGCGCTACGAGGGGTTCGAGACGACCACAGCGCGGTCCGGGCGTGAGGCCATGAGCCGGGTGGAGACGTTCGTCCCCGACCTGATCGTCCTCGACGTGATGCTGCCCGACGGTTCCGGCATCGACATCTGCCGCAAACTCCGCCGCGACGGCATCGAGGCGCCCGTGGTTTTCCTGACCGCGCGCGACGCCACAGAGGACAAGATCACGGGCTTGACCGTCGGCGGCGACGACTACGTCACCAAGCCGTTCAGCCTGGAGGAACTCGTTGTACGGGTGCGGGCCGTGCTGCGCCGAACCCGGCCCGGCGCTCGCACTGGCGGCGTGCTGACTTTCGCGGACCTGGAGATCGATGAGGACGCGCACGCCGCGCGCCGCCATGGGGAGCTGATCGACCTCACCCCGACCGAGTTCAAACTGTTGCGCTACCTGGTGTCCAACGCCGGCCGGGTGCTGTCCAAGCGGCAGATCCTCGACCACGTCTGGGAATACGACTTCGGCGGCAACGACGGCGTCGTGCAGACCTACATCTCCTACCTGCGCCGCAAGGTCGACGCGTTCGAGCCGCCGTTGATCCACACCATCGCCCGCGTCGGCTATGTGGTGCGGATGCCGGAGGCGCGCAAGGGTGCGACGGCCTGATGTCTCTGCGCAAGCGGCTCGTCCTGACGATGATGGGCCTGCTCGTCCTCGCACTGGGCGCCTCCGTCGGCGCGATCTTCGGCGCGCTGCAGGACTGGTCCGGCGACGCCAACGATGATGTCCTGGCCACTGTCGGCCGTGAGGTGCGCGCCGATCTCCTGGCAGGCAGGCAACTCGCGCGCGACGCGCCCGGGCCTTGGCGGGCCGCCGCCGAGAAGGGCGAGATCCCCTCGTTCTTCCAGGTGCGCGGCGCGGATGGGCAGGTGCTGCGAACGGTGTCGTTCGGCGCTGTCCCCGAGTTGCCGGACCCGCTGACCCCCGCCCTGTGGCCGCGCGAGCTGACCGCCGAGAATCCCGACGGCGAGTGGTTCGCCGACGTGGACGGGAACTGGCTGGTGCGCACGTCGCGGCTGGCCGAGCGCGGTGCCATCGTCGTGGTCGCCATGCGCACCGAGAAGGCCGATGAGCTGATCTCGCGGGTCACCAACGTCGCGATCATCACCAGCGCGGTCGCCATTGTCGCACTGGCCCTGTTGTCGCCGCGCGTGGTGCGCCGGAGCCTGCGTCCGCTCGATGACATCTCCGAGACCGCTGCCGCCATTGGCTCAGGCGACTTGACCCGCCGGATCGACGGTGCCGATGCCCGAACGGAAGTCGGCAGACTCGGCACCGCCCTCAACGCGATGCTCGGCCAGATCGAGTCCGCCTTCCGTGAGCGGGAGTCGTCTGAGACCCGCCTCCGCCGCTTCATCGCCGACGCGTCCCACGAACTGCGCACCCCGGTCGCGACCATCCGCGGATACGCCGAACTCTTCCGCCGGGGAGCCGCCGCCCGTCCGGACGACCTCGCCATGGCGATGCGCCGGATCGAGTCGGAGGCGGAACGGATGGGTGTGCTGGTGGACGAGATGCTGCTCCTCGCCCGCCTCGACCAAGGAAGACCACTGGAACGCGAACCGGTCCCGTTGGCCGCCCTGGCAACCGACGCGGTGGCCGACGCGAACGCCGCGTCCCCCGACCATCGCTTCGAGCTGGAGGCCACACCGGTTTCGGTCGCCGGAGACGCGGATCGGCTGCGGCAGGTGCTGGGAAATTTGTTGGCGAACGTCATCCAGCACACGCCCCCGGGGACGAGCGCGGTTGTCCGAGTGCGCCCGGAGGACCACGACGCGGTCGTGGAGGTCGCCGACAATGGCCCGGGGGTCGCGGTGGACGACCTGCCGCACGTGTTCGAACGCTTCTACCGCGGGGATTCGGAGCGGCTGCGCGATCATGGTGGCGCGGGTCTCGGACTATCCATTGTGTCCTCGGTGGCCGCTGCCCACGGCGGCTCCGCGACGGTGAGGTCGAATGGGGAAAGCGGGACAACGTTCGTGGTTCGCTTGCCGCTGGGAGATGTCCGCGCCGACCTCCATGGCTAGCAGGCGCTAGGCCGACCACCACCGGTTGCCGGATGGCCGGGCGAATCCGTTCCCGCACTGTGCGCTCGCGCTTGAACAGTTTGCGTTGCACGCGCGACGGGAGGGGGAGGGGCGATGGTCGCGTCGATCACGGCACCGTCCGATTCGGAGACCGGCCAGGCTGGAGCGTGCTCATCCATCATCAGGACTCCTCGTGACGTCGTGTCACTAGGAGTCGCCTGCCGACCCGGTTTTGTAACAGGCCGTCTAGCCCCGGTGTCGCGATCGGAACGCCGCCACGTGAACGCGATTCGCACACCGCGGTGAGCAGAAGCGCTTCGCCTGGTTGGTGGAGCTGTCGAGGTAGTAGTTCCCGCATCCCTCCGCCGCGCAGTGGCCCCACCGGCTCAGCGGGTGCCGCACGAGCGCCTGTGCGAGTCCCCACGCGGACGCGGCGGCGACCTCGGTGGCGGGGGAGGCGTCCGGGTCGGCCACGTGGATGTGCCAGCCGCCGGCGCCGTGGCCCGAGACCCGGGGGCGCGGCGGGTGTTCGGCCAGCAGCCCGTTCACCGACGTCAGTGCCGCATCCCCGTCCCCGCGCACCGCCGCGTCCAGGGTGGTGCGGATCGTGGTGGCGACGGTGCGCAGGGTCTCGACGTCGGCGGAGGTCGCCCGCGAGGACCACCAAGGTTCGTCGTGCAGTGCCGCCTGGAGTCCGGGGAGGTCCAGCAGGTCGGCGTTCGCGAGCCGGAGGGCCACGTCGAGGTAATCAGCGTTGTCCACAGGCGGTCCTTACGGCTACTGTCAGGTGCGAAACACGTTCTCACACCTTACCCGGACGGTGGACCATGCGTGACCTGCGTCAAGTGCTGCGTCTCGCCGTCCCCGCGCTGCCGGTGCTGGCCGCCGAGCCGCTCTACCTGCTCGTCGACACCGCCGTCGTCGGTCACCTCGGCGCCAGGGAACTCGGGGCGCTGGGGGTGGGGGCGATCGTCCTCGCGGTCCTGTCGACCCAGTTGACCTTCCTGTCCTACGGCACCACCGCCCGCGCCGCCCGGCTCCACGGCGCGGGCAGACGCGCGGACGCGGTGGCCGAGGGGATCCAGGCGACCTGGCTGGCGCTCGCCGTCGGTGTCGTGATCGTCGGGGTCGGCCAGCTCCTGGCCGGTCCCATCGCCCGCGCGCTGGCCGGGCCGGGCGATCTCGCGGACGCGGCCACCGGCTGGCTGCGCATCGCCCTCCTCGGCGTCCCGATGATCTTGGTGACCCTCGCGGGCAACGGCTGGATGCGCGGAGTGCAGGACACCGGGCGACCCCTGCGCTACGTCCTCGCGGGCAACGCGACCTCCGCCGTCCTCTGCCCGTTCCTCGTCCACGGGCTCGACTGGGGCCTCGACGGCTCGGCCGTGGCCAACGTCGCCGGTCAGCTGCTTGCCGGTGGGCTCTTCCTGCGCGCGCTCATGTCCGAACGCGTGGAACGCCGACCGCACCCGAAGATCATGCGCGCCCAACTGGTCCTCGGCCGCGATCTGATCCTGCGCAGCCTGGCGTTCCAGGCCTGCTTCGTCTCCGCCGCCGCGGTCGCCGCGCGGACCTCCGTCGGCGCGGTCGGCGCGCACCAGGTCGTGCTCCAGTTGTGGACGTTCCTCGCCCTGGTGCTCGACTCCCTCGCCATCGCCGCGCAGTCCCTCGTGGGCGCGGCCCTCGGGGCCGGGGACGACAAGCGGGCCAGGGTGCTCGCCCGCAAGCTCACCGGCTATGGGCTCGTCTTCGGCTGCGCGCTCGGGGTCGTCTTCGCCGCTCTCGCCGGTCTGCTGCCGCTCGCCTTCACGACTGATCCCGTTGTCCTGCAAGAGATCCCGCACGCCTGGTGGTTCTTCGTCGCGCTGCAGCCGGTCGCGGGCGTGGTGTTCGCGCTTGACGGCGTGCTCCTCGGCGCGGGTGACGCGCGCTTCCTGCGCACGGCGACGCTCGCCGGCGCGGTCCTCGGATTCCTCCCGCTTGTCTGGATCTCACACGTGCTCGGTTGGGGACTGATCGGCATCTGGACCGGCCTGAGCCTGTTCATGGTGATCCGCCTGGCCACGATCCTCGCCCGAATCCGGGCGGGCCGCTGGGCCGTCGTCGGAGCGTCCACTTAGGACTGTGACCGAGAACACGGTTAGCTAGGCTAACAATCTTTCGGTTCAGAAAGACACACTGGTCGAGACCACTTCGCGAAGACGGGAGAGCCGCCGTGTCGGGCACCACGCGCACCGCGCTGGTGATCTGGGCAACCGCGGCCACGGTCTACCTCCTCGCGGTGTTCAACCGCACGTCCCTCGGTGTCGCGGGCCTGCAAGCCGCCGCCCGCTTCGACATCGGCCCCGCCGCGCTCGGTGTGTTCACGGTCCTGCAGATCGGCGTCTACGCCGCCATGCAGATCCCCACCGGCCTGCTCGTCGACCGCTTCGGCCCGCGCCGCACCCTCACCGCGGCGGCCATCCTCATCGGACTAGGCCAGCTCCTGTTCGCCCTCGCCCCGTCCTACGGCATCGCCTTGCTCGCGCGCGGCGTGCTCGGCCTCGGCGACGCGATGACGTTCGTCAGCGTCCTGCGCCTCGTCGCCGCCTACTACCCGCCGCGCCGCTACGCCACGGTCACCGCCATCACCGCCGCCCTGGGCACGGTAGGCAACCTCGCCTCGACCGTCCCGCTGACCTTCGCCCTGGCTCATGCGGGCTGGGTGTGGACCTTCGCCGTCACCGGCGCCGTCACCATGGCCTACGCGGGCATCGTGGCCTGGCGCGTTCGGGACACCCCGGCGGGCGCCCCGGTCCACCGGTCGACCGCGTCGACCCTGTCCGAAGTGGTCGACCAGGTCCGGCGGGCCTGGCAGACGCCCGGCACCCGGCTCGGGTTCTGGGTCCACTTCTCCACCATGTTCGCGCCGTCGGTGCTCGGCCTGCTGTGGGGATTCCCGTACCTGGTCAAGGCGCAGGGCATGTCCGAGGCCGCCGCGGGCGGGGTGCTGAGCCTGCTCGTGGTGATGGCGGGCGTGACCGGCCCGGTCATCGGCGAGGTCACCGGCCGCAGGCCCGCGCTGCGGGTGCCGATCGTCGCCGCGTATATCGCCATCTCCGTCGGTGTGTGGGCGGTGCTGCTCGGCTGGCCCGGCGGGGTCGTCCCGGCGCCGCTGGTGACCGTCGCGTTCGGCTTCATCGCCATCGGCGGCCCGCTGTCCGGCGTCGGGTTCGCCCTCGCCCGCGACTACAACCCGATCGTGCGGGTCGGGACGGCCAGCGGCGTGGTCAACGTCGGCGGCTTCTTCGCGATCACCGTCACCACCCTCGCCATCGGGTTGCTCCTCGGCGACGACTCCAACCAGGCCGACGCGGCCGCGTTCCGCGTCGCTTTCCTTGCCATAGCGGTGATGCTGCTCTTCGGCGCGTGGCGCACCGGCGTCTGGTGGCGGCGTGCCCGGGCCGCCGTCCTGGCCGCGGACGCCCGTGGCGAGTCGGTGCCAGTGGTCATCCAGCGTCGCTCCTGGGACATCCGGACGCACGCGGATTCAGCGTCGTCATAGGATTCCCGCTCGTGTCTCGCCCCAGCCAGCGCCAGCCCGTCGCCCCCGGTCTCCTTGTCGTCGACAAGGCACCCGGGATGACCTCGCACGACGTCGTCGCCCGTGTCCGCCGCATCATCGGCACCCGCAAGGTCGGCCACGCCGGCACCCTCGACCCGATGGCGACCGGCGTCCTCGTGCTGGGGGTCGAGCGGGCCACGAAGCTCCTGGGCCACCTCGCGCTCGACCGCAAGACCTACCTGGCCACCATCCGCCTCGGCGCGGGCACGACCACCGACGACGCCGAAGGCGAATTCCTCGGCGAGCCCGACCCGGCAGCCCTGGCGGCGGTCACCGACGAGGCCATCGCGGCAGGCATCGCCGCGCTGACCGGCGCGATCGAGCAGGTCCCGAGCTCGGTGAGCGCGGTCAAGATCGACGGAAAGCGCGCCTACGCCCGCGTCCGCGCGGGCGAGGACGTCCAGATCCCGGCCCGCCCGGTCACCGTGTTCCGCTTCGACCTGCTCGGCACCCAGCGCGCAGAGGACGGGATCGACCTGGACGTGATGGTCGACTGCTCTTCGGGCACCTATGTGCGCGCCCTGGCCCGCGACCTGGGCGCGGCCCTGGGCGTCGGCGGCCACCTCGCGGCGCTGCGCCGCACCCGCGTCGGCCCGTTCGACCTGCGCCTGGCCCGCACGCTGGAGCAGCTGGAGACCGACCCGGCCCTGTCGCTGGACATGGAGGGCGCCGTCGCCGCGGCCTTCCCCCGCCGCGACCTGGGCAAGGCCGAAACCACCGCACTCGCCCACGGCCGCAAACTCCCCGCGGCGGGCATCGAGGGCACCTACGGCATCTTCGACCCGGCGGGCAAGGCCGTGGCCCTGGGCGTCGACGAGGGCACCACCTCCCGCGCGTTGGTCGTCCTCAACGTCCCGTAGCGCCGGTAAACGGATGCCTCTGGCGCTTCGGCGCGGACGCCACAGCCGAGGCGGTGCGGACCTGGAGCCCGGACGGGCGGATTCTCGCCGTCGGCCTGCTCGACGGTCCCGAGCTGCTGCGACTGACGATCACCATTCGCGAGTCCAACGTTCAAACAGCGAGTCCAACGTTCAGGACAGCGAGTTCGACGTTCGTCACGTGGAGTCCGCGATCGGGAATCGCACAGCCTCATACCGAAGCCACAACGCCACGCTCCGAACGTTGGACTCGCCGTTCTTGACGTTGGTGCATCGCGACTACCGCGGCCACGGCCAACGTCGGCGCCGTCGCCACCTACAAGGCGGCGGGCTTCAAGCAACGCCCCGAGACCCGGGACTTGAGCCGGGTCGTGAACGCGGCATTCATCGGCTTGAACGTTCGGGAACGTCGTCCCCAGGTGTGACGGGACACGGTGGCGTGGTTATCAAGAGCCACTAGGGTGGAACCGTGCAGCGATGGCGCGGACTTGAGGACCTTCCGAGTGGGTGGGGTCGCTGTGTGGCGACCATCGGCGTGTTCGACGGTGTGCACCGCGGACACCAGGAGCTGATCAGCCGGGCGGTCGAGATCGCCCGGGACCGGGGTCTGCCCTGCGTCCTGGTGACGTTCGACCCGCACCCGTCCGAGGTGGTCCGCCCCGGCAGCCACCCGGCCCAGCTCACCACCCTGCGCCGCAAGGCCGAGCTGGTCGAGAGCCTCGGCGTGGACGCCCTGTGTGTGTTGCCCTTCACCCCCGAGCTGTCCAAGGTCACCGCCGAGGAGTTCGTGCACGAGGTGCTCGTCGAGCGCCTGCACATCGCCGCCGTCGTGGTGGGCGAGAACTTCACCTTCGGCAACCGCGCGCTCGGCAACGTCGAGTTGCTGACCAAGCTGGGCCACCGCTTCGGCTTCTCCACCGAGGGCGCCAAGCTCGTCACCGCCGACTCCAGCGGCGAGATCACCTTCTCCTCCACCTACATCCGCGCCTGCATCGACGCCGGGGACGTCCGGGCCGCGCAGGCCGCGCTGGGGCGGCCGCACCGGCTCGAAGGAATCGTCGTGCGCGGCGACGGCCGCGGCCACGAGCTGGGTTTCCCCACGGCCAACCTCTCCACCCCGCGCTTCGCCGCCGTGCCCGCCGACGGTGTCTACGCGTGCCAGTTCACCCTGCTCAACAGCGCCAACCGCGGCCCGCTGACCGCCGCGGTGTCCGTCGGCACCAACCCGACGTTCTCCGGCCGCGAGCGCCGGGTCGAGGCGTTCGTGCTCGACGTCGACGAGGACTTCTACGGGCAGCGGGTGGCCATCGACTTCGTCGAGCGGTTGCGCGCCATGGAGAAGTACCCCTCCTCGGAGGCCCTGGTCGAGCAGATGCACCTCGACGTCGCCCGCACCCGCGAGCTCCTTGACACCGAGTAACCGATTCGCCCACGAGCGTCGCATGAGCCTGGCAAGATAACCGCAGGCAGACGTCAAGAGAGAGGCGAACGTGGAGGACCACAAGATCGTCCAGCGCAACATCGCGCTGCAGCGGGAGTGGTACGGGGAGCCCCTTGGCGATCGTGTCCGCAGACTGGTGGTCGCCTTCGACGTCTCCCAGGCCGGCCTCGCCGACGTGCTGGGGATCAGCGCGCCGATGCTGAGCCAGGTCATGAGCGGCCGCCGCGCCAAGATCGGCAACCCCGCGGTCCTCGCCCGGCTGATCATGCTCGAACGCAAGATCCTCACGCCCGACGTCGCCTCCGGCCGCCGCGAGGCACTGCAGCGCGCGCTCGACGACGTCCGCTCCTCCAAGCCCGCCGTGACCAGGGACAACCTGCCCGTCGACGTCGGCCGCAGCGCGATCATGGCGCTGCGCAGGCTCATCCCGTCCGACCACCTCACCGAGGCCGCCGCGGCGCTCGACGGCCGTTTCCCCGAACTCGCCGAGCTGCTCCGGCACGCCGGAAAGCGAACATGACCAGGCTTTTCACCGCGTTCCCCCTGCCCGACCCGGTCTCAGACCACTTGGCCGACTACCTCCCGAAACTTCCTGCGGGCGTGAAATCGCTCGGCCGCGACACCTGGCACATCACCGTCGTCTTCCACGGCGAGGACGACCTGCGGGCCCGGGTCGCCGCCCTCGAGGAAATCGACATGACACTGCCCGCTCCGCGCCTTAGGCTGCGCGGGTCGGGAACGTTCCCCGGAGTCGGCTGGATCGGAGTCCAGGCCGACGGCGCCCTCCCCGCGATCGTCGCGGCGGCCGGTCGCAGCCCCGAGGAGTACATCCCGCACGTGACCATCGCTCGGTGGCCCAAGGACCAGCAGGTCCAGCTGGGTCTCGACGATTACACCGGCCCTGAGTGGACCCCGAGTGAGCTCGTCCTCTTCACGAGCGAGCGCGGGCCTGTCTACACGCCGATCGGCCAGGTCAGGCTGCTCCACGCGGAGCAACCGAGGCCTACCTGCTAACCTTGGTGATTGGGTCCGGCTGCAGTCCGTGGCGGCCGGTACCGACTCACCCGAGTGTGAAATCCCAGCTCGGGCCGCACGGGACAGATGAACAAGGAGTTGACGAGTGGCTCTGTCCACCGACCAGAAGAAGACGATCCTCACCGAGTACGGCGTGCACGACTCGGACACTGGATCACCCGAGGCCCAGATCGCGCTCCTCACCAAGCGCATCAAGGACCTCACCGAACACCTCAAGATGCACAAGCACGACCACCACTCGCGTCGTGGTCTGCTGCTGCTCGTCGGCCGTCGCCGTCGGCTGCTCAACTACCTGACGAAGGTGGACATCGAGCGCTACCGGTCGCTGATCCAGCGACTCGGCCTGCGCCGATAGCGTGACCTTGGGGGGAGTGGCCATCAGGCCACTCCCCCCACCCAAAACTCAACAAAGACGCAGAACACAACAGAGCCAGCACGCCGCGCACCACGGGACCAAGTTCGCCGGTCCTCGGTAGTGGTTCCCGGGTACAGCCGACCGACACAGGGAGTGTCGTGTGGCCCCGAGGACTTCGATCGAAGACCGGCCTCGTCCGAACCGCGCCCGTGCTCGGGTTGCGCGCTGGCTCGCATACGAGGAGTACCGAATACATGACTGAAAACACCGTGCACGAGTCGACTGCCGTCATCGATAACGGCAAGTACGGCACGCGCACCATCCGCTTCGAGACGGGCCGCCTGGCCCGCCAGGCCGCGGGCAGTGTCGTGGCCTACCTCGACGAGGAGACCATGCTGCTGTCGGCGACGACCGCGTCGAAGCACCCGAAGGAGCACTTCGACTTCTTCCCGCTGACCGTGGACGTCGAAGAGCGCATGTACGCCGTGGGTCGCATCCCCGGCGCGTTCTTCCGCCGTGAAGGCCGTCCGTCCACGGACGCCGTCCTCACCTGCCGGCTCATCGACCGCCCGCTGCGCCCGTCGTTCGTCGACGGTCTCCGCAACGAGATCCAGGTCGTGATCACCGTCCAGTCCCTGAACCCGCAGGACCTCTACGACGTCGTGGCGATCAACGCCGCGTCGGCGTCCACCCAGCTCGCCGGGCTGCCCTTCTCGGGCCCCATCGGCGCTGTGCGGGTCGCGCTCGTCGGGGACCAGTGGATCGCGTTCCCGACCTACGAGCAGCTCAAGACCGCTGTGTTCGACATGGTCGTCGCCGGTCGTGTCGTGAACGACGATGTCGCGATCATGATGGTCGAGGCCGAGGCCACCGACAACGTGATCGACCTGATCGCCGAGGGCGCCACCGCGCCGACCGAAGAGGTCGTCGCCCAGGGCCTCGAGGCCGCCAAGCCGTTCATCAAGGTCCTGTGCGACGCGCAGGCCGAGCTCGCCGCCAACGCCGCCAAGGCGACCGGTGAGTTCCCGACCTACCCCGCCTACCAGCCCGACGCCTACGACGCCGTCGCGGCGGCCGTGAGCGACGAGCTCGCGCAGGCGCTGACCATCGCGGGCAAGCAGGACCGTGAGTCCCGCATCGACGAGGTCAAGGCCCTGTGCCTGGAGAAGGTCGGCGCCCAGGAGGCGTTCGAGGGTCGCGAGAAGGAGATCGGCGCGGCGTTCCGCTCGCTGAACAAGAAGCTGGTCCGCCAGCGCATCCTGCGCGACAAGGTCCGCATCGACGGCCGCGGCCTGACCGACATCCGCAGCCTGTCCGCCGAGGTCGCGCTCATCCCGCGCGCCCACGGCTCGGCGCTGTTCGAGCGCGGCGAGACCCAGATCCTGGGTGTCACCACGCTGAACATGCTGCGCTTGGAGCAGCAGATCGACTCGCTGTCCCCCGAGACGCACAAGCGCTACATGCACCACTACAACTTCCCGCCGTTCTCCACCGGTGAGACCGGTCGCGTCGGTTCGCCGAAGCGCCGCGAGATCGGCCACGGCGCGCTGGCCGAGCGGGCGCTCATGCCCGTTCTCCCCAAGCGTGACGAGTGCCCCTACGCGATCCGCCAGGTCTCCGAGGCCCTGAGCTCCAACGGCTCGACCTCGATGGGCTCGGTCTGCGCGTCCACCCTGTCGCTGCTCAACGCCGGTGTGCCGCTCAAGGCGCCGGTCTCGGGCATCGCCATGGGCCTTGTGTCCGATGAGGTCGACGGCAAGACGGAGTACGTCGCGCTGACCGACATCCTCGGCGCCGAGGACGCGTTCGGCGACATGGACTTCAAGGTCGCGGGCACGAAGCAGTTCGTCACCGCGCTGCAGCTCGACACCAAGCTCGACGGCATCCCGTCCGACGTGCTGGCCAAGGCGCTCGACCAGGCCAAGGACGCCCGGTACACGATCCTCGAGGTCATGGCCGAGGCGATCGACGGCCCGGACGAGATGTCGCCGTACAGCCCGCGGGTCACCAGCGTGAAGATCCCGGTCGACAAGATCGGCGAGGTCATCGGCCCGAAGGGCAAGATGATCAACTCGATCACCGAGCAGACCGGCGCCGACATCTCCATCGAGGATGACGGCACGATCTACGTCGGTGCCGCGGACGGCCCGTCCGCCGAGGCGGCGATCGGCATGATCAACGCCATCGCGAACCCGCAGATGCCGAAGGTGGGCGAGCGGTTCCTGGGCACGGTGGTCAAGACCGCCGCGTTCGGCGCGTTCGTCTCGCTGCTGCCGGGCAAGGACGGCCTGGTTCACATCTCCAAGCTGCGTGCCCTGGCCGGCGGCAAGCGGGTCGAGAGCGTCGACGACGTGGTC
>NZ_JBOHGC010000095.1:0-1029 GCF_050699995.1 Actinokineospora sp. | reverse complement strand
CCAGCAGCGGCGTGATGATGATGAGCTTGACCAGGAGCGTGCGTCCGTAGGCCGGTCCGGTCAGGGCCGCCGGCGACCCCACGTAGAGATATCCCTGGGCCAGCCCTGTGACGATGAGGACCGCGACCGTGACGACCGCCAGCCGTGAGAATCGTACGGCGGCGGGGCGTACCACCTCAGGTGCGACGGCGTGCACGACCGGGAGGTACACGGCGCCGAAGTAAGTCAGGCCGCCCACCCAGATACTGGCGGTGAGGATGTGTAGCAGGCTGAGCCCGATGCCCGCGAACCCCTCCGTGAGCCCGTGGCTCGTCAACACCGGGCCGATGAGGAGCAGACCCAGGATGGCGACGAAGCCGTCGTACTGGACCGGCCTGCCGGGTTTGAGCAGCGCGGTCACGAACACGGCGGCGACGAGGCGGAAGATCAGATCGTGCCCCGTGTGCGAGACCGAGAGGACGCGGAGAAGTGGCTCCCCGGCGACGCTCACCAGGGATGTGCCGCCGGCGATGGCCGCCGCGTCGCTGGCCACCCGGAAGAGGCCGGACGCTGCAATCGCCGCGGTCGCGACGACCGCCAGCCGGTACAGGCGCCTCCGCAGCGCCGCTTCGGCCGCTTCCGGAACCGGCAGCCGCAGATGCGTGACCATGCCTCCCAGCAGCAGGAACAGGCCGATCAAGCCGGTCCAGCGGGCGACCACATCCGGCAGGGCCGGCCCCGGCGCCGCCGCGGCGGTCGGCACGCGCACGTCGCCGACGCCAAACGAAAAGGCGCCGCGCGTGAGGTGGGCGTCGACCGTTGAGATGACGCGCCAGTCGATGGTGTAGAGACCGGACTGCAAGGATGGCAATCTGTACGTGAGCTTGCGGCCGACGCCGGAAAGAGGTTTGAGCTGAGTACGCTTCGCGTCCTGAACGAGGACCACCGTGCTCAGCACGGGATCGACTTCTTCGTTGAAACTCAGTTGAAGACGTTCCGGCGCGGCGCTCGGCACCGCGCCGTGGGCCGGCACTGATGCCTCGAGAACGG
>NZ_JBOHGC010000094.1:0-17781 GCF_050699995.1 Actinokineospora sp. | reverse complement strand
TGACATGTCGCCGCGACCAAGTGGCCACCGTTGACACAAGCGGCCACTCCGTCAACGCAAGAGGCCGAACCCCACGGCCTGTTTGGGTGGTTCGCCTTGATTTGGGCAAATGGGGCTAAACTCGCGGTGCGGGTGGGCTTTCCCTTGCCCCGCCTTTTGACCCGCACAACCCCATTTGGAGGGGCCCCAAATCAAGGCGAACCACCCAAACAGGCACCAGATCGCCAAACCAGCATGCAGGCGCCCTACATCCCCATCCAAGCCTTGGCATCCGACGAGATCCGCTCCACGTACCGACCGATCCCCGGAGCCACCCCACCACAACTCCGACTCGGATCAAGCCCGTCCAAACAGAAGTGAATGTCGTCGTTGTCGGCCCGCAACCGTGTCACCCCACCGAAAGCCTCAGGCTCCGTGCAAGCCGAAGTCCCCCGCTCCGCCTCCGTGCAAGGCAAGAACCGAGTGAACTCATACCGATCCCGCGGCAGGTTGTCATACGGATACGCCGCCATGCTGACCGTCGCCCCGGCGTCGGTCACCCGGTCGCCCGCCAGGTCCGCCGCATACGTGTAGATCGAGTTGAGTCGCCGAGGCACATCCCGCTGCGGCGAAGGCATCGGCGCCTGCAGGACCCACAGCATCTTCGGTCGCGCCAAGCCGACCGCGTCCGCCGCCGCCGAGATCTCGCGCCGGGCGGAGAAGGCGTTCCACAGGTACTGGTCGTAGAAGGTTTCCGCGCCTCGGCGGGTGTGTTCGACGCACGGGGAGTAGTAGTCGTTGCCCCAGAACTGGAGGATGACGAGGTCGGGCCGGACCTCGCGGATCAGGGTGTCGAACTTCGCCGACGCGGGCAGCCAGGTCGGTGTGCCCGCCAGGTAGTCGCAGATTCCCGTGCCGCCCAGTGTCGCGTCCCGGAAGGACGCCGGGGCCAGTGCCGCCGCGAGGGCGGAGGAGTTCTGGACGGCGACCGAGTCGCCGACGTAGAGGATCTTCAACGGCTCGGACGCCTGAACCGGCGGCGCGACCGCGAACATCAACGCCACCACCGCGACAAGCACCCGCATCGAAACCCCTCCCCAGCACCGGAGCCGGACGGTAACACCGCCGGATGAGACATTGACATCCTCCCGGCCAAAGGCCGGGGATTCCAACGGCGACTACCGAACAAGGAGGAGGTCTCGTTGAGGTTCACGGTTCACCGGCTCACCCAACGGCGGGCCTTCCCGTGCAGCCACGGCATGCCCTGCCGCGAAACGAATATTCACAGCCGCGTTCACATCCGCGTTGCAGGCGAAACCGCAGGACCGGCATCGAAAGGCGGCTTGGCTCTCGCGCGCCTCCCGATCCACGACGCCGCACGCCGAGCAACGCTGACTGGTGAACCGCGGGTCGACCTTTACCACCCGCCCAGGAGCCTTGTGCTCCAGCCGGGTCACGAGCAGCCCCCACCCGTTGGCGAGGATCCCGCGATTCAGCCCGGCCTTCTGACGCACACCTCGACCAGGGGCCTCCCGAGTGCCCTTTGCCGACCGGGTCATATTGATGATCTTCAGGTCTTCGACCGCGATCACGTCGAACGCCCGGGCCAGTCGGGTGCTGATCTTCTCGACCCAATCCTTGCGCCGGTCGGTTTCGCGGGCCTTGAGCTTGGCGATCACCGTCTTGACCTTGCCGCGCCGATTGGAGCCGCGTTGCGCCCGGGCGAGCTTGCGCTGCAACCGCAGCAACCGAGCCTTCTCGGTTCCGCGCAGGGTTGGCGCGTTCAGCAGTTCCCCGGTGGACAACGCCGCCGACACCACCACACCGCGATCCACACCCACCATGTCGCCAGTGCCGGGTGCCGCAATGGGCTCGGGCACCAAGGCGAACGCGACATGCCAGCGGCCAACACGGTCGCGGGTGACCCGGTAGGACTTCACACCGTCGGAGACCGCCCGCGACCAGCGGAACCGCACCCACCCCACCTTGGGCACCTTGACCTCGCCGACCTTGCGGGAGACCCGGCGCACGTCGCCCGGTTTGACCGCCACGATCCGGAAGCCCTCACCCCGTCCACGTCGGCGCCAAGTCGGCCGCCGGTGGGTCCGGCCGAAAAAGTTCGCCATCGCCTGGGCGTAATCTTTCAACGCCTGCTGTTGCACGGTTACCGACCCGACGGCCAACCACGCGTTCTCCGCCCGCGCTTCGGTCAACTGACGGCACTGCTCGGCGTATCCAGGCGCCGCCTTGCGCCCCGGCTGCCAGTGCGCGTACTGCTCCACCGCGAGGTTCCACACGAATCGGGCATGAGCACAATGCTCCAGCAGCACCCACTCCTGAGCGGGCGTCGGCTGAAGACGGAAACGGGACATACCGATCAACCTAACGACCACCACCGACAAACCCGGAGACACCAATGAGACGCGGCAAACCACGGCACGCTCCGGCACTGGCGGGCCGCGGCTCCCGATTCCTCCCCCGGAGTGAACGCCGAAGCATCCTCGCGAGACCAGCGTGAGCGACACACCATGGGACGGCGACGACTACCAGCGCCGGTTCGACGACCTGGCCGCGACCGGGACCGACGTGCACGGCGAGGCGACGTTCGTCCGTGCCTACGAGCCCGCGAGCGTCCTCGACGCCGGCTGCGGGACCGGGCGGGTGGGCATCGAACTCGCCCGGCACGGCATCGAGGTGGTCGGCGTGGACGTCGACGCCTCCATGCTCGCCACTGCTGGCAGCCGCGCCCCCGGGATCACCTGGGTGCGGTCGGACCTGGCCGAACTCGACCTCGGCCGCACCTTCGACGTCGTGGTCATGGCGGGCAACGTCCCCCTCTTCACCGCGCCGGGCACCGAGGCGGCCCTCGTCGCGGGGGTGGCGCGCCATGTCGGGCGGCTGCTCGTGGCCGGGTTCAGCCTCGACCGGGGTTACACCGCCGCCGACTACGACGCCCACGCGAAAGCGGCCGGGTTGTCGCTGGTCGAGCGGTTCGCCACCTGGGACCGGGAACCCTTCTCCGGCGGGGACTACGCCGTGTCGGTCCACAAAGTCGGGTAACAGAACCCTTGCGCGGCAGCGCGAACCAGGCGCACGATCAGCCGATGGTGGACATGGACCGACGCTCCGTCCTCCGAGGGGCGGTCGCGGGCGCACTGCTCGGCGGCCCCTTCCTCGGCTTCGTGAACCGCGCCGCCGCAGCGCCCGCGGTGACCTACCCCCTGGGCCCGGTACCGGACTTGCGCGACAACGTCGTGCGGCTCTGGCTGCCCGAGGGGTTCCATTACCGCTCCTTCCACGACACCGAGTCCCGCGTCGTCCTCGACGACAACACGGTGCTGCCCGGCCGACACGACGGCATGGGCGCGTTCAACGCCCGCGGCACCAACGTCATGCTGGTGCGCAACCACGAGGTCAACGGCCCCGGCACGGCGTTCGGCGACGTGTCCAAGGCCTACGACGCGAAGGCCATGGGCGGCACCACCTCCGTCGAGGTCACCCGGTACGGCGAGGTCGTGCGCTCCCACACCAGCCTCAACGGCACGCAGATGAACTGCTCCGGCGGCCAGATGCCGTGGGGCTCCTGGGTCAGCTGCGAGGAGACCATCAACGGCCCGGACGTGGGCCCCGACTTCACCGGTGTCTCCAACGTCCCGCTGACCAGGCCGCACGGCTTCATCTTCGACGTCCCCGCGCACGGCGTGTCCACCGGCGAGCCCATCACCGCGGCGGGCCGGTTCGCGCACGAGTCCGTGGCTTACGACGCCAAGGGCGGCTGGCTCTACCTCACCGAGGACGACTTCGCCTTCCCCTCCGGCTTCTACCGGTACAAGCCCCAGCAGGACCCGATGGAGACCGGCGGCCTGGACAACGAGGGCAGGCTGCAGATGCTCCGGGTCAAGGGGCTGCCCAACGCGCACCTGGAGGCCGAGCAGGCCGCGGGCACCACCTACCAGGTCGACTGGGTCGACATCGAGGACCCGGCGCCGACGTTCCCCTACACCCCGGGCCAGACCGCCCCCACCCCCAACGACGCGGCGATCACCTACGTCGCGAGCCAGGGCTGGGCGCAGGGCGCGGCCTTCTTCTCCCGGCTGGAGGGCGCCGCGATCGACCGCGGCGTCGTCTACTTCACCTCCACCCAGGGCGGCGGCCCCGCCGAGACCGGGCCCGACACGGTCTCGGGCTACGGCAACGGGACCGGCCAGATCTGGGCGTACGACACCCGTGAGCAGGTCCTGCGGGTGCAGTACCAGTCCCCCGGCCCGGACGTGCTCGACTTCCCCGACAACGTCACCACGAGCAACCGGGGCACGCTCGTGGTCTGCGAGGACGGCACCAACAACAACTACATGCGCGGCCTCACCAGGCACGGGCAGCTCTTCGACATCGCCCTCAACCGGCTGGTGAGCAGCGCGGGCGTCCCCAGGTTCAACGACGAGTTCGCCGGGTCGACGTTCAGCCCGGACGGCCACACGCTGTTCGTCAACATCCAGGCCAGCCGCGGCATGACGTTCGCGATCTGGGGTCCCTGGGGGAAGATCGGGGTCTGAGGCTCACTGCCGGCCCGCGAGGATCTCCGCGCGCAGGTCGGGGTGGTTGGCGGCCAGGTGTTCGAGGATCTTCCCGATCGGCGTGCCGTAGTTCTCCTGGTTGATCGTCCGCCCCCACACCGACACCGATCCGCCGGTGATGGTCTGGAACCCGCGGTGCAATGCCGCGGCGAACCAGGCGTCGTCGCAGATCGGTGAGCCCGACGAGCCGCCCGCGGTGTCGGTCAGGTAGCTGAGGCGGTCGGCGGTGCCGGTGACGACGAAGTTGTTGCGGAACCCCAGGCGCATCGGGTTGCCGCCGGGGTGCTGCAGCACGTTGACCCGCTCGCGCAGGGCCCGGTCCTTCGGTTTGAGGATCGGGCTGGTGCGCAGCCGCAGCGGCGGCCGCGGCGATGTGTCCGGGGCGAGCCGCAGGATGGCGTAGTCCAGCGCCTTGTCGTGGGCGACGCAGCCCGCGGAGACGGCGGTGTGCACGGTCGCGTCGGGGGTGTAGAAGTCGAACAGCGCCCGGATCGCCTTGCCCTGCAGGTCGAAGTCGGCCGCGCTCGCGTCCGGTTCGCTGCCGACGCGGGCGTTGACGACGTGGTTGTTGGTGATCAGCAGCGTCGGCGCGATCATCCAGCCGGAGCCGTGGCCGATGTCAGGCGCGTTGCCCGCCAGGGTCGCGGGCACGCCGTCGAAGTGCCGGTGCACCACCAGTTTCGCCACCGACCGGGACACATCCGTCCCGGTGTGGAGGAACGCCACGTCCAACGTGTCGTCCTCGAAGATCACGACCTCGAGTTCGCCGTCGCTGCGCGGCAGGTCCTCGACGTCGACGACCATCGGCACCGGATCGTCGCCGGGCGAGGTCTTGGTGCCCGCTCGACCGTCGGCGGACATCCGCTCCAGCGCCCGCCGGAAGACCATCTCCTCCGGCTGCCCGCCCGCCATCGGGATCGCCGCGCCAAGCCACTCCCGCAGCGGGACCTGGCCCGACACCAGGGCCCTGGTGGTGTTCATCCGGGCGGTCAGCGTCATCAGTTTGGCCAGCGGGGTGCCGCCCTGCGTCGCGGTGGCCACGAACGCGCGGGAAATGGTCGCGGTCAGCGCCGCGCTCTGGTCCGTGTCGGCGAAGCCGAGGTCGATGGCCGCCTGCTGGACTTCCCTGAGTTCGTCGGATGTCAGATAGGCGAACGTCATGACCTGCTCCTGCCATCGGGGCCGCTGACCGGCCGAACGAGAGTGTCGACGACCAGTCGGCGGGCCTGGCCTGCGTCGCGCGCCCAGTCCAGCCCGACCACCACCGCCTTGCCGGTCCGGCCCGCGCGCACCACCCAGCTGGCCAGGTCCTCGGTCTTCCATCCGCCGCCGGACAGGCCGACATCGGCCGCCAGGTCGGCGAGGGCGGGCGCCGCGTCCGGCGAGGTCGCCTCCAGCAGCCGCGCGACGGCGAACGGGTCGTGCCGGAACACCCCGTCCTCGGCCTCGGTCTGGTCCCCGACCTGCACCGCCGCGTGGTGCAGCACGGTGTCGTCCGCCGGGCCCGCGGTGTGCAGCACCCGGCGCACCAGGTCCACGTTGTCCAGCAGGTCGGACCGCGACAGATGGGTGAACCGGGACGCCAGCTCGCCGCCCAGACCGGCGGTCCCACCGGCGTCGGCGAGTCCACGCAGGATACCGACCGCGTCGGTCAGCACGTCCACGCCGCGCGTCTGGTCGCCGAGCAGGTCGCAGCCGCGCACCGCCCATTCCGCCGCGCTGACCACACCGGACCGGTCGCGCTGCAGTCCGCGCACGACGACGGCCTGTTCGGCGAGCGCGACCTGGGTGTCTCGGTCGTCGGACTCGGCAGCGGCAGCCATGCCGCGTTCCAGGGCGGCCGCCGCGCCCTCGATGTCCTCGGCGGCGAGCCTGGCGCGCACCTCGACCAGGTGGAGCTTGGTGTCGGGAAGCCGCCGCGTCCGCTCGGCGAGCACGGACAAGGCGCTCGCCGGGTCGCCGGAGGCCAGCCAGGACATCGCCCGCTCCAGCGCGTCGGCCTCCCAGTCGCGCTGGTCCCATTCGGTGCGGTCGTCGGTCACGCCGAAGCCCAGGCGCCTGCTCAGCCAGGTCCGCGCGCTGGGCGGCAGCGGCTCGCCGAGCGCGGGGGCGAGCAGCGGGCGCAGCTCGGACTTCCACACGCGGTCGAGGGCGCGCGGGTCCTCACCGATCATCAGCCGGTGGTAGACCTCTTCCGCGCGGTTCTCGATGCCCGCGCGGGCGTGGTAGTACTCGATCGCGCGCTCGTGGACGCGGGCCACGACGGCGGCCAGGCCGGGCTCGTCCATCATGGACCGCAGCATCAGGGTGCGGACGTCCTGGCGGTGGCGCAGAGTGTCCGGGCGGTCGAGCTCGAACAGGCTGACCTCGAACCGGAGCTTGTCGAAGATCTGCTCGGCGTGGTCGGGGTCGAGGTCGCACGGCTCGGCCAGCACCTCGCGCAGGACCTCGACGGTGATCCGTCGCACCGCCAGGCCCGGGTAGGCGATCCGGCGGACCTCCGGGTCGGCGATGTGGCTCAGGATCCGGCTGTAGAGCATCCCCTGCACCTGCTCGATGGCGATCCCGGCGAGCGCGTCGCCGCGCGCGGCGATGTCGTCGAACGCCCTGACTCCGGTGCGCTCCACCGCTTCCGCGGCCAGCCGCAGGGTCAGGGGGTGGCCGCCGAACTTCGCCACGATGGTGGTGCGCAGCGCGGGGTCGGCGACGCCGAGGTCGGCGAGCACCGCGTCCGCGGCGGGCGGCTCCAGCTCGCCCAGCGTCAAGACCAGGTTCTCGAACCCGGTGAACGTCGTCGGGTCCCCGCGCCCGGAGACGACGACACGCAGGTCGGGGAGCGCGGCGAGCAGGCGCTCGATGAGCAGTTCGAGGTCGCGCACCGCGCCCGGGCCTTTGAGCTGAACCTCCTCGTAGGTGTCGAGGAAGAGCACGAGCGGTGTCCGGTAGCCGGCGGGGCCGTGGGCGTCCATCAGCTTGTGGAGCCGGTCGGCGAGCAGGCCGACCAGGTCGGCCAGGGTGCCCGGCCGGTTCAGGTCGATGTCGAGGATGGCTGAGGCCTTGTCCAGGTCGGACCCGACGTAGACGCCGTCCAACGCGGCGAGTTCGCGGGCCTCCTCGGTGGTCGCGTGGAGCAGCCGCACCTGGCGCGCGATCTGGCGCAGCAGGCCGACCGGGTCACGCGGGTCGTTGACCGCCCGGTCGAAGTCGAGGTAGGCGAACGGGATCGCCGCGTACTCGCCCGCGGCGCGCTCCAGGTTGAGGAGGACTTTGCCGAGCAGGCTGGACTTGCCGACCCCGCCCGGCCCGCGCAGGCACAGCTGCATGGGGTCCGCCAGTCCGTGGACGAACTGGTTGAACACCGCCAGTTCCCGTTCGCGTCCGTGGAAGTGGGTGCCCACCAGGGCCCGGAGCGGGTCGAGCAGGGCCCGCCGCTCCAGCGTGGCGTCGACCTCGGTGCCGACGGTCTCGTCGAGGATGCCCGCGAGTTCCAGCCAGCCGGTGGCGACCGCGTACTCCTCGAGTTCGGCCGTGCCCAACCCGCCGAGGCGCGGGCGCGTGCCCGCGAGCAGTTCGCGGACCTTGTCGCGCTCGGCGTCGGGCAGGTCCGCGTTGGCCGCCAGCGCGTCGTGCAGGGTTCCGGTCTCCGACAGGTGGCGCAGACACTGGACGCGGACCTCGTCGAGCAGGATCCAGCTGCCGTCGATGTGGGTGTGGCTGAACTCCGCGAGCATGGCCACCGCCGAAGTCGGGGTCGGCCGCAGCGGCCGCAGCCTCGCCGGGAGGAACCGACCCAGCACCGCGGCGGCCGCGGTCCACGGCAAGTGTCCGTCGTCGAGCGCGTCCTCATCGGAGGGGACCACCGTGTCCGACAGCGCGGCGTCCAGCTTCGCGGCGAAGTCCGCGTACTGGGGCGGGAGCGCCCGGACCGCGGGAGTGTCAACAGCGGACTCGCTGAGGAAGGACCCGGCGACCTCGGCGATGTCGGCGGCCCGCCATGGGAACCGCCTGGTGAGCGCGGCGAAGAGCCGCTCGTCGACCAGCCCGCGTCGGACGAGGTCGATGGCCACCTCGGCCGCGAACGATGACCCCTTCCCGCCCGGGCGGACGCTCACGCGCATCCCTTCGAGCGCCAGGAAACTCTGCAGCTCCCGGGGGTCGTCGAACAGGACCGCCAGCAGCTCCCGGAGCCGATCGCCGCCGTCCATCACGCCTCCTGCAGCAGCACGCCGTGCGCGTCCACGCACTTCTGCGCGAGCAGGCGCAGCCGCATCCTGGGGGTGGGCTGCAAGGCGGCGACGTGGCTGATCACCTGGCCGGCGGTGTGCCGGTAGTAGGCCTCGTCCTTGCCGGGCACCGCCGCGGCCAGCCACCCGGCGATCTCGGTCTCGGAGATCTCGGCGAGGGTGTACCGGGAGTCTGTCTCGGGCAGGTTCTCCATCGCGACGGCGGCGAAGTCGGCCAGCACCGTGATCCGCAGCTTCTTGGCCAGCAGCGGGTTCGTCTGGACCTGCAGCAGAAGCTGGCCGAGGAACTTGAGCACCCCCGCGTCCTGCTCGGGCTCGACAAGGTTGGCCACGAACCAGACCGGTGTGCGGCTGTGCACCGCGTAGTTGCCGAGATTCGAGGCGAGGGTGACCGCCCGGCGCTCGGGTTCGGGCTCGATCGCCTGCGGCACCACCACACCCAGTTTGAGCCGCAGCTGGTCGGCGAGGTAGTCGACCATCCGGTTGTCGTGCAGCCGTTGCAGGTGCTCGACCACGGGGGTGAAGGCGGCGTGCCTGCGGGCGCAGTGCTCGATGTAGGCGCACATCGTGCGCTTCCCATGCCCGGCGGGCCCGTCGATGGTCGACGCGGTGGGGCCGTTCCCCTTGGCGATCTCGCACAGCTTGGTCCGCAGGGGCTCCCGGTCGGCGAACGGCCACTCCGCGGGCATCCACAGTTCGCCGACGCCGGGGCCTGACCAGTCGAGCTGCCCGGTCCGCAACGCGTGCACGAGTTGGTGCACCTTGACGAGCGTGCCCGCGGCGTCGACCTGCGAGACCACGGTGATCAAGGTGTCGGGCGCGGGCAGCCCGAGGGCCCAGTCCAGCAGCCACTTGGCGTGGTAGTGGGCGTTGAGCCCACCCGGGACCGCGCGCAGCGCCTCCGGCCCGAACAGGTCCCTGGCGGCCTGGCCGTATCTGCCCTCGCCGAGGTATTCCGTGATCAGGTAAACGACCTGCTTGTGCTGTTCGTCGGTCAGAAGCACCGCGTCCGCCTTAGTCCGAGACGCCCACCATCCCGTTGAGCAAGTCGAAAACTCTTGTCAGGTAAGGAGACTGCTCCAGGTCGGCCTCCTGCCCGGCGCCCATGAGTTCCAAAGTGGACTCGGCGCGCCCGGCGATGGCGGAGAGTTCCTCGGTCGCGTGCGGGTAGAGCAGCCGCAGGCCGCGCTTGTCCCCTTCGGACAGGTCGAGCCCGTTCCCGGTCGGCGCGCACGCGCTCGGCACGGAGTGGTAGAAGAACGGCTCGAACTGGTAGAGCATCACGGACTTGGCGTCGAACGGGCCTGCGATCACGTCCGGCGACTCCTTGGTGCGCAGGTTGTGGTCGACTTTGCCCCGCGGCCACTTGTTGGGCTCCCCCGCGAGGTAGGTGTAGATGCCGGGACGGCGCCCGGCCGCGTCGGGCACGAACCTGCCGCGGTTGTCCTTGGTCGGGATATACCCCGGGTCGTCGTCCCAGCGGAACTCGTCCTCACACGGGCCGCGCATGTTCTGGTGGGCGTGCTTGAAGGCCAGCGCGTGCAGGAACTCGTGCCGGACCGTGCCCTGCCAGCGGTTGGGTTTGGCGGTCTTGAAGCCGCCGAGGTTGAGGCTGCGCTGGCCGGGTCCGCCGCCGATCGGGCTGCCTGGGCCGCCGATCGTGCTGTCGTTGCTGTCGTTGCCGATGAGGGACCAGAAGCCGCCCATGTCGAAGCTGACCCGGATGTCCGCGGCGTGCTCGGTGTCGAGGACCGTCCACCGGCGGAACTCGCCACTGGCGGGGTCGAACCCGAAGTCGAGTTCCAGGTTGCAGACGTCGGTGATCTGCGCCGTGGCGTCGACGATGTCGCGGTGCAGGTCCTTGTCGCCGTCGAGGAACGCCACCTTCACCGTCGAGCCGGGCCGCCAGCGGGCCAGGTCGTCGATGAGGAACTCGAGGCCCTCACGCTGCGCCGCGACCCGCGCGCGCCAGGCGTCACGCACCTCCAGGGAGGCGACCACATCATCTGGCAGTGCGTCCAGCACGAGATCGGTGCCCTGCCCGTTCACCCGTGTCTCCATATGAGTGGAGTCGCTCCCCGCGGGGCCCGGGTTAGCGTCCACCGCGACGCGCGAACGGGTGAATCACCCAGTGGTCACCTCCGGTGACGAGCGGTTACTTCACCCCTCCCGCTGTCAGACCGGCGACGATTCGGCGCTGGAAGAGGAGCACGAGGATGACCAGGGGGATGGTGACGATGACCCCGGCGGCCATCTGGGTGCCGAAGGGGGCGTCGAACTGGGTGGTGCCGGTGAACTGGCTGGTGATGACCGGCGCGGTCTTGAGTTCCTTCTTGTTGACCACCGAGAGGGCGATGATGAACTCGTTCCACGCGGCGATGAAGGTGATGATCGCCGTGGTGAACACGCCCGGTGCGGCCAGGGGCAGGATCACCTTGCGGAACGCCTGGGCGGGCGTGCACCCGTCGATCTGGGCGGCTTCTTCGAGTTCGACGGGCATCTGGCGGAAGAACGCGGTGAGGTTCCAGACGGCGAGTGGGAGCGCGAAGCTCATGCTGGGGACGATCATCGCCTGGTAGGTGTTGATCCAGCCGATGTTGCTGAACAGGTCGAGCAGCGGCACCAGCAGCGAGATGCCGGGGAACATGCTGGTCGTGATGATGATCGCCAGCACCAGGTTCTTGAACCGGAAGTCCAGGCGCGCCAACGCGTACGCGGTCAGGATGCCGATGATCAGCACCGCCACCGTCGTGGTCCCGGCGACGAGGAAGCTGTTGCCGAGAGCGCGGAGGAAGCCGTTGTTCGGGGCGAACGCGGCCGTGTAGGAGTCCGTCGAGAACGGTGACGGCACGGGCGCGGAGTCGAAGATGTCGTTGGTGCGCCGCAGACTCGACACCAGCATCCAGTAGAACGGCGCGAGGCAGTAGATCACGATGGCCGCGATGCCCACGTAGGGCAGCCATCGCCAGCCGCTCTTCTTCGGTTTCGCGGGCGGGGTCGCGGTGGTGGCAGGCGGTGTCGACAGCGTGGCGGTCATCGGTTCCTCCCGGTCCGCGCGCCGACCACGTCGGCTCCCAGCAGCTTGACGAACACGAACGCCACGACGGCGACGTAGACGAACAGGAAGATCGCGTACGCGGACGCGGGTCCGTACTTGGTGAACTTCACCGCTTCCTCGAACGCCAGGATCGTGACCGTGTCAGTGGAGTTCTTCCCCGGCCCGATCAG
The DNA here is from genome assembly GCF_050699995.1 of Actinokineospora sp. Taxonomy (GTDB): domain Bacteria; phylum Actinomycetota; class Actinomycetes; order Mycobacteriales; family Pseudonocardiaceae; genus Actinokineospora. The sequence goes on along the minus strand of NZ_JBOHGC010000094.1, from coordinate 5,756 downwards.
GGTGTACGGCAGGTCGAACATCCGCAGTGTGTCGAGGATGCGGAACAGGACCGCCACCATCAGCGTCGGCTTGACCAGCGGCAGGGTGATCGACCAGAAAGTCTTCCACGGCGAGGCACCGTCCAGTTTGGCCGCTTCGTACACCTCGTTGGAGATGACCTGCAACCCCGCCAGCACAAGCAGTCCGATGAACGGCGCGGTCTTCCACGTGTCGGCGACGACGACGGCGAACCACGCCTGGATGCCGTCCGTCGTCCACAGAATCGGGTCGCCGGGCAAGACGTCGTTGGCGACGCCGTCGGCCTGGAAGATCCACCGCCACAGGATGCCCGCGATGGCCGTCGGCACCGCCCACGGCACCAGAATGCTCGCCCGGACCAGAGCACGGCCCTTGAAAGCCTTGTGCATCACCAAAGCCATCAGCACGCCGAGGACCACTTCCAGGCTCACCGCGACGATGGTGAAGCTGGTGGTGTTCCACAGCGCGTTGAGGAACCTGGCGCCGGTGGCTCCGGTGAACATGTCGGTGAAGTTGTCGATGCCGACGAACTTGTTGCCCGTCTCGAGCACGCCCGTCTCCGGGTCGATGCCCTCATTGCGTTGGTAGAACGCCAATCGCATGGCGGACACGATCGGGTACGCGACGACGATCCCGAGCACGAGCAGGGTCGGCGAGACGAGCAGGGCGGCAAGTCTCCCGACGCCGTGCCTGCGGCCCACGGGCTTGATCGGCTTGGGATCCACCGGCGCGCCGATGAGAGTGGTCATGGGTTGCCCTCCGCGAACCGAAGGCGGGGTCCCGGCGGCACCCGGGACCCCGCGTGCCGAAGTCAGCTACCGGTCAGGGACTCCAGCTTCGTCTGCAACGAGGCCAGTGCGTCCTGGCTGCTGGTTTGACCACTCATCGCCGCGTACGCGGCTTCCTGGATGGCGGAGGACACTTCCTGGTACTTGACGACCGCGGGGCGCTTCTTCGCCTTCTCGATCGACTTCTTCAGCTCCGTGAGGTACGGGAACTTCTCCACCAAGGCGGGCTCGTCGTACAGCGAGGCCCAGGTCGGCGCGAGGCTGGTCTTCTCCAGGCTGGCGCGCTGCTGCTTCTCGTCGACCATGTACTTGATGAAGTCCAACGCGCTCTTCTTGTTCTTCGCGAACGAACTGATCGCGTAGTTGTGCCCGCCCAGCGTCGAGGAGCCCGGTCCGTCGAGACCCGGCAGCGGCGCGACAGCGAACTTGCCCGCGACCGTGGACGAGCCGTCCGTCGCGTTCGCCTTGGCGTACTGGTAGGGCCACTGGCGGTGGAAGACCAGCTCACCGGCCTGGAACGCCCGGCGCCCCTCTTCCTCCTTGAACGTGCGGGCCTTCGCGGCGATCTTGCCGGACTTGACGCCCTCGACGAGGAAGTCCAGACCCGCCTTCGCCTTGTCGGTGTTGACGTTCGGCTTGCCGTCCTCGCCGACCACGTCACCACCCGCGGAATTCACCGCTTCGCTGAAGTTGACCGTGAGCCCCTCGTACTTCTCGAACTGACCGGCGTAGCAGGACAGTGCCGGGTTGGCCGCGATTACCTTGTCGCAGGCCGCGTTCATCTCCGCCCACGTCGTCGGCGGCTTCGCGCCGACCGCGTCGAGCAGGTCCTTGCGGTAATAGAGCAGGCCGCCGTCGCTGTTGATCGGCACCGCGTAGAGCTTCTTGAAGTACTTCGCGGTCTCCACCGTCGCGGGGAGCAGCTTGTCGATCGGGAACTGGTCTTCCGGCAACTGGGTGACCCATTGGTTGGCGGCGAACTCGGCGGTCCACACGACATCGAGGTTCAGCACGGTGTAGGCGTCGGACTTGGTCTGCGCGTTCTGCACCATCTGCTGCCGCTGCGCGTCGGCGTCCTCGGGCAGCTCGATCAGGGTGACCTTCTGGTCGGCGTGCTCGGCGTTCCAGCCGTCGACCTGGTTCTGGAGGTTCCCGGAGGTGTCCTTGCCGGTGACCAGGGTGATCGGCCCGACACCTTCCAGTGCGGCGGGGCCCGGCTGCGTGCCGCCGCCACCGCCCGAATCCGATGTTCCACACGCACTGAGGCTCAGCACCAAGGCGGCTGCGAGAGCCACCCCCCGTGCGACAGGTCCTCGCGTAAACACGACACCTCCAGTGGATCGATGAACGCTCCCCGCGCGCTGGGCGCGCGGCTTTTTGGTGTTAATCGGACTGTTCTCGCATGTTGGTGGCAAGGGAATGAACGACATCTGCTCGTTACCGTTTCGAAATCAACAGCTGGGGGCGATCGGAGAACCCCTACCCGGCATGGCGCTCTGGTGTCACCCAGCCGGATGGGGCATCCTGAGAAGCTCGGTGTGCCGACCGGTGAAGGATGGGCAGCGATGGCTCAAGTCAGCTTCGATTCCGCGTCGCGGGTCTACGCCGGATCCCCGCCGGTGCGGGCCGTGGACCGGCTCGACCTGTCCATTGAGGATGGCGAGTTCCTGGTCCTCGTGGGCCCGTCCGGATCCGGAAAGTCCACCGCGCTGCGCATGCTCGCCGGGCTCGAGGACGTCGACGAGGGCACCATCCGCATCGGCGACCGCGACGTCACCCATGTGCCGCCCAAGGGCCGCGACATCGCGATGGTGTTCCAGTCGTACGCGCTCTACCCGCACATGACGGTCGCGCAGAACATGGGCTTCGCGCTCAAGCTGCAAGGCTTGCCGAAGGCCACCATCACCGAGAAGGTCGCCGAGGCGGCCAAGCTGCTCGACCTGGAGAAGTACCTGGACCGCAAACCCAAGGCACTCTCCGGCGGCCAGCGCCAGCGCGTCGCCATGGGCCGCGCCATCGTCCGCGACCCCGCGGTGTTCCTGATGGACGAACCACTGTCCAACCTGGACGCCAAACTTCGCGTGGAAACCCGCGCCAACATCGCCGCCCTGCAGCGGCGCCTCGGCACCACCACGATTTACGTGACACACGATCAGGTGGAAGCCATGACCATGGGTCACCGCGTCGCTGTGCTGAAGGACGGGCTGCTGCAGCAGTGCGATACCCCACGCGCCCTCTACGACCGGCCCGCCAACGCCTTCGTCGCCGGGTTCATCGGCTCACCCGCCATGAACCTGCTGACCCTGCCGGTCCACGACGGCTCGATGCGGCTGGGCGGAGCCGACATCCCGCTGCCCCGGGCGGTCGCGAGCGGCGTCGACACGGTCACCGCGGGCATCCGCCCCGAGTCCCTGGAACTCGCGCCGACGGGCACGGACAACGGGGTGTCGCTGATCGTGGAACTGGTCGAGGAACTGGGCGCCGACGCCCTGGTCCACGCCGCCATCAAGGACGACCCCAACACTCCGCGCGTCGTCATGCGGGTCGACGGCCGGACCCCACCGGCCCTGGCCCAGACGATCACCGCCACGCTGCGCCACCCCGAGGAGATCCACCTGTTCGACGCCACCACCGGCGAACGCCTGGACTGACCGGCCGGCCGGTGGCGAGCGAGCGCGGAATGTCGGTCGGTCTGGTTAGGGTGGCGAGCATGGATTTCGCCGCCGAGTTAGTCGAACAGAACCGCCTCTTCGCCGAGTTGGCCCTCGCCGCCGACCCGGACGCCGACGTGACCACCTGCCCCGGCTGGACGCTGCGCCAGTTGGTCACCCACATGGGCCGCGGCCACCGCTGGGCGGCCACCATCACCGGTGAGCGATCCCAGGTCGTGATCGACCCCAAGACCGTCGCCGACGGCAAGCCGCCCGCCGACTGGGCGGGCGCGGTCGACTGGATGGCGAAGGGCGCCCAACTCATCCTCGACGGCGTCGAGAAGGCCGGACCGGACACCGCGGTGTGGACCTTCACCGGCCCCAAGCCGAGCGCTTGGTGGATCCGGCGACGGCTGCATGAGACGGTCATCCACCGGGCCGACGCGGCCATCGCGGCGGGAGTGCCGTTCGAGGTCAAGCCTGATGTGGCGGCGGACTGCCTGTCGGAATGGCTCGGTTTGGTGGCCGCCCGCCCCGCCGGCGACGACGTGCCCTTGGACGAGGGGACGTCACTGCACCTGCACGCCACCGACGACGGCCTCACCGTCCCGGGCGAGTGGATCCTCCGGACGGCTGACGGTCGGATCACCGTCGAACACGAGCACACCAAGGGAACAGCCGCGGTGCGGGGGAAGGCGGCGGATCTGGCGCTGGCCCTGCTGCGTCGGCTGCCTGCCGATCACCCCGGGCTCTCCATTGTCGGGGACGCTGGAGTGCTCACGACTTGGCTGGAGCGCACGCAGTTCTAGTACTCCAGCAGCACTTCGTGATTGATGGTGTGTCTTCGCTGGTAGTGGGCTTGTTGTGCCCGGTATTGGTGTCGTCTGCGCCAGTGTGACCATGCCCAGGTCACGGCCCGGTCGAACGGGTTGGTGATCAGGTGTGCCAGGAGACGCTTGGCCTCGCCCAGCGTGATCGGGATGAGGCCGCTGCCAGGGCTTTTGGGGCGATCGCCGCAGTGACAGCGAGGTAGGTGTGGGCGAGCATGGCCAGGGTGATGTGCCGGTACCAGGCGTCGTAGCGGCGGACCTGGTAGTGGTCGAGGCCGACCTCGGTTTTGGCGGTTTGGAAGCAATCCTCGACTGCCCAGCGGGCGCCGGCAACTCGAATGAGGTCGTCGTCGTCAGTTCGTGTTGGGGCGCAACATAGGTAGTAGGCCAGTTCGAGTTCACCTTTGTTGTTGGGGGTGAGGGAACGACGCACCAGCAGCCATCGTGCCCAGCCGGGTGGGGTGGTGTCTTCGTAGACGGGTAACGAGGCGACCGCCCAGTCGAATAGTCGTGGTCCTTTCGCTCCCTGGCCGCAGCTGCGGCGTTTCCAGGCGTCGTGGGGTGCTTGAGCGGCCAGGGCATCGGCCCGGGAAGTGCCGGCCACTGCCGGGATGGTCTGGTCGCGGGCCACCGCGACGACATAGCTGATCCGCCTGTTCTCCAGCCAAGTCCGGAACTTGTGGTCCTTGCCGTAGGCCTCATCGGCGGTCACCCAGGCTGCCGGGACACCGGCGTCCAGGGCCCGGCCGAGCATGTTCTGGGCGAGCACGGTCTTGGTGGCGAACTCCACCTCCTCGGGTACCGCAGCTTCCCTGCACCGGTCACGATCACCGGTCCAGGACTTCGGCAGATACAGGTCGCGATCGATCAACGTGCGCCCTTTGCCTGTGGTGTAAGCAAGAAACACGCCAAGCTGGCAGTTCTCGATGCGCCCGGCGGTGCCCGAGTACTGCCGCTGCACCCCGGCGGATCTGGTGCCCTTCTTCAGGAACCCGGTCTCATCGACCACCAGCACACCGTCGCGCTCACCGAGGTGTTCCACGGCATAGGCGCGCACGTCATCACGGACCCCGTCGACATCCCAGGTAGCCGCGTTGAGCAGACGCTGCATCCCGTCCGGGGTCAACTCGCCAGCGGCCTCAGCCAGTGTCCACCCGTTCTCACCAGCCAGCGGCGCAAGCAGACCCCGCACATACGCGCGGGCACGACGCCGTGGCTCCACCCGCAGGAAACGCCCGGCGACCCGCGCAAACAGATCATCCAAGCCACCGATCCACGCGGTCAGTTCGTCATCAGTCACCACAAGATCGACAACCTACACGACCATGATCACGAAGTGCTGCTGGGGCGTTAGTACGGCAGCAGCAGTATGTGATCACCTTCGGCGTGTCGTGATCTCGGGCGTGGCGGGTGTGTGATCGACTACGGCGGTGGTGGATCTTGACGATGTGATGGCCGAGTCGTGGAC
>NZ_JBOHGC010000093.1:0-2639 GCF_050699995.1 Actinokineospora sp. | reverse complement strand
CGTGCGCCCGGGCCAGGTCGATCCGCCCAGCGGCCAAGGCGTCCACAGTGGACGGGAACAGGGTGGCCAGACGGGCGGCGCGGGCGACTTCGGTGGCTGCCCGGCTCGGTGTCCACGTCAACGCCGCACCGACCTCGGCACCGGCGAACCGGTGTCCACCGGCGTCGCGATCGGGGCGCAGCGCGGCCATCCGAGCGAGCGCGCGGACTTTCACGGCGTCGCGGGCGGCCTGCTCACGCTCCAGATCGCGCAGCAGGTCCAACACCTCGACGTCGCTCATCCCCGCGACCCGATCAGCACTGAACACATGTTCGACCTTAACGCCCGAACGGCCGCATGTCTGCAGCTCAGGACATGATCACCCGATCGGGGAGCACGGTGCGTTGCCCAGCTTCTTCACCAGGGTCAGGTAGGCGGCCCGCAGCGGGCGGACACCGGTCCTCGGGAAGGCGTAGACCGTGGATGGAAGCTCGCGGCTCGCCGGCCGGCGAGCCAGCGTGCGCTCGGGAAAGTAGTCGTCGCTGCCTTCGCTGTCCGACCGGACCGCCGCCAGGCCGGGCTCGACCCAGGAGTCCAGGTCCAGGCGGCCCAACTCGGTGAACGCGAGACTGGCCAGGTGGACTTCCTTGCCCACGCCCCGCAGCGCCATCGCGAGCGGGCGGCGATGAGGATTCGCTGGGCGGGACGCAGTCTGGTGAACGGCGGGGGCTCCACCAAAGTGAACTCAATTGCGTTCACCCGCGCGCGAGCGCCGCGGCGGCGGTGCCCGGGGACCCATCACTACCGGCACCACGGTCTGAGGCTATGGCCTGGCGCAAAGGAAAAGGCCCCCGCCGAAGCGAGGGCCTTTCCGGCAAACCTGCGACTAGTCGTCGTTGCTCGACGGGGTCGTCTTCGCCACCTGCATCAGGAACTCGATGTTGGTGCGGGTCTTGCGCAGGCGGTCGAGCAGCAACTCGATGCCCGCCTGGTTGTCGAGCGCGTGGAGCACTCGGCGGAGCTTGACCATGACCGCGTGCTCGTCCGGCGGGAGGAGCAGCTCGTCCTTACGCGTACCCGACTGGTCGATGTCGACGGCCGGGAAGGTGCGCTTGTCGGCGATCTTGCGGTCGAGCTTGAGCTCGGCGTTGCCCGTGCCCTTGAACTCCTCGAAGATCACCGTGTCACCGGCGGAGCCGGTCTCGACGAGCGCGGTGGCGAAGATGGTGAGCGAGCCGCCGCCTTCGATGTTGCGCGCCGCGCCGAGGAAGCGCTTCGGGGGGAACAGGGCGGTCGAGTCGACACCACCGGAGAGGATTCGGCCGGACGCCGGGGCCGCCAGGTTGTAGGCGCGACCCAGACGGGTGATCGAGTCCAGGAGCACGACCACGTCGTGGCCCATCTCCACCAGGCGCTTGGCGCGCTCGATGGACAGCTCCGCGACCGTGGTGTGGTCTGACGGCGGCCGGTCGAAGGTGGAGGCGATGACCTCACCCTTGACCGAGCGCTGCATGTCCGTGACCTCTTCGGGGCGCTCGTCGACGAGCACGACCATCAGGTAGACCTCGGGGTTGTTCGTGGTGATCGCGTTGGCGATCGCCTGCAGCACCGAGGTCTTACCCGCCTTCGGCGGCGAGACGATGAGCGCGCGCTGGCCCTTGCCGACGGGCATCACCAGGTCGATGACACGCGTGGTCAGGATGTGCGGCTCGGTCTCGAGACGAAGACGCTCGTTCGGGTAGAGCGGCGTCAGCTTGGTGAACTCCGGACGCACCTTGGCCGCGTCCGGCTCCAAGCCGTTGATCGTCTCCACCCGCACCAGCGGGTTGAACTTCTGCCGCTGCTGCTCACCGTCACGCGGCTGGCGGACCAGGCCGGTGATGGCGTCGCCGCGCCGCAGGTTGTACTTGCGGACCAGCGAGAGCGACACGTAGACGTCGTTCGGGCCGGACAGGTAGCCGGAGGTGCGGACGAACGCGTAGTTCTCCAGCACGTCGAGCACGCCCGCCACGGGCAGCAACACGTCGTCCTCGCGGACCTCCGTGTCGTTCTGGCCGCCCACGCCGTCGACTCGGCCGCCGCGGCGGCGACGGTCGCGGAAGCGACGGCCACGACGGTCGGTGCCGTCCTCGTCGTCGTCCGGACCGTTGTCGCGGTCCTGCTGACGGTCCTGCTGACGACCCTGGTCACGGCCACCCTGGTCGCGGCCACGGTTGCGGTCGCCGCGCTGGCCACCACGCTCGCCCCGGTCACCACGGTCACCGCGCTCATTGCGGTCGCCACGCTGGCGGTCCTGGCGCTCGCCCTGCTGGCGGTCGCCCTGCTGCCGATCCGGACGGTCGCCCTGCTGGCGGTCGTCGCGGGCCGGACGCTCGTCACGAGCCGGGCGGTCCTCACGGGCCGCACGCTCCTCACGAGCGGGACGGTCTTCACGAGCGGGCCGGTCCTCACGGGCCGGGCGCTCGGCGACGACCGAAGCCTGCTCCCCCGCCTCGGGGCTGCCCGCCGGACGGCTGGCACCACGACGGCGCCGGTTCTCGCGGACACCCTCGGCGCGCGCGGTCTCCTGCGGCGCCTCGGCGGGCTTGTCGGCACTGTCGGCTCCCGCGGTGGGCCGGACCTCGGCGGGCTGCTCGGCCTTGGGCCGCTCAGTCTTGGCC
>NZ_JBOHGC010000092.1:0-16961 GCF_050699995.1 Actinokineospora sp. | reverse complement strand
CGGCGAGGGTCAGCGACTCGACCGCGGGCGGGGCGCAGCAGCCGCCACCGGTGGCCGCCGCGGGGGCCTCGTCGAACAGGCCCGCGCCGCCGCACACCCCGGTCTCGGGCAGCACGAGTTCCACCCGCTCGGCGGCTTCCCGGTCACCGGCGAGTTCCGCGGCGATCGAGCGGACCTGCTCGAAGCCGGTGAGCGCGAGGAACGTCGGCGCCCGGCCGTAGGCCTTCATTCCCGCGAGGAACACGTTCGGCTCCGGGTGCGAGAGCTCCTTGGCGCCGTGCGGGTACACGGTTCCGCAGGAGTGCGCGTTCGGGTTGATCAGCGGGGCCAGCGCGACCGGCGCCTGCAGCGTCGGGTCGAGGTCGAGGCGGACCTCCGACAGCCAGGTCAGGTTCGGGCGGAAGCCCGCCAGCACCACGACCTCGTCGACGGCGTCGACGGTCTCGCCCGTCGCGGAGACCAGGGTCAGCCTGCCGTTCGCGGCGCGGTCGACCCGCTCGGCGCGGAAGCCGGTGACGACGGAGATGTGTCCGGCCGCCACCGCCGCCTTCGCCCGCAGACCCAGCGCGCCGCGGGCGGGGAGCTGGTCGGCGTCGCCGCCGCCGAACACCGTGCCGGTGGCGCCCCGGCGGAGCACCCAGGTGATCTTCGTGGTCGGTTCGCGCTCGGCGAGACCGGCGAGGACGACCAGCGCGGTGAGCGCGGAGTGGCCGCTGCCCGCGACGGCGATGTGCTTGCCCGCCAGGCGTTCGCTCTCGTGGTCCAGGTTGGGGACGCGGTAGCTGATGCGGTCGGCCGCGGCCGACTCGCCGATGGCGGGCAGGCCGTCGCCGCCCAGCGGGTTCGGCGTGCCCCAGGTGCCGGAGGCGTCGATCAGTGCCTGGGCGGTGACCCGCTCCTCGCGGCCCTCGGCCGTGCGGATGTGCACGGTCAGCGGCTCGCTGTCGCGCCCGGCGTCGACGACCCGGTCACGTCCCCGGCGGGCCACGCCCACGACCTCCGCGTCGAAGCGGACGTGGTCGCCCAGGGCCTCGGCCAGCGGGGCGAGGTAGAGCGCGGCCCACTCGGCGCCGGTCGGGTAGGCGTCGACATCGGGGTGCGTCCAGCCGCGCGGTTCCAGGAGCCTGCGGGCGGCGGGGGCGACCAGCTCGGCCCAGCGGGAGAACAGGCGCACGTGGTTCCACTCGGCCACCGCGGCCCCGGCCCGGCTGCCGCGTTCGAGCACCAACGGGGTCAGGCCGCGCTCCAGGAGCTCCGCGCCCGCCGCCAGGCCAACGGGTCCGGCCCCCACCACCACGACTGGAAGGTCAGTCATCGTCCAAACCTCTTTCATCGACGCTGTTCGATGTAACGAGGACGAATGTATCGACTCCTGTCGATTAATGCAACCATCGACATTCGTCGATACTTCGAGGCTGGGTCAGCAGCAGTGTTTTCCGCGCCAGGCTTCGAGGCCTTCTCGGGCTGCTACAGCGGCGATGGTCAGGGCTGCGAGCGGGTCTGCCCACCACCAGTCCAACGTGCTGTTGAGGACCAACCCCACGAGCAGGACCGCGGACAGGTACGTGCACAGCAGGGTTTGCTTTGAGTCGGCGACGGCGGTGACGGAGCCGAGCTCACGCCCCGTACGGCGCTGGGCGTAGGACAGGGCGGGCATGATCACCAGCGACGCGGCGGCCAGGGCGATGCCGACGGGAGAGTGGTCGGCTGCCTCGGCGCCCAGTAGCGCCCGAATCGACTCGACCGTCACGTAGGCCGCCAGCACGAAGAACGACACCGCGATGATCCGCAGCGTCGCGCGTTCGCGGGTCTTGTGGTCCTTCGCGGCGAACTGCCAGGCCAGGGCGGTGGCCGAGGCGACCTCGATGACCGAGTCCAGGCCGAACCCGATCAGCGCGGTCGAGGAGGCGATGGTCCCCGCGGTGATCGCGATGATCGCCTCGACGATGTTGTAGCTGATGGTCGCGGCGACCAACAGGCGCACCCGGCGGGTCAGGACCTGTTGGCGCTCCACGGTTGTCGCCGGCGCGGTGCAGCACGCGCACTCGCTCATGACTCGTCCGCGCAGTCTTGTGTGGGCTCGACGGCGAGCACGACGTCGACGAGTTCGCGCAGGGCGCGGGCCAGGTGGGTGTCGGCGAGTTCGTAGCGGACCTGCCTGCCCTCGTACGCGGCGACGACGAGCCCGCAGCCACGCAGGCACGACAGGTGGTTGGACACGTTGGACCGGGTGAGCGCGAGGTCCTCGGCCAGTCGCGCCGGGTAGCCCGGTCCGTCGAGTAGGGACAGCAGGATGCGGCAGCGGGTCGGGTCGGCCAGGGCTCGCCCCAGTCGGGCGAGCGCGGACTCCCGGGTCTCAAAGGTCAGCATTCGGGCAACTATACAGTCACAGCTGAACCATTCTGGTCTCGTACATCCGGACCGCCACCACCAGCCCCGAGACAGCCGTGATCGCCGCGACGACCCAGATGGCCGCGCGCAGGCCCCAGGCATCGGCTACGACGCCCGCGAGCACGGCGCCGACCGCGAATCCGCCGTCGCGCCAGAGCCGGTAGACGCCGACCGCCCGTGCCCGCCAGACCGGGTGGGCGACATCGCCGACGGTGGCGAGCAGCGTCGGGTAGACCATCGCCGTGCCCGCGCCGAGCAGCGCCGCGGCCGTGACCCAGAGGCCGAACGTGTCGACGAGCGCGACCATGGCCAGGGCGAGGCCCTGCAGCAGCATCCCGGCGGTGATCAGGTGTTTGCGTCCCCAGTGGTCCGACAGCGGGCCGGTGATCAGCTGCCCGAGCCCCCAGACCGCGGGGTAGACGGCGGCGAGGATGCCGATGTGGGACAGGGACAGTCCGGCGGTGGCGAACAGGATCGGGAACAGTCCCCAGGCGAGACCGTCGTTGAGGTTGTTGACCATCCCGGCCTGGCTGGCGGCGGACAGAGCGGGCTCACGGAAGCTGGTGTGGGCGAAGATCTCCCGGCTGGTCAGGTCCGCGTGCAGGTGGTCGTGGCGGCCGTCCTCGCGAGCGGTGTGGTTGGTCGCTTCGAGCCGGGCGTGGCCGCGGGTCTCCTTGACGGCGAGGACGGTCAGCCCGAGCCCGAGGGCGGCGTAGGACAGGCCCAGCAGGAACGGCGCGGGCCGCAACCCGTAGCGCGCGGCCAGGTAGCCCGTGGCCAGGGCGGTGGCGGCGACCGCCATGTACCCGGCGGCCTCGTTGAGTCCCATCGCCAGGCCGCGCCTGCTCGGTCCCGCCAGGTCGATCTTCATGATCACGGTGGTGGACCAGGTGAGCCCCTGGTTGACCCCGAGCAGCACGTTGGCGACGACGACCCAGCCCCAGTGTGGGGCCCAGATCAGCAGCAGCGGCACGGGAATCGCGATCAGCCAGCCCGCGACGAGCACCGGTTTGCGGCCGAATCGGTCCGACCAGGTGCCCGCGAAGTAGTTGGTGGCGGCCTTGGTCAAGCCGAAGGCGAGCACGTAGGTCAGCAGGAAGGTGTAGCCGGTGAGGTGGAAGGTCTGTTCGGCGAGCAGCGGCAGAACCGTGCGTTCCTGGCCCAGCACGCCACCGACCAGCGCGTTGACCGCGACGAGCAGGCTGAACTGGGCGAGGTTGGCCCGCAGTCCGAGACGAAGGGCGGTGCTCATTCCGCTGACTCCGGTCTGTCCTGTGTGGACGAGCGCTCCGCGCGGTGGGGTGTGGAACACGTGGCCGTGCCGCTCGCGGTCACGGGCCGGTGTCCAATCGGCGGCCAGTGGCGTGGGCCCAGTCGTTCGCGCCGCCGGTCAGCACGGCCAGGTCGCGTTGGCCTGCCCGTTCCAGCACACTCGCCGCGCTCATGGCGCGTTCGCCGTGGCCGCACATCACCACCGTCGGCTCGGCGGGCACCTCGTCGGCGCGGTCGGGCAGGTCGCCGAGTTCGATGTGCGTCGCGCCCGGCAGGTGGCCGCCGGTGAACTCCGCGGTCTGCCGCACATCGAGAACGTTTCCCGACACTTCGTCGGCGCTGACCAGCCTCGTGGCGGTGGTCGGGAGGCGGGCGGCGGTCCAGGCGTCGAACACGCACTCGCCCGCCAGGTTGGTGTACCCGATTTTGGCGGCCTGCCAAGCAGTATCGGCCGAGTCCTGGTCGGGGCCGCGCATGATCACCAATGGCCGGTCATCGGGCGCCAGCCACCCCAGCCAGGAAGCGAAGGCCGGGCGCGCGGGAATGGACAGCGCGCCCGGCACATGGGCGGCGGCGAACTCCGGCACCGGCCGTATGTCCACGATCAGCGCGCCGTCGTCGAGCAGGGCGCGCACGGTGTCGACGTCCAATTCGGGCGGGACCGGCGGCCGGGCCAGGATCGGCGGCCCGAGCCGGTTGATCTCACCGAGCCGGGCGAAATACGGCGGATAGCTGCCCAGCGACCCCAGCAGGCGGGTGACGAACTCGTCCTCGTCGCTCAGGCGCAGCAACGGGTTCGTCGCCTTCTCGCGGCCGATCGTGCTGGTGCGTTCGGCGCCCGGGGGAGCGGAGCAGAACGACCCGGCGCCGTGGGTGGGCCACACCGCGACGTCGTCGGGCAGTTCGGCGAGCCTGCGCAGCGAGCTGAACTGCTTGCGCGCCAACTCTTCCGTCCGCTCCGGCGCGACCAGGTCGGTGCGTGCCGCGGCGCCGACGATCAGCGAGCCGCCGGTGAACACGCCGACCGGGCGGTCCCCGTCGAGCAGCAGGAACGACAGGTGCTCATGGGTGTGGCCGGGCGTGCCCAACGCGCGCAGCCGCAGGCCGCCGAGGTCGACCTCGTCCCCGTCGCGCAGCCCGGTGTGGGTGAACTCGCGGTGACCGTCGGCCGAGGCGAGCACCCGCGCGTCCTCGCCGGCGGAGAGCTGCCGCGCGCCCGAGAGGAAGTCGGCGTGCAGGTGGGTGTCGGCCGCGAAGGCGACGTGGAGGTCGCGCTTGCTCGCCTCCCTGTCGGTCTGCCGGAGGTCCAGACTGACGTCGACCACCAAGGCGCGGTCGTCCCCGAGGTCGACCAGATAAGCGGAATTGCCCAAACCCTCGTCCACGAGCGGCACAACATCGACTGCGGTCACGACGTCCTCCTCGGCCTCTGTTCTACACTATTCCATAGAAGATTGGAGAACCATGGGTGACCGTGCCGCGAAGACCGCCTTGTTCGACCAGTTCGCCCGTGTGGGCAAGGCGCTGGCCAGCGGAAAGCGTCTCGAACTGCTGGATTTGCTCGCCCAGGGTGAGCGGACCGTGGACGCACTCGCGCGCGCGGGCGACCTGGGGCTGACCACGGCGTCGGCGCACCTGCAGACGCTCAAGCAGGCCAACCTCGTCGAAACCCGGCGCGCCGGGACCAAGATCTATTACCGGCTCGCGGGCGGGGACGTCGCCGCGCTCTACGCGCTCGTGCGGTCCGTCGCCCACGACCGGCTGCCCGATGTCGACGCGGCCGCGAACGCTTACCTGGGCCCGGAAACCGAGTCCGTCACCCGCGACGAACTGCTGCGTCGCGTCGAGTCCGGCCGCGCGACGGTGATCGATGTGCGGCCCGCCGAGGAGTACGCCGCGGGCCACATCCCCGGCGCCCGGTCTGTCCCGCTGGACGACTTGGCGGACCTGCTCGCCGGCTTGCCTGCCGACCAGGAGATCGTCGCGTACTGCCGAGGCGCCTACTGCGTGCTGGCCCACGAAGCGGTCCGCCTGCTGCAAGCGCAGAACCGCCAAGCCGTCCGGTTGGCAGACGGCATGTTGGAATGGCGCCTGGCCACCCTCCCCGTGGAAGTCGGCTAGAATTTCTGGTCAGGTCTTGGTCGCCGCGAGCCGTTCCACGGTGCCTGCCTTGAGGCGCTCGCGTCGGTCGACCCTGAAGCCCGCTGCCTCCACCAGGGGCAGTGGTCGGCGGGTCTGGTAGTCGCCGATCATGCGCACGGTCACCAGTTCGAGCAGCCGTTGGACCAGCCGGATCGGCTTGTGGTGGCTGCCGATGTGGTCGAGGAGCAGCAGTCGCCCGCCTGGCCGCAGGACGCGGTGCATCTCCGCGATGGCGCCGCGCTCATCTGGGACGCCGCACAGGCCCAGAGTGCAGACCACCGTGTCGAACGACGAGTCGTCGAAGGGCAAACGCTGCGCGTCGCCCTGGATCAAGGTGACCTTGTGGCTGGTCTCCAACACCCGGGCGCGGGCGATGTCCAGCATGGCCGCGCTGAAGTCGAGACCCGTCAGCCGCACGCCTTCCGGATAGAACGGCAGGTTCCGTCCGGTGCCCACGGCCACTTCCAGCACCTCGCCGGAGGCCTGCGCGCACACCCACTCCCGGCCGCCCTTGAATTGGACGCGCTCGAAAAAGCCGATGTCGCGGTCGTAGCGCTCGGCGTAGCGGTCCCACTGGCGGTGGTGGTCGGTCATGGTGTCACCACGCTACTGGGAGTTCGACCAGGCCGCCGGTCAGCACGTCCTGGCGGATTCGCAAGTCCGCCAAGGGGATCGCCGGCCGCATCGTCGGGAAGCGGGTGACCAGGCCGCTGAAGACGGAGCGCAGTTCCAGTCGGGCCAGTGGCGCGCCGACGCAGTAGTGGCCGCCGTGGCCGAACGAGACGTGGGCGGCCGTGCGGCGGGTGATGTCGAACCGCTCGGGGTCGGGGAAGACGGCGGGGTCGTGGTTGGCCGCGCCGATGTCGAGCAGGACCAGATCCCCCGCCCGCACAAGGGTTCCGTCGATCTCGAGGTCCTCGCGGGCATACCGGGGGATGCCGGTCACGGACTTGTCGGGCGCCCGCAGCATTTCCTCGACGGCGTTCGGGATCAGGTCCGGGTTCTCCGCCATGGCTTGCCGCTGGTCGGGATTGGTCAGCAGCAGCAAGGCGCCGAACCCGATCTGCACGACGGTGGTCTCGTGTCCGGCGAACAGCAGTGACATCGCCAGGCCGGCGATCTCCGGGTCGGTGACGCCATCGACCGCCAGGAGCCGGGAGATCACGTCGTCCCCAGGCTCGCCGCGTTTGAGTGCGACGAGCCGGGTCCCGTAGTCGTAAAGATCGGCGAGTCCCTGTTCGGACCTGGCCCGGTCCGTGGTGTCGGCCGCGGCCAGGCTCCACGCGCGGAACTGGTCGCGATCCGCGTACGGGACGCCCAGCAGTTCGCAGATGACCAGGACAGGGAGCGGCACCGCGAGCAGTTGGACCAAGTCCGCGGGCTGAGACTGTCCCGCCAGGCCGTCGAGCAGTTCGGCGGTGAGCGCGTCGACTCGGTCGCCCAGGGCCGCCATCCGCCTGGCGGAGAAGTGTGGCTGCAGCAGGGCGCGCATTCGGGCGTGGTCGGCGGGCTCGGTGTCGAAGTCGCCGAGCGGGCCGCCGAACAGGGCGGACTCGCTGGAGCGGGCGGCGTTCGCCGGGTCGGGATGGGATCGCCCGAGTCTGGTGTCGGCCAACAGGGCTCGGACCTCGGCATGGCCGGTGACCTGCCAGGCGTTGTCCCCGGTGGGGGTCTGGATCCGCTTCGGCATGGCGCTCCGATCGTTTACAGGATTTTGTATATGGTGCTGTAAACAACGCTATATGTAGACTCCCGTGTAAACAAGAGGAGGTTGCGATGTCGGCAGCGCCCGAGACCCGCCGGATGCCCCGGGTCGAGCGCCGGGAACAGATCCTCGACGCGGCCACCCGGGCGTTCGCCCGAGCGGGATTCAGCGCGACCAACCTCGACGACGTGGCGGCGGAGGCGGGCATCACCCGCGTGCTTCTCTACCGGCACTTCGACTCGAAGACCGACATGTACCGCGCCGTGCTGGAACGCGCCTGCACACGGTTGAAGGACAGCGCCGGAGACGACGACTACGACGAGCGGAGCATCCCCGCGCTCCTGCGCGCGGCCACCGCCGACCCGGATGGATTCCGACTGCTGTTCCACCACGCCGCCCGCGAACCGGAGTTCCGCGACCTCGTCGACACCATCGTCGAGGACGGCGTGCGCACCGCGCTGCGGCACATCGCCGACCTCATCCCGAACCCCGCGTGGGCGAAGTGGGCGGCGCGGATGCTGCACACGGTCACGATCGAGGCGGTCATCGCGTGGTTGGACGAGGGAAGCCCGGACCCTGACGACGCCGCGGACCGGATCGGCCTCGTCGTTCACGGCGTCCTGCAAGCCGCTGGTCCGGCTGCGCGGGAGTCCTGAAGCCTTCACGCGGGGTTCGGCGATCACGCCATGCGTGGCCTCCGGCACCACGGATGACTGTGTAGACCACTGCTTCCCCGGGTATGTCGAGGGTTCCGGACCCACCAAGGAAGGAGTGATCTCGTTGAGCACGATCACCGAGAGCGTGGAGGTCGCAGTTCCGGTGACCGACGCCTTCAACCAGTGGACTCAGTTCGAGACCTTCCCGCGCTTCATCACCCCGGCCGTGTGCAGGGCTGCTCGCGGAGTCCAGGAAGCGAAGCGAACCCGATCACGACGACGACGGCGAGCAGCGAAAACGATCACCCCGGCCGGTCAAGCAGCTGTTCCACACCCACCGCGATAACCAACCCGCCCGCGTTCCCGAGCAGGTAGATGAACGCCGCCCCGGTGCTCCCGCCCGCGGCCCCGACAACCCGCTCAGTCGTGTCCAGCACGATCGGCAAAGCGGCCAGCAGCGGGTACCCGACCACGATCACCACCACGGTCGCCACCAGGGCTCCAGGCGCGATCGCCAGTGCCGCGCACCCGAGAGCCGTGATCAGCAGAGTCGCGCCCAACACCGGTCGTTCCAACCCCCGGTGCACCACCGGCGCCGGAAGCACCGCGGAGCCGACGATGCCGGAGAGCACGAGGACGGCCAGCAGAGTCCCAGCGGTCGCCGTCGAGACGCCCGCGGGTTTCAGCAACGGCTCCAGCCACGTGGTGAGCGCGATGAACACGCCGAACCCGACGAACACCAAGCCGCCCAGTGAACGCGTTCTCCGGTCGGCGAACAGCGCTCGCAGGGCGCCTGCCGAGACCCTCGCCGGGGTGTCGATCTCTTGGGGCGCCCGGCCACGCAGGCCGAACCAGAGTGCCGCGCCCGCCACCAGCGCCGCGCCGAAGTCGATCAGGAGTAGCGAACGCAGGCCGTCGGCTCCCATGGCGGCGCCGAGGACCAGGGCGGCCAGCATGCCCACCAGGTTCGCCGCGGCCGCGGCCGCGATGCCCGCGGGGCGCTGTCGGTCGGGGAGGTAGCCGTCGGCGAGTTTGCTGATCGCGTTGAGCACCAGGGGCTGGGCGACCGCGACCACGAGGTGCCCGGCGAGGACGAAGGCGTAGTCGTCGAACAGGCGCAGTCCGGCGCCCACGGCCACCAGCGCCGCGCCCGCGCCGAGCGTCGGGCGGAACCAGCGGTCGAGGACGATGCCCGCGGGCAGGGCGAGCACGACGTAGAGCAGCGGGAACACGTTCGCGAGCCAGCCGATCGCGCCCTCGGACACGCCGTAGTGGCTCGCGGCCGCCGTGGTGATCGGCGCGTAGGTCAGCCACACCAGCTGCAGCACCGCGCTGACCAGCCCATACGCGGCCACGACGAGCCGGCCGGAGACCTGACGACGACTATCGGACCGCACTGACATCGCTACCTCCGGCGCCACGACAAAACGTGACTTGGATTCATATTCGGTTATCGGCGCGGCGATGGCAAGGCTTCGGTCCACAGTGGCTTCCCGGTGAGCTCGTGGAGCCCCGATCGGGTGACACCCGCGCCCCGCACGGGTGAGTCGCTGGTGTGGTGCCGAAGCCGGTCGACCAGCCGTGCTTAGCCTGCGCGCCATGATGAGGTTCGGGTGGTGTGCCGCGGTGCTGGCATTGGCTCTGGTGACGGGATGTTCAGGCACCGACGGTGGAACGCCTCCCGCCGCCGCGTCCGGCCGCTTCGTCGCCTCCTACGAGCCCGCCACGACCGACGCCAACCGGGCCGAGGAGAAGCTGCTGCGGGACAACCGCGTCCTGGAGGACTTCGCCGACTCCATGACCGAGTATGTGCGCATCCCCGGTGACATCCGGGTGGTGGCGAAGGAATGCGGCGAGGCCAACGCCTTCTACCTTCCCGATGAGCACGCGATCCACTACTGCTACGAGCTTTCCGCCGCCGAACGCCTCCTGTTCGCCAAGGACGGCACGTCGGGCGAAGCCCTCGATGGCGAGGTCTACAACAGCGCGGTCGGCACGCTCTACCACGAAGCCGGCCACGCGCTGATCGGCGAACTCGACCTCAAGATCACCGGCCGGGAGGAGGACGTCGCCGACCAGCTCGCCGCCTACGTCCTCACCAGCGCGGACGAATTCAAGGACATCCTGCTCACGGTCGCGAAGTCCTACCAGATCAGCGCCGAGGAGGTCACCAACCTCGATCAGCTGCCGTTCTACGACACGCACTCGCTCGACCCGCAGCGGTCGGTCAACTTCCTGTGCTACCTCTACGGCTCCGACGACAAGCGGTTCGAGCAGTTGGTGGCCGACGGCTCGCTGCCCGCCGAGCGGGCCGAGTCCTGCGGTGACGAGTACACCAAGCTTGTCGGCGGCTGGGAATCCCTGCTGGCGCCGCACATCAAGTAGTTCGTCCACTGTGGATGTCCCAATCGGACGGAGCATGTGATGGAGCTTCAGCGACACGCGGCCGAGCAGTGGTTCCGGCGGCGCGGGCTGCCCGCGGTGGTGCGCGGCAGGCCGACCCAGCTGCTCGTCCGGATCCTGCCCGCCCTGGCCTACCTCGGCACGGCCGAGTTGCTCACCGACGTGCTCTTCCTGGTCGACGGCGCCACCCAGGAGGAGTGGGAGGTGCTCATGGAGAACCCCGCCTATGAAGTGGGGTACTACGCGCTGCTGCTGGGGCTGCTCGTCCTGCCGCCGCTGAGCGCCTGGCTGGCGATGATGTGGGTCCGGCGGGCCACCGCCGCCGGCGCGTCACGCGGCCGGGTGACGGCGGTCGTCGCCATCGCCCTCTACCTGGTGGCGCTTCCCCTCATCGGCTACCTGATCGACGCGACGTCCTTGCTGTTCAATCTGGTCCAAGGTGTGCTCATGGTCGTGGCGGCGATCGTGCTGGTCGCCCTTGGCGTGGGCTCGGTGTTCGCCTGGGCGACGCGGATGGCGGTGCGCCAACTGCGCAAACTCGGGACCCTGACCAGCCGCGCGCTGCCCTTGTTGTTGCTGTTCACCACGTTCGGCTTCCTTACCGCCGAGGTCTGGCAGGGCATCACGGCGTTGCGCGGCAGCCAGATCTGGCGGGTCGTCGGCTTCTTCGCCGTGTTGGCGATGCTGTTCATGGTCGCGGTGCTCTCCGACGAACTCCACGACCTGATCACCTCACGGCCCCGCGGCGCCGATCCGGCGAAGCTGCGGGGCAGCCCGTTCGAGGACTTCCTGGACGACCACCCCGCGGGCGTCCACCCACTGCGGCGGGTGGAGCGGCTGAACATGGTGCTCGTGTTGCTGCTGGCCCAGCTGATCCAGGCGGTGGCCTTCGGCCTGCTGATGTTCGCGATCTTCGTGACCTTCGGGACCCTCGCCGTGCGCCACGAGGTGATGAAGGCGTGGAGCACGCACGACCTGACCAGCGGCACCATCTACGGCATCTACCTGCCATTCCCCAACGAGCTGCTGCAGGTGTCGATCTTCCTGGCCGCGTTCTCCGGCCTGTACTTCGCCACGTCCACGGCCACCGACGCGCGGATCCGGCAGAGCTTCTTCGACCCGCTGATCGAGCACATGGCGGTGAACCTGTCCGCCCGGCACCTCTACCTCGGCCGGTGGGTCGGTCAGCCTTCGGGCAGCACCACCCAGAGCACGATGTAGATCAGGAACTGCGGTCCGGGAAGGATGCAGGACAGCACGAACAGCCACCGGATCGTGCTCGGCTTGCGGCCGACTTTCTCCGCGATCCCACCGCACACCCCGGCGATCATCCGATTCCTGCGGGACCTGACCAACTCGACCGCCATGACGCTCCTCTCGGCTGGACTCCCAGTGTCGCCCAGCGCGGGATGTCCCGCATGTCCCGTCAGCGGTCGACCAGGATCACCTCGTACTGGGAAGCCGTGGGCGGCAGGCCCGTGTCGAACTTGGCGTTCACGACCGCGAGCGTGTTGCCGTGCAAGGCGGCAGTCGTCGGGATCTGGAACAGCGGGCTGGTGATCGTCTTGACCAGGGTTCCGCTGCTCAGGTCCGGGCTCAGACGCCACCGGGTGACCTGGTTCTGGAAGTTCTGCACCACCCACAGGTCGCGGCCGTTGAGCACGATGCCGTCGGCGTTCGGCACGTCGACGCCAGCCACCACCGCGCCGGCCCCGGTCTCCGGGTCCACCGTGTAGATCGCCGCGTTGGCCGTGTGGGCGACCAGGAGGGTGTCGCCGTTGGGCGTCGCCTCGATGCCGTTGAGGTTGAAGTCGCCGGTGATCTCGCCCGCCGGGCCGGTCAGCACCAGGGTCTGGGCCGGGCCGGGCTCACCGGTCGGGCTGACCGGGACGAAGTACAGGTGCGGCTGGAACGAGTCGGTGAACCACGCCCCGCCCCGGACGACGACGACGACGTCGTTGACCGCGCCGCCGAGTTGGTACGTGGCGACGTCGGCTCCCGTGGTGCCGTCGTAGAGGTGGGCTTGGCCGTTGAATCCGCCCGCCACGAACAGCAGGTCGGTGCGCTTGTCGTATTTGACGCCCAGCGCCATCCGGCCCGCGGGCACGTCCCGGAACAGCTCGGCGGTTCCGCGCTGGTAGTCGCCCCGGTAGATGTCGCCCGCGAACAGGTCACCCGCGAAGAACGTCGACCCGCGTCCCGTGGCCACACCCTCCGCCGACCGCGCGCCGGGCAGCACGATGACCGCACTGGCGGGCGCCGCCGCGGCGGGGACAACCGCCGCCAGGATCAGCGCCGCCGCCACGGGCAGGCTGGATAGGTTACGTCGCAGGACCTTCATGACCGCCTCCTCACCGTCGGGGACCGCCACCCATCATGGGCCGGGCGGACGGGGAAAAACGACGGGCCATCGGACCCCATCACCGCGGCAACGCACCCGCCAACGCTCTGGTGACGGCGTCGACCCGCTCCTTGGCGGCTGCCATGGGCCTACCCTGCTGGACGGAGAGCAACGCGACCGCGTACCGGCCGTGGAGGACACCCGCGCTGTGCAGGTACGCCAGGCCGGGCCGGTACGACATCCAGCCCTGCTTCGAGTACGCGTCGACGCCGGGCGCGTGCAGCCCGAAGGCCTGGTCGAACCCGTCGGCGGCGCGCGCGGGTGCGGCGGAGAGCGCGGCGACGATGGGGTCGCGGGCGGGGGAGGACTGGATGTGGGCCTGTAATCGCGCGATGTCGTCGGCGGTCACCATGGTCTCGCCCCATTCGGCCGGGTCACGCGGGGCTGAGGTCTTGGTCATCCCCGCGAGCCCTGACACCCGCCGCACGGCGCCTACCCCGTCGTGCAGGCCCCAGAGGGCATTCATCGCTTCGTCGTCGCTGGTCGACAGGGCTCGCCGCACCCGCTCGCGGTCGGCGGGTGACACGTCCTTGGACAGCACGTCGACGGCGACGATCAGCTTGGCGATCGACGCCGAGTAGAACGGCCGGTCGCCGCCACTGCTCGCCATGCGGCCGGTGGTCAGGTCGATGACCGCCAACCCGAGTTTCATCCGGCTGTCCGCCGCCGCGACCCCGGCGGCCACGGCGCCTGCGAGGTCCACCTCGAGCACCGGCATGGCGGCGGGCGGCGCGCGCACCCCGGCCTCCACCGAGACGGTCACCCCTTGCCGGACCAGGGTCCCGGTGGCGGGAGGGACCGCCGTGGTGACCGCGAAGGCCACCGTCATCAGCGCCACGGCCAGACCGGGGCGAACAAGCGAGCGCACCGGCACAGCCTCCACCGTCGGCGCGCCCCAATCCAGCGATTCGACGCGTCGTGACTTGGCTGTCATGTGAGGGCGAGTTTCGTGGGTCGAGCTTTCGCTCAGCCGCCGTTCGCGTAGTTCGGCAGTAGGCGAACGACCTCGGCTGGGGTGGGCATCCGGGCGATTTCCTCGGCGACGACCCGCGCCGCCGAGGTCCGCCACCCGCACCCGACCGGCGGCGACCACCACCTGCCCGCCCAGCGTCGCCAGACCCTTGATGGCCGTGGTGAGCAACTCGGCGGTGCCGAACGCGGTGCCGAGCGTCAGGTAGATCAGCGAGTTGGAACTGTGGTCCCACACCGCCGGTGCCGGCGTGGAGAACGGGACGGGTCGCAGCTCGATCCGGTCCGCGGTGGCGAGGAAGTCCTTGTCCTGCCCACTCGTGGATCACCAGGTCGGGCCGCAACCGCGCCGGCTCGAGGTCCTCGGCGTACATCTCGAATCCGCGGGCCGAAACGGCCGCAGCCCCTGCGCGGCCAACGGCGCGTGCACCTCCTCGCCGGCGGCGAAGTGCACCTCGTGCCCGGCCTCCCGCGCGGCGATCGCGAGGGGGATCAGGGGATAGGTGTGACCGACCGACGCCAGACTGGCGAACAGCACGCGCATGTGGGCGAACCTACACACGACGTCGCGCACACGACCAGGGTCAGGGTTCGCTCCCGCGCAGGCGGTCGAGCACCCGGCGCTCTCGTTTCGTCGGGCGGCCCGCACCCCGGTCCCGCCGGGCGACGGAGATGGCGGCTTCGGGGGTCGGGGCGGGGGTGCGGTCGATCAGGCAGGTCGCCGCGTCGGTCGCGCCGACCCGCTTCTGGATGGCGCGCACGACCTCCACCACCCGCGTGACCCCGCCGACCCGCACGCGCACCTCATCGCCCGCGACCACGGTCGTCGCGGGCTTGGCCGGCCGGTCGTTGATCCGCACGTGCCCGCCCCGGCAGGCCGCGGCGGCGTCCGGCCGGGTCTTGGTCAGCCGGACCGCCCACAGCCAGCGGTCCACGCGAGTGCTCTCCACAGCCGTCCATGATGGCCTACCGGCCTGGCTCCGGTCAGGACCGGTTGAACGAGTACTCGCTCGCGAAGGTGTCCACCTGCGGCAGGTCGTGGCCGAGCCGGTCGCGTTTCGCGGTCAGGTAGCCGACGTTGTGGTCGGTAGCGGGGGCGAGGAGCGGCACCCGTTCCACGACCGCGATGCCGTTCGCCTCCAGGGCGTGGATCTTGTCGGGGTTGTTGGACATCAGCCGGACCGAGCGGACCCGCAGGTGTTTGAGGATCCTCGTGGCCGGGGTGTAGTCCCTGGTGTCGATCGGGAACCCGAGCGTCGTGGCCGAGTCCAGGGTGTCGAGCCCCTGCTCGTCCTGCAGGACGTGCGTGCGCACCTTCGCGAGCAGGCCGATCCCGCGGCCCTCGTGCCCGCGCAGGTAGACGAACACCCCGCTGCCCTCGCTGACGATGCGGTCGAGGGCCGCGTCGAGTTGGTCGCCGCAATCGCAGCGCGTGGCGCCGAAGATGTCGCCGGTCATGCATTCGGAGTGGACCCGGACGAGCACGTTCTCCCGCGGCGCCGCCGTCCCGTAGACCAGGGCCATGTGTTCGTGGCCGTCCCGGAAGGCGACGGCGCGGAACTTGCCGTGGCGGGTCATGAGGTCGGACTCCGCGATGTCCTCGCGACTGATTGCCTCGTCCACAGCGGTCCCTTCAGCAGGCTCCGGCCGGACGGTCATTACGCTCGGTCGAAGGTCGTACGGTATCCGGTGCACTTGTGGAGGTCACCCTGTTCAGCATCACTGTTCGTGATCACGTGATGATCGCCCACAGCTTCCGCGGCGAGGTTTTCGGCCCGGCGCAGCGCCTGCATGGAGCTACGTTCGTGGTGGACGCGAGGTTCACCCGCGCCGAACTCGATTCGGACAACATCGTGGTCGACATCGGCCTGGCGACCGAGGAACTCGGCAAGGTGCTCGCCGACCTCAACTACCGCAACCTCGACGACGAACCCGCGTTCGCCGGGATCAACACCTCGACGGAGTTCCTGGCCAAGGTCATCGCCGACCGGCTCGCCAAGCGGGTGCGCGCGGGCGCGCTGGGCGAGGGCGCGCGCGGGCTCGCCGGGATCGAGGTCACGCTCCACGAGTCGCACGTCGCCTGGGCGAGCTACGAACGGTTCCTGTGAACGCTGTCCACGTCGTCCTGCCCGGTGGCGTCGACGATCCGGCGACACCCAGCGGCGGCAACGTCTACGACCGCCGCGTGTGCCGTGGCCTGGTCGAGTCGGGGGTGGCGGTCCACGAGGTCGCCGTCCCCGGCGCCTGGCCGCGCCCGGACACGGCTGCCCGTGCGGACCTGGCAGGCGCGCTCGCCGCGATCCCCGACGGGTCGGTCGTGCTGCTCGACGGGCTGGTGGCGTGCGGCGTCCCCGAGGTCGTCGTGCCCCACGCCGGTCGGCTGCGGCTGGCGGTCCTGGTGCACCTGCCGCTGGCGGACGAGACCGGACTTCCCCCGGCGCTCGCGTCGGCGCTCGACGCCGCCGAGGTGCAGACCCTGCGCGCGGCCGACGCGGTCGTGACCACCAGCCCGTGGGCGACGCGGCTGCTGGTCGAGCGGCACGGACCGGCCGCCGACCGGGTGCACACCGTCACCCCGGGGACCGATCCCGCGCCGACGGCGTCCGGCACCGACGCCGGGACCCGACTGCTCTGCGTCGCCTCCGTGACCCCGCGCAAGGGTCACGACCTGCTCATCGAAGCCCTCGCCGACGTCGCCGAGCTACCGTGGACTTGCGAATGCGTCGGCCCGCTGGGCGACCCCGGCTACGTCGAGGAGCTGCGCCTCCTGATCGAGCGACACCGCCTCGGCGACCGGGTGTCGTTCGACGGCCCGCGCACCGGCGAATCCCTGAGCGACGCGTATGCGTCGGCTGACCTGCTGGTGCTGCCGTCGCGAGCGGAGACCTACGGCATGGTTGTGGCCGAGGCCTTGGCCCGCGGGGTCCCGGTGCTGGCGACCGCGGTGAGCGGTGTCCCCGAGACCCTCGGCCAGGCCCCGGACGGCGGCATTCCCGGGCTGTTGGCGCCCCCAGGCGACGCC
>NZ_JBOHGC010000091.1:0-1434 GCF_050699995.1 Actinokineospora sp. | reverse complement strand
TGGTGGCGCGGGAAGGTGCGGCCTAAGGAAGCGGGCCGGCGGTTCCGTCCCCCGGGCCGAGGTTCGGGGGCGGGACCGCCGGCCTTTCAGCTGGTATCGGCGGGCGCGGGCCAGAGCACGCGGGCGCGGAGTGTGGCGAGGCCGGCGCGCATCTGCGCGACGATGTGCAGGATGGTGTGGCAGGGGTCGAGGGGGTGGCGCCGGCGGCGCAGCCGCCGGTAGACGAACAGTTGCATGAGGTTGAAGGCCAGCATCCAGAGCAGGACCACGTTGAGGACCGCGCGCGGGCTGTGTCGGTAGACGCGGGCGAGGTTGTAGTGCACGGTCCACTGGTGGAAGGCGGTGTTCTCGATGTGCCAGCGGGCGCGCTGGATGTCGAGCACCGCACGGGTGGTCAGATGGGCCGCCGCCGGGCCAATCACGGCGGCGCACCAGATGTGAGGCGGGGCGGCGACCCCGAAGGGCGAGACCTCGCAGCGGACCACCCGGATCGGTCCGTCGAAGGTGTCCAGGGTGCGGAGGTCTCGGATGTCCCAGGCCCGGACGTGCTCCCGCCGTTCGAGGTCGTCCCACTCGCGGGTGGGGGGTTGGTTGCGAAACAGCGCCAGGGCCTCCTTGAGAGGCTCGTCGGTGTCCTTGCGCAAGGTGATGACGGCGCTGCGACCGCAGCGGGTGATGGCGGTCATCATGGGGCCATTGGGATAGAGGCCGTCCAGGACGAACAGGTGGATGAGGGCGCCGTACCGTTGGTGGAGGTCGTGGACGAGCCGCAGGGCGGCGGTCAGTTCCCCCTCATCGGTGGTGGC
Source organism: Actinokineospora sp. (assembly GCF_050699995.1). GTDB lineage: Bacteria > Actinomycetota > Actinomycetes > Mycobacteriales > Pseudonocardiaceae > Actinokineospora. The sequence goes on along the minus strand of NZ_JBOHGC010000091.1, from coordinate 628 downwards.
CTCGACCTCCCCGGCGCGGTGGCGCTCCGCGAGGTTGAGCTGCGGTTCGACCCCGAGGACAACGTCCGCGTCGCGCCCGAGGAGCAGGGCGACCGCCAGGCGGTGGTAGGACTCGGTGCGGCCGGGTGAGGCGTCGCTGCCGCGCTGCCGCGTGAGACAGGCCGGGCCGGACCGCGCCTGGGAGCAGCAGGGCTCCCAGCCATCGATGGCCACGCAGCGGAGTCCGGCGCGCAGGCCCTCCTGGAAGGCCTTGTTGTGGTCGGCGGTGAACACCACGCGGTGCAGTTGTCGGCGGATCTGTTCGCTGTCCAGTCCGTCCAGCACCCGCGCGATGGTGTCGGCGCTGAAGGTCTTGACCCCCTCGCTGAGCCGCCGGCCGAGCAGGCGCTGGAACGGCCGGTGCCGGAGTGCTCCCTCCAGAGCGTTCAGGCTGCGCAGCCGCAGGACCGCTCCGAAGATCAGGCTGCCGAGGACTGCGGCGGTGGGGACCTGGGGACGGGGGCGGCGGTCGGGCACGGCGTGCAGGAGGGCCGGCAGGTCGTAGACCTGCCGGACGTACTTCAGGAACTGGCCGAACTTGTCCCGGGGTCGGAGGCGCCGGACCGCCTGCGATCCGATGGCTCCCGGC
>NZ_JBOHGC010000090.1:0-6433 GCF_050699995.1 Actinokineospora sp. | reverse complement strand
GTCGACGGCAGGCCGGTCCAGCCCGCCCACGGTCCCGCGCCGCTGCTGGTCGGCACCGCGGGCAACCCGGTCGAGCTGACCATCGCCCCCAAGGGCGGGGGCGAGAACCGTCGGGTGGTGGTCGTGCCCTTGCTCGACGACATGCCGCTGCGCTACCAGGCCTGGGTCGCGGGCAGGCGCGACCACGTCCACGCCGCGACCGGGGGAAAGGTCGGCTACCTGCACGTCCCCGACATGGTCGCCAGCGGCTGGGCCCAACTCCACCGCGACCTACGCCTGGAGATGCGCCGCGAAGCGGTGGTCGTCGACCTCCGGGAGAACCGCGGCGGCCATCTGTCGCAGCTGGTGATCGAGAAACTGAGCCGCAAGATCGTCGGCTGGTCCCGCGCCCGCGACGGCTACTACGACGAGACCTACCCCCTGGACGCCCCACGCGGCCCGATCGTCGCCGTCGCCGACGAGTTCTCCGGCTCCGACGGCGACATCGTCAACGCCGCCATCCAGGCCCTCGGCATCGGCCCGGTGGTCGGCACCAGGACCTGGGGCGGGGTCATCGGGATCGACAACAGGTACCACCTGGTCGACGGCACCCTGATCACCCAACCCCGCTACGCCACCTGGATGCGCGGCCCCGGCTGGGGCGTCGAGAACTACGGCGTGGCCCCGGACGTCGAGGTCGTGGTCACCCCCCAAGACCACGCCGCGGCCCGCGACCCCCAACTGGACACAGCCATCCGCCTCGCCCTGGAGGGCTTATCGGCGAACCCGGCCGCCACTCCACCCGACCTGCCCGCCTTGGACTGACCACGACAAAGCCCGGAAGCGCGACGACGAGTCTGTTCGGCTGGTCAAAGGGTTGCGGACGCGGGATGGTGTCGGTCGACTGTCGTGTCAGGGCAGTGATGCGGGCAGGTCGAAGGCGGGGAAGTGTTCCGCGCCGATGAAGGAGGTGATCTCGGCGATTCTGTTGTCGCGGAAGGTGAGGACGTTGATCGACCACGCGGTGTGTTCGCCCACGCCGGTGGCGCAGAGGTAGGACGCCACGGCCGGTTGGCTGTTCGCTGTGGTGACGAGGTGGCGCCAGGTCCCGCAGCTGCCCATGGGGACCTGGGTGGCGAAGTCGGCGACCGCCGTCAAACCCTGGTACCAGTGCGGCAGCGGTGGCATCGACCACGTGACGTCCTCGGTCAGCAGCGCGACCAGTGCTGCCGCGTCGCCGCGTTCGAGGGCGGTGGCGTAGTCGGCGACCAGTTCGCGCAGGCGGGTGTCGTCGAGTTTGCGCAGGGTCTGCTGTTGCGTGTGGGTCGGGACCCTCTCGGCGATGATCTTGCGGGCTCGGGCCAAGGCGGAGTTCACCGACGTGGTCGAGGTATTCATCACGGTGGCGATCTCCGCCGCGGAGAAGCCGAGGACCTCGAAGAGCAGCAGTGCCGCCCGCTGGTTGCCGGGGAGGTGTTGCAGCGCGGCGACGAAGGCGAGTTCGACGGCTTCGCGTTGCTCGTAGCGGGCGCCCGGCGCGTTCGGGCCGAAGTCCCCGCCCGGGTATGGGCCCAGCCAGGCGACGTCGGTCAGCGGCGCTATCTCCGCCACCGCGCGGGTGCTCGACGGGCCGAGGTCGACCGGCATGGCCCGCCTGCCGCGCGTGCCGACGGCGTCCAGGCACGTGCGGGTGGCCACCGTGTAGAGCCACGAGCGCAGCGAAGCGCGGCCCTCGAACCCCGCGAGGCCACGCCACGCCCGCAGCAGCGCGTCCTGCAGAGCGTCGTCGGCGTCGTGGGTGGAGCCGAGCATGCGGTAGCAGTGCGCGTGCAGTTCCCGGCGCAGCGGGCGGACGAGGCGGTCGAAGGCCTCGTCGTCCCCGGCGCGGGCGAGCGCCACATCGGGGTCCACCGCGGAAACTTCGCTCACGAGCGACGATTCTGCCCCATCACGGGAGTCTCCATTCCGAAACGACCACATCGGAGGACCCCATGAACCCCACCGTCACCGCCCGCACCCTCGCCGTCCCCGGCGCGCGCCTGCACTATGAGGTCCGCGGCGATGGGCCGCTCGTCGCGCTTATCGGCGCACCCATGAACGCGGACTCCTTCGCGCCGCTGGCGGACTTGCTCTCCGCCGACCACACCGTGCTCACCGCCGACCCGCGCGGCATCAACCGCAGTTCCGTGGACGACCCGGACGCCGACTCGACCCCCGAGCTTCGCGCAGCCGACCTGGCCCGGCTCATCACCCACCTCGACGCCGGCCCGGCGACCGTCTTCGGCTCCAGCGGCGGCGCCGGCACCGCCCTCGCCCTCGTCCAGGCCCACCCCGAGCAGGTCCGGGCCGTCATCGCCCACGAGCCTCCGCTCGGCGAGCTGCTCGACGACCGCGACCAGGTCCGCGCGAACACCGCGGACATGATCGCCACCCACCTGGCGGGCGACGCCACCGGTGCTTGGCGCAAGTTCCTGGCGCAAGCCAACATCTTTCTGCCCGAACCGGTGTTCCAGCAGATGTTCGGCGGGGAACGCGAGCCGCGGCAGTTCGCCGACGAGCGGTTCTGGTTCGCGCACGAACTGCTCCCGTCGACCTGCTGGCAGCCTGACCTCGCCGCCCTGCGCGCGGTCGCGTCCCGCGTCGCGATCGGCGTCGGCGAGGAGTCAGCGGGCCAGTTCTGTGACCGCACGTCGAACGCCCTCGCCGCCGCGCTCGGCATCGAGCCCACGGCCTTCCCCGGCGGCCACATCGGCTTCGTCGACGACCCGGCGGCGTTCGACACCCGACTGCGCGAGGTCCTCAGCGCGAGCTTCCCGGCACCATGGGGAGCATGGGATTCGACGGCGACACCGAGCGAATGATCCGGGCGAACGAAGCCAACTGGGACGCGCGCACACCCATTCACGTGGCCAGTGACTTCTACGGCGTGGCCACCCGCGACCCGGCTGACTGGTTCGCCGACTACGAGTGGTCCGACCTCGGCGACCTCCAGGGCAAGGACGTGGCCCACCTGCAGTGCCACATCGGCGCCGAGACCCTCGCGTTCGCGCACCGCGGCGCGCGGGTGGTGGGGCTCGACATCAGCGGCGAGTCCGTGGTGGCCGCCCGACGGCTCGCCGAGGCCGCCGGGGTGACCGTCGAGTACGTCAAGTCCGACGTCTACGCCGCGGCGGAGGCGTTGGGGCGCAACAAGTTCGACATCGTCTACAGCGGCAAGGGCGCGCTGTGCTACCTGCCTGACCTCCCCGCGTGGGCGGCGCAGGTCAGCGCCCTGCTGCGCCCAGGCGGCCAGTTCTACCTCGTCGACTTCCACCCGCTGCTCGACGCGCTCGGGCCGATCCCGGCCGCCGACGGGAGCCAGGACCTGCTGCTGCGGCACGACTACCTCGGCGGCCGCGGCCACCTCCGGATGGACGGATCACGCACCTACACCGACGGCCCGGCCCTGCCCGACGACCTGGCCTACTACGAGTGGCGCCACGGCCTCGGCGAGATCGTCACAGCGCTCGTCCGGTCCGGTCTGCGGATCACCCTGTTGCGCGAGTCCGAGGAACTCCCCTGGCCGCGCTGGGAGGCGATGACCAGCACCGGAGGGGCATGGCACCGGCTGCCGGAAAGCGCTCCACACCTCCCGTTGATGTTCGCTGTCCAAGCCGTGAAGGAGCCATGATCGGCACGTTTCGGACAAACCAGCGTTCAGGGCAACGTAACCTGGTTGGGTGACGCCGACCTCGACTCCCGTGCCGCCGGCACCGCTGCCCCCGAGTCCATCGCGACCCGGCAGGCGCGGGCTGGTCGGCAGGCTGTTGGTCGCCGCCGTCCTCCTGGTCACCGTCGGCGGCGCCGCGATGCTGGTCGTCAAGGCCAACGAACCCGTCGAGCGCGAGACCGCGCAACGGTTCCAGGTGCCCGACCTCGATGTCCTGCCGGGCACCGCCCTCGCCCAGGCCAGGTCCCTGCCGAGCGGCTCGGACGTGCGCCTCTGGGCGGAGAAGGTCGGCCCCGCGACGGACATCCCGGTCCGCACGCTGATCGCCTATGTCAACGCCGATCTCGCGACCCGCGCCGACAACCCCGGCTGCAACCTGACGTGGGCCACGCTCGCGGGCATCGGCCGCGTCGAGTCCCACCACGGCCACTTCCGCGGTACCCGCGTCACCGACGAGGGCACCCTGACCAAGCCGATCATCGGCGTGCCGCTCAACGGATCACCCGGGGTGCAGGCCATCCGCGACACCGACGGCGGCACGCTCGACGGCGACCGCGAGTGGGACCGGGCGGTCGGCTCGATGCAGTTCCTCCCGACCACGTGGGGCAAGTGGGCCAAGCGCGCCAGCGGCGACGGCGCCACGCCCGACCCGCAGAACGTCGACGACGCGGCCCTGACCGCGGCCCGCTACCTGTGCGCGAGCGGCGGCGACCTCGCCACCGGCGAAGGCTGGTGGAAGGCCGTGTTCACCTACAACAAGTCACTGCAGTACGGCCGCGACGTCTACAGCGGCGCCGACGCCTACGCCCGCAAGGTCGCCGAACTCGGGTGACCCCTCAGCGGTCGCGCCGCAGTGCGATCCGCGCGTTCACCTCGCCGAGCGCTTCCTGGTATTCCGGCAGCGGGTTCATCGCCACCGCCAGCCGCAGTTGAGTCAGCGCTTCGGCGAAACGGCTCTGCCGTTGCAGTGTGCGACCGAGCGCGAACATCGCGTAATGATCAGTGGGGTCCAGCTCCAGCACCCGGCGGAACGCCGCCTCGGCGCGCCCGAACTGCGCCGAGTTCAGATAGGCCCGCCCGGCCAGCGACTGCACGCTCGGCGCGTCCGGCGCCGCTTCCAGGACCGGCCCCAGCGCGGCGAGGGCGTCCAGGGGTCTGTGGTGCGCCACCAGGGACTCCGCCCGCCGGAACGCCTCGAAGGTACCGCTGCCGTCCTCGCTCATAATCCGCTCACAATACGGGTGGGAATGATGTTCCTCGACCTCCGTACGGGGGTTGGTCCGCGCGCCCCCGACGTGCCTTCGGCGAGCCGCCCACCGGCCCCGCTAGGCTCGTCTCGGAGTAGTAGCACGCTTTGTGAGGAGCACCACGTGGCGGTCATCGAGCAGGTCGGCGCACGCGAGATCCTGGACTCGCGCGGCAATCCCACCATTGAGGTGGAGGTCGCGCTGGACGACGGGACCCTGGCGCGAGCGGCGGTCCCGTCCGGGGCGTCGACGGGCGAGCACGAGGCCGTCGAGCTTCGCGACGGCGACCCGAAGCGCTACGGCGGCAAGGGCGTGGAGAAGGCCGTGACCGCGGTCCTCGACGAGATCGGTCCGGAGCTGGCGGGCATCGACGCGGTCGACCAGCGCATCGTCGACCAGAAGCTGGTCGACCTCGACGGGACGCCGGACAAGTCGCGCCTGGGCGCCAACGCCATCCTCGGCGTCTCCCTTGCCGTGGCGAAGGCGGCGGCCGAGTCCAGCGGCCTGGAGCTGTTCCGCTACCTCGGCGGCCCGAACGCGCACGTGTTGCCGGTGCCGATGCTGAACATCCTCAACGGTGGCGCGCACGCCGACACCGACGTCGACATCCAGGAGTTCATGATCGCGCCGATCGGCGCGGAGAGCTTCCGCGAGGGTCTGCGCTGGGGCACCGAGGTCTACCACTCGCTCAAGTCCGTGCTGAAGGCCAAGGGCCTGGGCACCGGCCTCGGCGACGAGGGCGGCTTCGCCCCGAGCCTGGGCAACAACCGCGAGGCGCTCGACCTGATCCTGACCGCCATCGAGAAGGCGGGCTACCGTCCCGGCCGCGACATCGCGCTCGCGCTCGACGTCGCCGCCACGGAGTTCTACTCCGATGGCGCGTACAGCTTCGAGGGCGCCAAGAAGAGCGCCGAGCAGCTGATCGCGTACTACACGCAGCTGATCAACGACTACCCGATGGTCTCCATCGAGGACCCGCTGTCCGAGGACGACTGGGACGGCTGGGTGCGCCTGACCGCCGAGATCGGCGAGCGCGTGCAGATCGTCGGCGACGACCTGTTCGTCACCAACCCGGACCGGCTCGAGGAGGGCATCGCCCGCCGCGCCGCGAACGCGCTGCTGGTGAAGGTCAACCAGATCGGCACCCTGTCGGAGACGCTCGACGCGGTCACCCTGGCCACGTCCTACGGCTACCGCAGCATGATGAGCCACCGCTCCGGCGAGACCGAGGACACCACGATCGCCGACCTCGCCGTCGCGACCGGCGTCGGCCAGATCAAGACCGGCGCCCCGGCGCGCGGTGAGCGCACCGCGAAGTACAACCAGCTGCTGCGCATCGAGGAGACCCTCGGCGACGCGGCGCGGTATGCGGGCGACCTCGCGTTCCCGCGCTTCACTCCGGAGTCCTGAGTCCGATGGCCGGGCGCGGAGGCGATCGGGGCGGCAGGCGCGGCGGGACCTCCGCCGCGCGCAGGCCCGAGAGTGTCCGCCGTACGCG
>NZ_JBOHGC010000089.1:0-16126 GCF_050699995.1 Actinokineospora sp. | reverse complement strand
GCCTCGACGACCCAGGCGCCGCGTGCGTCCACAGTGGAGTGAACCGCGACGGGAGAGATCCCGAGCGCACGGCAGGTGCGGATCACCCGCCGCGCGATCTCGCCCCGGTTCGCGACCAGCAGCCGGGAGATCACCGGAACACCCCGTAGCCGCGGGTGCCCTGCCAGGACGAGGAGTGCACGGCCGACAGGCACAGCCCGAGCACGGTCCTGGTGTCCCGCGGGTCGATCACGCCGTCGTCGTAGAGTCGTCCGGACATCGCGAACGCGACCGACTGCGCCTCGATCTGCTCCTCGACGGCGCGCCGCATCGCCTCGTCGCCGGCCTCGTCGTAGTCCTGCCCCCGCGCGGCCGCCGCCTGCCGGGCCACGATCGAGAGCACTCCGGCCAGCTGCGCCGGACCCATCACCGCCGAGCGCGCGCCCGGCCAGCTGAACAGGAACCGCGGGTCGTACGCCCGCCCGCACATCCCGTAGTTCCCGGCCCCGTACGACGCGCCCATGACCACGGTCAGGTGCGGCACCCGCGAGTTCGACACCGCATTGATCATCAACGCACCGTCCCGGATGATCCCGGCCTGCTCGTACTCGGTGCCGACCATGTAGCCGGTCGTGTTCTGCAGGAACACCAGCGGCGTGTCGGTCTGGTTGGCCAGCTGGATGAACTCCTGCGCCTTCTGCGACTCCGCGCCGAACAGCACCCCGCGCACGTTGGCGAGGATCCCGACCGGGTAGCCGTGGATCGACGCCCAGCCGGTCAGCAGCGACGACCCGTACGCCGGCTTGTGCTCGTCGAACCGGGAGCCGTCCACCACCCTGGCCAGCACGTCCCGCGGGTCGAACGGCAGCCGAGTGTCGCCGCCGGCGATCCCGAGCAGCTCCTCCGGGTCGTACAGCGGCTCGTCCGGCGGTTCGCTGGGGCCTGGACCGGCCTTGCGCCAGTTGAGCCGGGCGACGATCCGCCGGCCGATCCTCAGCGCGTCCCGCTCGTCGGTGGCGAGGTGGTCGGCGAGACCCGAGACCCGCGCGTGCATCTCCGCGCCACCGAGCGACTCGTCGTCGGCGTCCTCGCCGGTGGCCATCTTCACCAGCGGCGGACCGCCGAGGAACACCTTCGCGCGCTCCTTGACCATCACGACGTAATCGGACATGCCAGGCAGGTAGGCGCCACCGGCGGTCGAGTTGCCGAACACCAGGGCGACGGTCGGGATGCCCGCGGCCGAGGCCCGGGTCAGATCCCGGAAGGTGCGGCCGCCGGGGATGAAGATGTCCTTCTGCGTCGGCAGGTCGGCGCCGCCGGACTCGACGAGGTTGATCGTGGGCAGCCGGTTCTGCGCGGCGATGTCGGCGGCGCGGAAGCCCTTCTTCATGCCCCACGGGTTGATCGCGCCGCCTTTGACCGTCGGGTCATTGGCGTTGATCATGCACTCGACGCCCTCGACGACCCCGATGCCGGTGACCAGGCTGGCGCCGACCGGGAAGTCGGAGCCCCAAGCAGCGAGCGGTGACAACTCAAGGAACGGGGAGTCCGGGTCGAGCAGCATCTCGACCCGTTCGCGGGCCAGCATCTTGCCGCGCTTGTGGTGCCGGGCCGTGTACTTCTCCCCGCCGCCCGCCACCGCTTTGGCGTGCTCGGTGTCGAGTTCGGCGAGCTTGGTCAGCATGGCTTCGCGGTTGGCCTGGAAGTCGGTGCTCGCGCTGTCCACTGAGGAGCGCAGGGTGGTCATGAGGTGTATCCCAATCGCTTCGCGGCCAGGCCGGTCATGATCTCGTTGGTGCCGCCGCCGATGCCGAGGATGCGCATGTCGCGGTAGTGCCGTTCCACTTCGGACTCCCGCATGTAGCCGAGGCCGCCGAAGAGCTGCACCGCCTGGTGCGCCACCCATTCGCCGGTCTCGACGGCGGTGTTCTTGGCGAAGCACACCTGGGCGATGACGTCCTCGCCCGCGAGGTGACGGGCGGCGACGTCGCGGGTGTAGACTCGGGCGACGTCGATCTTGCGGGCCATCTCGGTGACCGTGGTCTGCACGGACTGCCGGGAGATCAGCGGGCGACCGAAGGTCTCCCGCATCCGGCACCACTCAAGGGTCAGGTCCAGCGCCCGCTGCGCCGCCGCGTACGCCTGTACCGCCAGGGTCAGACGTTCGGCGACGAAGTTCTGCGCGATCTGGATGAAGCCGGTGTTCTCCTTGCCGACCAGGTTCGCCACCGGCACCCGGCAGTCCACGAAGGACAGTTCGGCGGTGTCCGAGCACAGCCAGCCCATCTTCTCCAGCCGCCTGCTGACGGTGAAGCCGGGCGTGTCCTTCTCGATGACCAGCAGCGAGATGCCGTGCGCGCCCGCGTCGCCGGTCCGCACGGCGGTGGTGACGAAGTCGGCGCGCACGCCGGAGGTGATGAACGTCTTGGCGCCGTTGACGACGAAGTCGTCGCCGTCGCGCTTGGCGGTGGTGCGCAGGCCGGCGACATCGGAGCCGCCGTCCGGCTCGGTGATCGCCAGGGAGCCGATCAACTCCCCGGCCAAGGTCGGCCGCACCCACTTGTCGATGTGCCGTGGGTCGCCCGCGAAAGCGATGTGCGGGACGGCGATGCCACAGGTCAGCAGCGCGGCGATGAGTCCTCCCGACGCGCCCGCGTAGTGCATCTCCTCCACGACGACCATCGCGTCGATGACGTCGCCACCACCGCCGCCGACGGCCTCGGGGAACGCGACGCCGAGCAGGCCGAGGTCGGCCGCCGCGCGGTGCAGCGAGCGGGGAACCTCGCCGTCACGCTCCCAGGAGTCCAGGTGGGTCAGCACTTCGGTCTCCATGAACCGGCGCACAGTGGCGCGAAGTTCGCGGCGTTCCGGGGTGTCGAACGGGTTCACAGGAAGACCTCCGGGACGTCGAGATGCCGTGAGCGCAGCCATTCGCCGAACGCCTTGGCCTGCGGGTCGAACCGGGTGGCCGCGGCGACGCCTTGGCCGAGCAGGCCGTGCACGACGAAGTTGACCGCGGCGAGGTTCGGGTAGAGGTGCCGCTCGATGTCGAGGTCCGCGGTATCCGGCAGCAGTGACCGCAGCCGGTCCACGGTCAGCGTGCCCACCAGCCAGTCGAACGCCTCCGGCCGTCGCACCCACAGTCCCAGGTTGGCGTCACCGCCCTTGTCCCCGGACCGCGCGCCGATGACGGAACCGAGCGGAACCCGCCGCGTGGGGCCGAAATCGGTGCCCGGGTCCGTCCAGTCGACAGAGCGGGCCTCCACCGCCGCGCCCTGAGTCCACTTCAGCACGCGCTTCTCGCCACTGGGCAGGACAGCGGTGTGCTCGACCTCTTCCGGCGAGACATACTCCGGCCGGTACACCCCGATCGGCGTGCCGTCGGCGGGCGGAGCCGTCAACGTGAAGCCAGGATAGGAGGCCAACGCGAGTTCGACGGTTGCCCGGGAGAAGGCTTTGGCCCGAGCCGGGTCCGGCGTCTTCACCATGACGTGCAGCAGTGCGCTGGCCGCTTCCTCGGTGTCGGCGTCGGGATGGTCGGTGCGCGCCAGCGTCCAGGTGAGGCCGTCGGCCCCGATCAGCGATTCCAGCTGCCGCCGCACCAGTGCGGCCTTCGCGTCCACGTCAAGTCCACAAAGGACGAACGTGGCGCTGTTGCGGAAGCCGTCGAGGGTGTTGACGCACACCTTCACCGTCTCCGGCGGCGGCCCGCCGCGCACCCCGCTGATCCGCACCCGGTCGGGACCATCCGAAGTCAGCGAGATCGTGTCGAACCTGGTGGTCACGTCCGGGCCCAGGTAGTCGACGCCCTGGATCTCGTAGAGCAGCTGCGCCGTCACGGTTTCCACGGTCACCGCACCGCCGGTCCCGGTGTGCTTGGTGATGACCGAGGATCCGTCGGCCGAGATCTCGGCGATCGGGAAGCCCGCGTGGCCGAGGTCGGCGACCTCGGTGAAGAAGGAGTAGTTCCCGCCCGTCGCCTGCGCGCCGCACTCGATGACGTGCCCGGCGACCGTGGCTCCGGCGAGGGCGTCGAAGTCGTCGCGCGCCCAGCCGAAGTGCGCGGCGGCCGGTCCCACCACCAGGGAGGCGTCGGTGACCCGCCCGGTCACCACGATGTCGGCGCCCGCGCGAAGACACTCCGCGATGCCCCACGCGCCAAGGTAGGCGTTCGCGGTCAGCGCCCCCGCCCGCGGAAGGAGGTCGTCGCCCTCGACATGGGCGACGGACACCTCGATGCCGAGCTTGTCCGACAGCGCCCGAACCGCGTGGGCGAGGCCCGCCGGGTTCAGCCCCCCCGCGTTGCTGACGATCTTGACCCCGCGCTCCACGGCCAGCCCGAGACAGTCCTCAAGCTGCCGGACGAACGTCTTCGCGTAGCCGCCGGTCGGGTCCTTCATCCGCTGGCGGCCCAGGATGAGCATGGTCAGCTCAGCCAGGTAGTCGCCGGTCAGGACGTCGAGGTCGCCGCCGGTCAGCATCTCGCGCATCGCCGAGAGTCGGTCGCCGTAGAAGCCGGACGCGTTGCCGATGCGGATCACGCCTTCGCCCTCCCGGCCCCCGGCGCCCCCGCGAACGCCTGCGCGATGTCGAGCCACTCGTCGGCCTGCGCGCCGTAGGCGACCAGCGCGGTGTCGTCGCGGTGCACCCGCTGGGTGACGAGACGGCAGAAGTCGACGGCCGGTCCGGTGACCCGTTGGGCGGCGTCCTCAGGACCCCACGTCCACAAGGTCATATCCGGGGCGAGCAGCTCCACGCGGAACGGCTCCGCCGGCGGGGTGCGCCCGTTGAGCTGGAAGGCGAAGTCGCGGGTGCGCACCCCGAGGTGGGCGACGTGCTTGATCCGGGGACTCGGCTCCCGCTTGATCCCGAGCGCGTCGGCGACATCGCACGAGTGCGCCCAGGTCTCCATGATCCGCGCGGTCGCCATGGACGCGGCGCTCATCGGCGGCCCGTACCAGGGCAGTTTCGTCCCCGCGGGCACCTGCGCGAGGGCGGAGTTGAGGGCGTCGCGCAGCTCGCGCCAGCGGGCCAGCAGCTTCGCGGGCGGCTGGGCGGCGCCCTCGGCGGCCCCATCGTCGACGAAGTGGGCGACGTTGCCCCCGCTCAGCGCGGCGGCGAACTCGGTTTGAAAAGCGTCGGGGTCGGTGACCGCGAGCAGCGAGCGCTCATCGGTCCAGGCCAGGTGGGCGACCTGGTGGGCGACCGTCCAGCCCGCCGCGGGCGTCGGCGTGGCCCACTCGTCGTCGGACAGCGGCTCGACCCAGGAGTCGAGTTCGGCGCCTTCGGCCCGCAGGTCAGCGAGCAGCGCGGTCGGATCGATCACATGCTTACCGTCGCACGACTGGCGAGCCAAATCAAGCATGCGTGCTTGATTTTATTCTCAACCAGTCCCCAGAGAACGACGAATGACCCCCTGACCAGTGCCTTTGGTCAGGAGGCCATTCCAGCTCGACGTCGTTTCACGATCGGGTGATCCCTGCTCGATCACCCGATCGAGGTCCGGCCGAGCCGTGGTTTCTCACCCCACAGCGTCGGTGTCGGTGGCGAACCTCCTCTCATCCAGTCGCTTTGCCGCCGTCGGGTTTGGCGGCGAACCAGGTTCCGCCGACGCCCTGGCCCTTGATGTCACAAGGGACCTTGTCGTCGGCGAACAGATAGAGCGGCCGGCCCCCGACCGTGAGCTGACGGGACCCGTCGCCGCGCTCGACCGTGCCCAGCACGGACGGGTCGGCGCCGTCGAGCTTCGGCAAGGCGCCCTCGGGGACCAGCACGGGCGGCCACTTCGCGGCGCAGTCGCCTGCACAGTTGGACTTCGGCGGGTTCGGCGTGTCCTTGTCGAACCGGTACAGCGTCATCCCCGCCGCGTCGGTGAGGATCTGACCGAGCGGCGCCACCGACATCACCTTCACCTCAAGGGACCCGGCTTCGGGCGCGATGGCCTTCTTGCCCGCGGCCGTGAAGCCGAACCACGTCCCACCGACGCCCTGCCCCTTGACGTCGCCGGGTTCGGTGTCCTGGGCGTAGGTGTAGGCGGGCCACCCGCTGATGCTCAGCTGCCGCGTGCCATCCGCGCGCTTCAGGCTCGACACCAACGCCTTGTCCACACCCTCGACGGCGAACTCCGCACCCTCCGGAACCAGCACCGGCGGCCACTTCGCCGCGCACTCACCGTCGCAAGTGGACTTGGGTGGTTTTGCGGTGTCCTTGTCGAACCGGTAGAGCGTTTTCCCATCGCCGGTGGTGATGATCGACCCCAGGTCGGGGACGGTGGCGACGGCGAGTGTCGCGGGCGCGGCGCCCGTGTCCGGATAAGCATCCGACTTGACCACGGCGACCTCGCTCGGAATCGTTTCGGTGGATTCGCCGCCGCACGCGGTCGCGGCGATGCCGATGGGCACCAGCGCCACGGCGAGGGCAAAGTTCCGAATTCGCGTCATTGGCTCTCCCATTTCCGTATCGGCTTTCCCAGGGGAATACGTGACGACCGCCGATCCGGTTCTACTTTTCTGGCGCCTTGAGCGTGGTGATGACTTTTCCGGTGGAAACGCGGCGAACCTCGACCCGGTCGATCTGGGCCACCGGATACGGCGTCGTGCCGGACACCACAATCCGCTCGCCCTTCCTCGGCGGGTCGAACACGGCGATTTCCGTGGTCTCCCCGCCGCGGGACACGACGACGGCCGAGCACGGGGTCGAGCCGGTGATGCCACCGAGGTCGAGGGCGATCCGGCTGCCCTCCGGCGTGGTCTCCACCCAGGCGTGCGACGTCGACGATTCGAGGGACCCGCTCACGCCGCCCGGTTCCTCGGCGACGGGATCGAGCCGGGTCAGCGCCGACGGCGACTCCGCGGCCTGCCCGGCGGGCGGGTCGGCGCCTTCCCAGCCGAGGAACCCGATCGCGGTCACCGCCCCCGAGAGGAACACCAGCACCGCGGCCGCGGTCGCCGCGCCCCAGTGCCGGCCCCGCCGCCGCTCGACCTTCGATGGCAGGCCGTAGAGCACAGCTCCCCGCGCGGGCGCGTCCGGCCAGGTCTCGGCGACCGTGTCCAGCAACTCCGGCAACTCCTGCAGTTCGAAGAGCTCCACCTGGCAGTTCTCGCAGCCCGCGAGGTGGCCTTCGAACGCCTCCGTGCCGCGGGCGTCGAGCGTCCCGAGGGCGTAGGCCGCCACGTCGAAGTGCGAAGCCATGCCGCTCACCCCCGCGCCCGAAGCGCGCGCCGCAGTGCGCGCATCGCGTGGTAGGTCCGGGACTTGACCGTGCCCGGCGGGATGCCCAGCAGGACCGCGGCCTCGTCGACCGTGTGGCCCTTCAGGTAGGTCTCGACGATCGCCTCGCGCTGGTCGGCGGAGATCCGGCGCAGCGCGTCGTGCACGACGATCGCGTCGACCGTGCTGTCGGCCTTGTCGGAGACGCCGACGCGGTCCTCGGCGATGTCGGTGCCGCGGATCTCGATGGGCCGGACCTGCCGCCCGCGGTGGGTGTCGATCACGATCCGGCGGGCGACGACGAACAGCCAGCCGCGCAGCATCTCGGGTCGCCGATCAAGTTTGTCGGCGTGTTTCCAGGCCCGGATGAAAGTCTCCTGGACGACGTCCTCGGTCCATTGGCGGTCGTATTTCGTCAAACCGAGAACATGGGCGTTGAGCTGGTTCGCGAATTGACGATAAAGCTGCCGCACCCACTCGTCCTTCGGGTCGTCAGGCACGACCGCCACCGGTCTGACTGCCCGCGTATGGCGACCCACTCGGGGGAGCATGGCCGACTGCCGTGATTCTGTCCATTCAGCACGCTCGGTCACGGAAACCCTCATTGTCCGGTCATTATTCCGTTTGGTCCATCGAATGAGTGCCGACTGGCGTAGTGCCGCTCGATGAGGACGCGGGCGGGGATCCCGTCGCGGGGCGGGCGCGCGTGCGGCCTGCGGCTCGCGGCGGGCACGGGAAGCAGCCGGTCCAGCGTCGCCGACCAGTCGAGCATCGCGTGCGGGCGGTCCCAGGTGGCGACCGCGACCAGGTTCCCGGCCCGGACGAACCCGGTGACCCCGGCGTCGAGCGGGACGGTGTCCGTGGCCAGCGCGGGCATCCCGACGTGCTGCACCCGCACGTCGAACTGGCTGGTCCAGGCCCTGGGCAACGGGGTGAACGGCTTGGCCGCCCACTTGCCCGCGAGCAGGTTCTCCGCCGCCGCCCGGCCGCCCTCGACCGCGGTGATCCAGTGTTCGACCCGCCTGGGCACCGGGTCGAACCGCAGGTTCGGCCACCGGGCGATGTCCCCGGCGGCGACGACGTCGTCGGCCCCGGCGGCGAACAGCGTCGGCTCGCAGAACACCCCGTCGTCCACCCGCAGACCCGAACCGCGCAGCCACTCCACCGACGGCGTGCTGCCGACGGCCAGGACCACGCACGCGGCGAACACGACATCGCCGTTGTCCAGGTGCAGCCCGACGCCGTCACGCCCGGTGTCCCACTTCCTGATCCGGGCGTTGCTCCGGGTGTCGACCCGGTGTTCGGCATGCAGTTCGCCCGCCGCGTCGGCGATCGCGTCGCCGAAGCGGTGCAGCAGCTTCGCCGAGTTGTTGACGACCATGACCTCGCGCCCCATCGCCCGCATGCTCGCGGCGAACTCGCAGCCGATGAACCCGCCGCCGACGACCACGGCCGGCAGCCTGCTCGACCGCAGCGCCGCCCGGACGCACTCGGCGTCCTCGACCGTGCGCAGCACCCGCACCCGCGGGTCGTGCCGGGGCGCGTCGGGCAGCGACCGCGGGTATCCGCCGGTGGCGAGGATCAGGCCGTCGTAGCCGACCTCCTCGCCACCGGGCAGCAGGACCGCGTGCCGGGCGGTGTCGAGCCCGATCGCGCGGGTGCCCAGCCGCCAGCCGACGTCGAGGTCCACGCAGGCCTCCAGCGTGACATCGCGGGCCTTGAGGGTGCCGCGCAGCAACTGCTTGCACACCGCGGGTCGGTGGTACGGCTTGCGCGGCTCGTCGCCGATCACCACGACCTCGCCGTCGAAACCCAGCTGCCGCAGCCGTTCCGCGGCCCGGAAGCCCGCGGCGCCCGCGCCGACGACGACGATCCGCTCCACGCTCACCGGGCACTCTCCCGCAGCCGGATCGCCTGCATGGGGCAGTTCCGCGCGGCGGCGGCGACTGCGGTCTCGTCGGCCGGGTCGATCCGCCTGCCGTGCCGGAGCCGGTTGTCGCTGAGCCGGAACACCTCGGGCGCCTCGGCGACGCAGATCCCGTACAGCTCGCACCGGTCGTTGTCGACGCGCACCACCGTGGCACGTCCGCGTCCGCGTCTCATACCTTCTCCGTCTCCACTCCGAGTCGTTCGAGCGTGTGCGCGGGCAAGGCGCGCAGCACCGTCAAGGTCACGGCCGGGACGAGCAGGGTGATCCCGCCCAGCCAGAGCACCGAGAGATGGCCGTTGGCCAGGGCGCCCAGCAGGGAATGCAGTGCGCCCAAGGGAATCGCGAGGTACGCCGTGCGGTGCAGCCACGCCCATCGGCGGTAGGCGGTCCACCCGCGCAGACACGCGCTGAGCGCGATGGCGACCATCAGGTACAGCGACACCACACCGAGCCCGTGCCGGACGTTGGGGACGAGCAAGTAGTCAAACGGCATCGGTCCGCTTGGCAGCAACCGGAAGCACACCGCGTGCACCACCGCGAACACGATGGTCAGCGTCGCCAGGGACAGGTGTGCCCGGCGCATCGCCTTGCGGCTGACCGCGTGCCGACCCCACCCCGTGTAGGTCATCACGCCCAGGCAAAGGGTCAGACACATGAGCCCGTAGGCGAAGCGCGCGCTTACCGCCGCGACCGCCCGCACGCCGGGTTCCCCGGCCGCCTGGGCGAGCAGGTCAGCAGGTGCGGCCACTGTTGACGCACCTCACCACGTCACCCATCTGCGTGCGGTTCATCAGCAGGTGGACGAAGCCGTGGTCGGAGTCCGGCCGGTGGTTCTCCTGCGGGAACCCGTCGAGCGCGAACCCTTGGGCCACAGTGGCTTTCGCCGGGACCGCGTACTCGACGGTCATGTCCAGCTGCGGGATCGCGACCGTGTTGCGCGGGCACCGGCCCGAGGTGTCGGGGAAGCGGACGTGGTCGCGGTGGTTGGCGCTGTCGAGGCTGCGGCCGTCCCAGCAGCTCGGGTACTCCAGCAGCCGCACCACGCCGCGACCGCGCGGGCAGACCGGGTACTTGGCCGTGGTCCGGTCCTCGAATCCCCTGCACGTCCAGCTGACCCGGACGTTCGCCGGACCGTTCTCCCCCGGTTTGGCGTCGCCGGTGGTCATCCGCAGCCCCTGCGGCGCGGCCACGACCTGCTGGAACCGGTTGCCGCGGAACAACAGTGTGACCTTCCCGTCGAGGATCGCGCCGAGGTTGCCGTCCTTGCCACCGCCGGGCCGGCCTGCGTCGTCGCCGTCGCGGGTCAGGTCGCGCAGGACCGGCCACAGGTACGACGACTTGTCGCCGGTCACGCAGGTGGTCCCGCCGCGCAGCAGGGACCGGTCGGTGGAGCGGCCGTTGGTGGTGAGGTTCCCGACGTGGTCGTGCTGGTGCTGGGCGGCGTTCACCACGCCCGGCGCGGCGATGTGGTTGTCGGAGTTGCGGTGTTTCTCCTTGTTGTCGCCGCACTTGTTGACGAACGACCCCGGCGACGCCCGCCGCTCGATCCGGACCTTGTTCGGCCGGACCTTCGTGATGTCGACGTAGAACGCCTTCTGCGGGGCCGTGCCGGTGCCGGGCCCGCCGCCGTGGGCTCGGGCGATGCCGATGCCCGACGCCGAACCGCCGACGACGAGCGCGGCGACCGCGAGTGCCGTCCAGTGCTTGACCTTCATGTCCTGGTTCCTTCCATCTCGTTGACTGCGAACGATCCGACCGAGGGCGGTGCCGCCTTCCCGCGTGAGCGGCGCAGCCACGCGATGAGCAGCACCACCAGCGCGGACTCGGCGAACACGAGCAGCCCGGCCAGCGCGAACGCCCGGGCGTCGGCCCGCAGCTCGGTGTCGAAGGAGGCGCCCGCGAGCGGCTCGGCGATCGTGGTGAAATCCACCAACCCGGTCTTCTCCAACAGGTTCTGGTGCCGCAGCACGGCTTGGTTCGCGATGGACGCGAGGTCGCGGACCTCGGTGTTGCGGCTGCCCCCGCGCACTTGGGCGATGGTCACCAGGACCGAGCCGTGGGCTTGGCGCAGCCGGTTGGCGAAGATCTGGTCGAACTCCTCGGGACTTCCCGCCGCGCGCATCTCCGCCAGCCAGCCCTGCTGCAGGTCGTTGGGCTGGTCGGGCAGCGGGACCCGCAGTTTCGCCGCGGACTGCCGGACGGCGACGTCGAGCTGCCCGTGGTCGACCATGAGCGTCATCCCGAGCGCCTGGATCTTCGGGTTCCGTGAGACCTCGCGGGCCAGTTCACCAGCGGGTCCTTCCCAAAGGCCCGCTCGGCGCGCGGCACGCAGCAGCTCCACGTCGGCTGCGCCGAGCGGACCCCATTCGGTCGGTCGCGGCTCGGGATTCCGCGACTCGACGAGGACTGTGGGCACCAACCCCACCGCCACCACCGCGAGGAGCAGCACGGCGGCGACCGCGGCGAGGACGCGGCGGGGCCCGAGCAGGTCAGGGATTGACCGCACTGGACCCCTCCAGCACCGTGGTGATCTCGGCTTTGCCGCCGGTGGCGCCCACGACGAACCAGTCGGCGTCGCGGCCGGTCATCTCGCCGGGCATCGAGTCACCGGCGAAGGTGTAGAGCGGCCTGCCCGCCAGCGTGGCCTGCTTCACGCCGCCCGGGCGGTCGACGGAGCCGACCATGGACTGGTCGAGACCGGTGATCTTGAAGTCTTCGGTGAACGGCACCGGCCGCCAGGTCTCGGCGCACTTGCCCGTGCACGCTGACCTGGCCGGACTGGTCTTGTCCTGCACGAATCCGTAAACGGTGCGCCCGCTGCCGTCCACGACGATGGGCCCGCTGTTGAAGCCGCGCACCAGTTGCAGTCCGGCCGGGCGCGGCTGTGCCGCCACGAGTTCCACGTGGTGTCCCCGGCGTTGCTCGGGAGTGGCTTCCTCGCCGCCGTGGCATCCGGCCAAGGCGAACGCCAGGCCTGCCACCATGACCGCCGACCGCTTCATTCGAACCTCCGCGCTGACGTCTTGGGTCTGTGCAAGGAGGTACGAGGAGAAAGTTCGCACGGTTTAAACAAAATTGAGCGCCCCCGCGAGAAATCGCGGGGGCGCTCACCAGGTGGTCCCGGCGCATCCGACCGCCACCTAAAGGGGACCGGGACGACAGCCGACCACGGTTACCCACCACACCACACCATCGCCCGGCAGGTGACCACCCTAAAAATTCCGGGGAGGCGGACTGGTGAACAGCAACCGGTTGGGGGTGCGGGGACTGGTGTTCTGGATGCGGTTCCTGGTCGCGGCCCGCACCAGTTCGCGCTGGACCCGCGCGGGCGAGGCCTGCGGGTCGGCGGCCAGGACCAGCGCCGCCGCGCCCGTGACGTGCGGTGTCGCCATCGACGTGCCGCTCAGTGTCGCGGTTTCGCCGTCGAGGAACGACGAGACGATGTCGACACCGGGTGCGTAGAGGTCCACGGCGGGACCGAAGTTGGAGAACTCGGCCTGGTTGTCGTCGGCGTCGGACGCGGCCACGGTGATCGCCTCGGCCACCCGGGCGGGCGAGGTCTCCCCCGCGTCCTCGGCTTCGTTTCCGGCGGCGACGGCGAAGGTGACACCGGCTCGGATGGCTCCGCGGACGGCTTCGTCGAGGGCGTCGTCCCGGGGGCCGCCGAGGCTCATGTTCGCCACCGACGGGCCGACGAGGTTGTTCACCATCCACTCGATCCCGGCGATCACCCCGGCCGTGCTGCCGTCGCCGTCCTCGTCGAGCACGCGCACCGGCACGATCTTGATCCCCTTGGCGACGCCGAACTCGCGGCCGCCGATCGTGCCCGCGACATGGGTTCCGTGGCCGTTGAGGTCGTCGGGGTCGCCGTCGCCGTCGATGGCGTCGAAGCCGCCGACGACGCGCCCGCCGAAGGTCTCGTGGTCGGCGTCGACCCCGGTGTCGATCACGAACGCGGTGACGTCCTCGGCGAGGGAATCGACGGTGAAGTCGTAGTCGAGGGGAAGATCGCGCTGGTCGATCCGGTCAAGCCCGGAGGATGGCGGCGCCTGGCTGATCTTGACCCGCTGGTTGGCCTGGACGTACGCGACCGACTTGTCCGCGGCGAGGCGGCGCGCCTCGCGGTCGGACATCGTTGCCACGTAACCGTTCACGGCCGCGTCGAACGTCCGCTCGGTCCGGCCGCCGTACCGCGAGGTGAGGGCGCTCGCGGTCAGGGTCTTCTGCCTGTCCTTGAGGACGACGATATAGCTGTCCTTGATCGAGTCGGGGCTGTCGGCGAGCCGCACGACTCCTTCTTGGGCCTGCGCGGGCATGGACACCGCGACGATGGCGAAGACGGCGGCGGCGGTCAGCCCGATGCCGCTGAGAACGCGCGTGGTTCTCCGGCGCTTCCTGTTCATCAAACGTGGTCCTCCGGTCCGAATGACTCGGGCGCAGGTGTCCACACAGGACAGAGCCGAGAGAGATCAGCCGAAGGCACATCGGCTGGATGCCGACGATAGGCCGTGGCGCCGAGCGGAGTCAACGCCGCGGGCGGAAGTTAAGAGTTAGCGAGCGTTCACCATTGTGCTCTCTCACGCACCAGCCGCATGGTTGGCGAGGATTCCACCCTGCATTGTGAGATCTGGGAGCACACAGTGAAAACCCTCGTCAAGGCCATCCCGGTGGTGTGTCTGCTGGGACTTGGCCTGCTCGCGCCCCTCGCCGGGGCGCAGGAGCAACAACCGACCGGAGAGATCCTCCACCGCGGCGGAGCCGACCCGGTCCCCGGCCGCTACATCGTGGCGCTGCGCGCCGACACGGCCTCCCTGCGGTCGTCCGGAGTGCACGCCGCGGCCGGTGAGCTGCTCGCCCGCTACGGCGGCGAACGCAAGCACGTCTTCGAGAACGTCTTCCCCGGCTACTCGGTGGTGATGCCCGAGCGGGCCGCGGAGAGGCTGGCCGCCGACCCCGCCGTCGCCTACGTCGCCCAGACCCATCTGGTGCGCCAGACGGCGGACACGCAGCCGAACCCGCCGTCCTGGGGCATCGACCGGTCCGACCAGAAGGCCCTGCCGCTGGACAAGTCCTACACCTACCCGAACAAGGGCGAGGGCGTGCACGCCTACGTCCTCGACAGCGGCATCCGGCTGACCCACCAGGACCTCGCCGGGCGCACGGTCAACGACCCGGACTTCAGCGGCGAGACCGACAACACCTCCGACGAGTGCACGACGAACGGCCACGGCACCCATGTCGCGGGCACCATCGGCGGCACGCAGTACGGCCTGGCCAAGGCGGTGACCCTGCACGCCGTGCAGACCGTCGGCTGCGGCGGCTCGGCGCCCGACGACAACCTGGTCAAGGCGCTCGACTGGCTGGTGACCAACGCGAAGAAGCCCGCCGTGGCGAACCTGAGCCTGACCGCGGACACCCACCCGTACAAGCCGTTGCAGGACGCGGTGAAGCGGGTTGTGGCCAGCGGTGTCGTGGTCGCCATCGCGGCGGGAAACCACGGCGGCGACGCCTGCTCTTACACGCCGTCGGACACCATCGAGGGGTTGGTCGTCGGCGGCAGCGACAGTGACGACACGATCCGGGACGGCACCAACACCGGCAAGTGCATCGACCTGTTCGCCCCCGGCGGCAGCATCGTCTCGCTCAACAGCAACACCGACACCGGCACATCGACCCGCAGCGGGACGTCGATGGCGGCCCCGCACGGCGCGGGCGCGGCGGCGCTGTACCTGAGCGCGAGCCCGTCGGCCACGCCGCAGCAAGTCGAGGCTGGGCTGGTGGGCCTGGCCACCGACGGTGTGCTGACGCAGATCAAGGACTCGCCGAACAAGCTGCTCAACATCCGGGAGATCGGCGGTGGCGGTGACGCCCAGGCCCCGACCGTCCCGGCGAACCTCCGCTCGACGGGCGCGACCAGCACTTCGGTCTCCCTGGCCTGGGACGTGGCGACGGACAACGTCGGCGTGACCGGCTACGACGTGTACTCCGGCACCACCCTGGCGACCACCGTCACCGGGACCACGGCCACCGTCACCGGACTCACCCCCGACACCGGATACTCATTCACAGTCAAGGCAAAAGACGCGGCGGGCAACACCTCGGCGGCCAGTGACCCGGTCAAGGCGACCACCCAGCCGGGCGGTGGCGGCGACGACGAACCGCCGACCACCCCAGGCAACCCGCGCTCGACCGGCGTCACCGACACCTCGGTCAGCCTCGCCTGGGACGCCTCCGTCGACAACGTCGGCGTCACCGGCTACGACGTGTACAACGGCGCGACCGTGGCCGCGACCGCCACCGGCACCACGGCGACGGTCACCGGCCTGGCCGCGGACACCGAGCACGCGTTCACCATCGTGGCCAAGGACGCCGCCGGGAACACGTCGAAGCCGACGACCGCCGTCAAAGCCCGCACCACCGGCGGCAACAGCGGCCGGACGTTCACCAACGACGCGGACTTCGCGATCCGGGACTTCGAGCGCACGTTCAGCCCGATCACGGTCCCGCTGTCCGGGCAGGCCGCCCCGAAGGTGACGCTGTCGATCTCGATCAAGCACACCTGCGCCGAGGACCTCGGCATCTCCCTGATCGCTCCCGACGGGAAGGTCTACCCGGTCAAGTACAGCGGCTCCGGCAACTACCAGTGCACCCCGCTGACCACCGCGAAGACCTACACCGTCGCGTCCGTGGTGTCCCCGGCCGCGGGCAAGTGGCAGCTGCGGGTCACCGACTACGGCCCCGGCGACAGCGGCACTCTCGACTCCTGGTCGATCACCCTCTAGACGGAAAGGAACGACAATGAGACGTCTGGTCATCAAGGCCGGGCTCTGTGTCGCCGCCGTCGTGGCGACCCTGGTTCCGGCAGCGAGTTCGGCCTCGATGCCTGATCCACTCTGGACACCCGGAACGGCCTGTCGGTGACTTCACCGGCAGGCCGTTCCGCGTAGTCGACGGGAAACAGCTGCCCCGCGGGCGACAACGCCGTGTTCCAGCCGGTCAACGAAGCCA
>NZ_JBOHGC010000088.1:0-15340 GCF_050699995.1 Actinokineospora sp. | reverse complement strand
TCACTTGAATTGAGAACTCATCGTCGGGAACTGGGGACTCGCGGTTAGGCGGGTGGGTCTTCTGTGGGGGGCTTGCGGGTTTTCTCGCCTAGTTTGCGGAGGAAGTCGGGGTCGTCGTCGGGGGCGATGGCGGTGCGCGTGGTGGTGGCCTCGGCCGCGCGTGGGCCGAAGGCCTTCCACATCAGCACCGCGATGGTGATCGCGCCGACAGCGGCCAGCAGGTAAGTCATTGAGGCACCTCCGAAAGCCTGGAACACGAGGTTAACCCGTTTGTCCGGATTTTGGGGACACGCAGGTCAGACGTGCTCCGCGGGTTCCGTCGCCTCGGTGGTGAGTTCGGCCAGCAGCGCCTGGACCTCGGTCTCACGGAACCGGCGGTGTCCGCCGGGCGTGCGGATGGACCCGATGCGGCCCGCCGTGGCCCACCGGGTGACGGTCTTGGGGTCGACCCGGAACAGGGCCGCTACCTCCCCGGGGGTGAGCAGGCGTTCCCCCACGTGGCCAACGGTCACCTTCGCCGCCTCCTTGGTAGTCGACAAAACGGGATCATCGTTGCATCTCGCCCGTCGGGTACTCGAACGGTTGGCTGATGGTAAAGAGGTAGTAAGGGACAAAACGGCCGGTTCGGACATGCCGGGGCGGCGTCGTAGGCTTTCGCCGTGGACACTGTCGATCGCCGAATCATCGCGGCCCTGCGTACCAACGGCCGCGTCACCTACGCCGATCTCGGCAGGCAGGTGGGCCTGTCCGCGTCGGCGGTGCACGAGCGGGTCGGCAAACTGGAGGCCGCGGGCGTCATCACCGGCTACCACGCCATGGTCGACCCGCGGGCCGTCGGACTCGACGTCACCGCGCTGGTCTCCATCCACCCGACCGACACCGCCGACGACGAGGATGTCGCCGACGCCTTGGCCGAGCTGAACGAGGTCGAGTCCTGCTACCGGGTCGCGGGTGACGAGTCCTTCGTGGTCAAGGTCCGGGTGGCGACGGTGGACGACCTGGAGCGGTCGCTGAGCAGGCTGCGCCGGATAAAGGGTGTCGCGCGCACCAGGTCGACCGTCGTGCTGTCGACCCGGTTCGAGGGCAGGCCGAACACCCTCGACGAGGAACGGGGCACCCATGCCGAGTAACGTCCAGGCCGTGCAGGACAAGCCCGGCGCGCACCTTTGGCGCGACATCGCTCTCTACACCCTTGTGCGGATCGCCCTGGTCGGCGCCGTGACGGCGATCCTGGTGCTGTTCGACCTTCCGCTGCTGGTCTCGGTGGCCATCGCCGTGGTCGTCGGGTTCCCGCTGGGCCTGCTGCTGTTCCGCCGCCTCAACGACCGGGTCACCGCGGGCCTCGCTGACCGCTACGCAGAACGCGACCGCCTCCGGGCGGAGCTGCGCGGCGACGAACCGGATGAGGACTGAGATGGACACCGCAGCGAAGGTCATGGTCGGGCTTGTCGGCCTGATCCACGTCTACATCCTCGTGCTCGAGATGTTCCTCTGGAACACCTCGCTGGGCCGCCGGACGTTCGGGACCTCGCACGAGTTCGCCGCGGAGACCGCCATGCTGGCGGGCAACCAGGGGCTCTACAACGGCTTCCTGGCCGCGGGCCTGTTCTACGGCCTGATCGCGGGTTCGCTGTCGTTCCAGGTGTTCTTCCTGGTCTGCGTGATGATCGCCGGTCTCTACGGCGCCGCGACGGTGTCGCTGCGCATCCTGTACGTCCAGTCAGTGCCCGCGCTCATCGCGCTGGTGCTTGTCCTGCTCGCGCGATGACCGCGGTCGACCGCTGCAGCGCCAAGACGCGTGACTGGGTCTGCCGGTCCATCAAGATCATCGAGGCGGACGCGAACCGCAGCGCCGACACGCACCTGCTGCCGTTCCCGCTGCCGCTGGAGTGGAACGTCCAGCTCTATCTCAAGGACGAGTCGACCCACCCGACCGGCTCGCTCAAGCACCGCCTGGCCCGTTCGCTGTTCCTCTATGCGCTGTGCAACGGCTGGATCGTCGACGGCACCCCGGTGATCGAGGCCTCCTCGGGCTCGACGGCGGTCTCGGAGGCGTACTTCGCCCGGATGCTGGGCCTGCCCTTCATCGCCGTCATGCCGCGCACGACCAGCCCGGAGAAGATCGCGCTGATCGAACGCCAGGGCGGGCGCTGCCACTTCGTCGACGAGCCCGGCCAGATCTACGCCGAGTCGCGCAAGCTGGCCGACGACCTCGGCGGCCACTACATCGACCAGTTCACCCACGCCGAGCGGGCCACCGACTGGCGTGGCAACAACAACATCGCCGAGTCGGTCTTCGAGCAGATGTCGAAGGAGCCGCACCCGGAGCCCGCATGGGTCGTGGTCGGCGCGGGCACCGGCGGCACCAGCGCCACCATCGGCCGCTACATCCGCTATCGCGCCCTCGATACCCGGCTGGCCGTGGTGGACCCGGAGAACTCCGTGTTCTTCGACGCCTGGCGCGACACCGAGCCGGACCTCACCGGCAGCCGCGGCTCACGTATCGAGGGCATCGGCAGGCCGCGGGTCGAGCCGTCGTTCCTCGGCCAGGTCATCGACCGGATGATCAAGGTGCCGGACGCGGCGTCGATCGCGGTCATCCGGGTCGTCGAGGAGCTGATCGGCCGCCGCGCGGGCGGGTCGACCGGCACGAACCTGTGGGGCGCGTTCCAGATCATCGCCGAACTCAAGGCGGCTGGGATGTCCGGCAGTGTGGTGACCCTGCTGTGCGACGGCGGCGAGCGCTATTCGCACACCTACTACGACGACGCCTGGGTGGCCGCCCAGGGACTCGACATCGAGCCGTACCAGGAGTTCGTGCGGCACTTCCTGGCCACCGGCGAGTGGCATGAGGACAGTCTCCCGACAATTCGCAACTGAAAAGCCCTGACACCCGGTGGGAACCGACGTCCGGAGGCGGCCGTCAACCCTGGGACACACGCCGAGCGCGGGACACGTCAGGAGCACCACCGATGGGCGAACAGCTCAGGGTCGAGCCGGAGGAGCTGCGCGGCTACGCGGGTCTGCTCGACCGCAACGCGGGGCACTTCAAGACGATCGAGGACCACGCTCGGGGCAAGGGCGCCGACACCAGTGGGTTCACCGGCCTGCTGAGCCTGCTCGTTCCCGCTGTCGACGGTGTCGTCGGCCTTTACGGCGAGACGCTCCAGTTCGCCAGCGAGAAGCTGGGCAACGTCAAGACCTCACTGGAGAGCGCCGCCGCCGCGTATGAGACCGCCGACCGCGTGTCCTGCGGCCGGATGACCACTGTGGACGGTCAGCGCTCAGCCGCGGCCAGTGGCGTCCCGACGGTGGGTGCGCGATGAGCTACGCCGACACCGACCCGACCACCGCGCTGAACAACGCCGAGACCATCGACGGCGGACTCAAGATCGAGGACGCGATCCGTGACGCGGGCGCGCAGGTCCAGGTCGTGAACTGGATCTGGGAGCAAGTCGTCGGTGACGAGCACTACGGCCAGTACCAGGACGACCGGGCGGCGGCGAACCGCCAGGACCCGTCGACCCAGAACCGCCAGGGCACGCCGGTGCCCACCGGAGGAACGCGATGAACGACGACTGGAAGAGCGTGCGGCTGCGCGAGGCCGAGGCGAGCCTCGACGTCGCGCTGACCACGCTCGACGCGAAGCTGGCCGGCGTCGAGAAGCAGTTCGCGGACAAGCCGCAGGACGGCCTCACCGATGAGGACATCAAGGCGATCTCCGAGCACGCCCGCGGCGCCGACGCGCCCAAGGCGCTGCGGGACCTGCAGGCCCGGATCGACGCGGGCGAGCTGACCTGGCGCGACATCACCAGCGGGCGGGCGGCGGGGGAGCCGGGCGTGCGGGAGGCGCTGGAGTCCGGCCTTCCGCGGCTTCGGCAGGTCTACACGCTGTTGGAGGAAGGCCACTCCGTCGACGAGGTCGTCGAGGCGGGCCGGTCTCGGTCCGGTCGGTCGGATGACGGCGAAGACGGTGGCATCGTGCTCCGCGAAGACGCCTGGTGAAGCGGGCACTTGCGTTGGCCGGGCTGCTGCTCGTGCTGTATGCGGCTGTCTACTCGGTCGGCGCTTTCAGCGGCACGTACGTCTCCGGCACCGTCCGCGACCCGGCGATCCACCAGTGGACCGGCGGCACGATCGCGGTGCAGCGCAAGGCAAGCGCGCGGGGCTGCACGGTGACCGTCGACGGCGGACCCGAGACCCCGGTCGAGATCGGTTCGCGTAAGGGCGTGTTCGGCAAGGTGACCGAACTCGAGCCGTGGTTCAGCGACGGCGCGATGATCAAGTGTCTCGGCGGCCTGACCGTGTGGACCGGCGCGGCCGCCGAGCTGCGGTTGATGACCCGGCACCCCGTGTTCTTCGCCGGGTCGGCCTTGGTCATCGGTCTTCCCATCTTTTACACAGTATTTCGTAGGAACCGGAACGAGTCGGTGCGCAACCCCTGAAGGTCGGGTGTGGAATGTAATCCAGACCACATTTCGGCCGCATCGGCGCATTTCGCTAATACCAGCACAATTGCGCATAGTGACATGCTTTAGCGCTGATAGTCCGATCGGGTGAGATCCACTGGTGGCTCCCTAGTCGGCCTCCTCATACCCCGTTAGGGTCAGCCCCGGCTGGGGTTCACCGCACGGGAATGGGGAGTTTGATGACGGAGTCCGGCGTCGACTCTACTGTGGACAAACATATTCCCATTTTTTCCCAGGGCGAGCTCCCGCTTTTCCCGGCTCGGTAGCCGATCCGTTCGCCTCCCCCTGGAGTACGCAGTGAAGCCCAGTTCGGTCAGCAGGCTGATCGCCGCTGTCGTGTGCCTGTTAACGCTGTCGGGCGCGACGGCCTGCACATCCCAAGCCGCCGAGTCGGGAACCAAGGTGACGCTCGGCTTCAGCGCTTGGCCCGGCTGGTTCCCGTGGCAGGTCGCGCAGGAGCAGGGGCTCTTCGCCAAGAACGGCGTCAACGTCGAGCTGAAGTACTTCGAGAGCTACACCGACAGCCTCAACGCCCTGGCGACCAGCGCGATCGACGCCAACAGTCAGACCCTCAACGACACCCTGGCCTCGGTCAGCGGCGGCGCCCAGCAGAAGATCGTCCTGGTCAACGACAACTCCACTGGCAACGACAAGATCATCGCCGCCGAGGGGATCGGCAGTGTCGCCGATCTCCGCGGGAAGAAGGTGGCCGTGGAGCAGGGCACCGTCGATCACTACCTGCTCCTGCTCGCGCTCGCCGAGGCGAAGCTGACCGAGAAGGACATCGAGCTGGTCCCGCTGGCCACCGACGCCGCGGCCGCCGCGTTCGCCGCGGGACAGGTCGACGCGGTCGGCGCCTTCGCGCCCTTCACCAGCGTGGCGCTCGAACGTCCGGGCAGCCGGGCCATCGCCACCTCCGTGGAGTTCCCCGGCGCGATCCCGGACCACCTGGTCTTCACCGCGGAGTTCGTCAAAGACCACCCCGCCGCGGTCCAGGCCCTGGTCGACACCTGGTTCGAGACGATCAAGTGGATCAGGGAGAACAAGGGCCCGGCCACCGACATCATGGCCAAGCGCGGCGGGGTCACCGCCGAGGAGTACCGCTCCTACGACGCGGGCACCACGATCTTCACCCGGCAGCAGAACCTCGACGCGTTCACCCCGGGCACCACGCCGTCGCACCTGAACTACCAGGCGGGCAAGATCGTCGACTTCATGCTCGCCACCGGCCTCGTCAAGGAGCGCCCCGTCCTCGACGGCCTGCTCGACGACCGATTCGTGAAGGCAGTCCCGGAGTGAGTCCGGTCGTCGTCGGCGCGGATGTGACCGACACCAGTCATCCCTCCCGGTCCGGCCGGGCGGGATGGCGCGCGTTGCCGCGCAGGCCGCGGGTCCGCCGGACCTCGAAGCTGTTCACGATCCGGGCCCCGATCTCCCGCCGGTCCCGCTTGACCCTGGCGGTGCTCTCGATCGCCCTGCCAGTCCTCGCGTGGGTCGTCCTCGCGGCGAGCGGCGTGGTCCCGTCGCGGTTCCTGCCCTCGCCTGGCGCGGTGCTCGCGGCGGGCATCGGCATGGCCGAGTCCGGCGAGCTGTTCGCCGACCTCTGGGCCACCGTGCAGCGGGTGCTGTTCGGGTTCGGCCTGGCGCTCGCGGTGTCGGTGCCGATCGGGATCGTCATGGGCACTTTCCGGGCGGGACAGGCGCTGTTCGAGCCGCTGATCAGCGTGCTGCGCTACCTGCCCGCCAGCGCGTTCATCCCGCTGCTGGTCATCTGGATGGGCCTGGGTGAGCCGTCCAAGGTGGCGCTTCTGTTCATCGGCACCGTTTTCTTCAACACCCTGATGACCGCCGACGTCGTGCGCGGTGTGCCGCGCCCGCTCATCGACGTCTCGTACACGCTCGGCGCGCGCCGGGGCGAGGTGCTGCGGAAGGTGATCGTGCCGCACTCGCTGCCGGGCATCGTCGACGCGGCCAGGGTCAACGCCGCCGCCGCGTGGAACTTCGTGGTGGTCGCCGAGCTGGTCAACTCGACCGAGGGCCTCGGCTACCGGATCGTGCGCTCGCAGCGGTTCCTGCAGACCGACAAGATCTTCGCCGTGCTCGTCGTGATCGGCCTGTGCGGTGTGCTGATCGACGTGGCGCTTCGGTTGCTGCGCGACAAGGTCGGGCGGTGGACCGGATGAAGCTCGGACTTTCCGGCGTCGGCAAGGATTACGGCGCGGTCCGCGCGCTCGACGGTGTCGATCTCCAGGTGGCCTCGGGTGAGTTCGTGTGTGTCGTCGGCGCGAGCGGGTCGGGCAAGTCCACGCTGCTCTCGCTCGTCGCCGGGCTCGACGCGCCCACCGAGGGCCGGATCACCCTCGACGGAGCCGACGTCACCGGCCCCGGACCGGACCGCGGCCTGGTGCCGCAGGCGGGGACGCTGTACCCGTGGCGCACGGTCGAGCGCAATGTCGCGTTCGGACTGGAGCTCCTCCCGATCACGCCTGAGGACCGGGCCGCCCGGGTCGACTGGCACCTCGCCGAGACCGGCCTGACCGACTTCCGGCACGCGCTGCCCGGGCAGCTCTCGGGCGGCCAGCAGCAGCGGGTCGCGATCGCCCGGGCCCTGGCGTGCGAGCCTGAGGTCCTGCTGCTCGACGAGCCGTTCGGCGCGCTCGACGTGCAGACCAAGGAGGACATGCAGGTCCTCGTCCGCCAGGTGTGGCGCGACACCGGCACCACCGTGCTCATGGTGACCCACGACGTCGAGGAGGCGGTTTTCCTCGGCGGCCGGGTGGTCGTCCTGGCGTGCGACCCCGGTCGGGTCGCCGCCGACATCGCCGTGGCGCTGCCCGAGGACCGCGACCTCGCCATCAAGCGCGACCCCGACTTCCTGGCCCTGCGCGCGTCGATCGAGGACATCGTCCGCGCCCAACACTGGGCCTACACCGCCCAGGCGACGGCAGGTGGACGGTGACTCTGGGGATCCTGGGCAGGCTCGGCATCCGGGGCAGGCTCAACGTCCTGCTCCTGGTCCCGCTCACGGCGGTGGTCCTCGTGGCGGTCCCGTTCGTCGCGGGCGGCGTCGGCGACGCCCGCTCGGCCAGCCGCACCGCGGACATCGCGGGCCGTGCCAGGGACTTCGGTGGCCTGGTGTGGGAACTGCAGCGCGAACGCCTGCTCACCGCCGGCTACCTGGCCTCGGCCAGCGGGGACAACACCGATCTCGTCCGCCAGCAGCGGACCGTCGACACCGCGGCCGCCGCCGCGCTCGACACCCTGCAGGGGGAGGGCACCGAGGAACTCGCCTCCGCGTTGGTGCGCATCGGTTCGCTGCGTGAGCTGCGGCAGAGCGCGCTGCGCCGCGGCATCTCGCCGGACGCCGTCGCCCGCACCTACCACGCGGTCATCGGCGCCATCCTCGACGCGCTTCGCCTGGTGCCGCAGCGAACCAGCGACGCCGAGGGCACCCGCCAGCTCACCGTCCTCGACTCGCTGCTGCGGGCCAACGAGGAGAACGAGCTCTACGGCATGGCGATCATCGCCACCGCGCTCGATCCGGCAACCGGGCAGGTGTTGCTGGACAAGGCTTCCGCGCAGGCCCGGATGCTGACCGAGCGGTTCGTCCAGCAGGCCGACGTCGAGCACGCGGGCATCGTCGTCGCCGTCGACCAGGGCGACCTGGCCCGCCAGGTGGCCGCCATGGCCGCAAGGCTTCCGTTGGACCCCAACGCCAACGCGGGCGAGTCGTTCATCTTCGACGCCCTCGCCGCCGTGCAGAGCCAGTCGCGGATGCGCCGGGTCGCCCAGGACAAGGTGACCGAGCAGGTCACCACCGCCGCTACCGACCGCGCGTCCGACGCCGGGCTGCTCGCCCACAGCGTCGGTCTCGGCGCGGCCCTGCTGTTCATGCTGGTCGCCGTCCTCGCCATCCGGGTCAGCCGCTCGATCTCCGACCCGCTGCGCCGACTCACCGACGCCGCCACCTCGGTCGCCGACCTGGCCGAGACCGAGCTGGTCCGGGTCACCGACACCGAGGTCGCCGAGGTGCAGGCGCCGCGGCTCGCGGAGATCGAGGTCGCCAGCGACGACGAGATCGGCAAGCTGGCCGCGGCCTTCAACCGCGTGCAGAGCACGGCGTCCTCGCTGGTGGAACGGCAGGCCCTCACCCGGCGCAACGTCAGCCTGATGTTCGTCAACGTCGCGCAGCGCACGCAGAACCTCGTCGGCAGGCAGATGGCGCTGGTCGACGAACTCGAACGCGACGAGCAGGACGTCCGGCTCCTCGAACGCCTCTACCGGCTCGACCACGTCTCCACCCGGCTGCGCCGCAGCGCCGACAACCTCCTCGTCGTCGCGGGCACGGCCGACCGGGGCAGGCTTTCCGGGCCGATCGAGCTGTCCACCACGCTGCGGTCCGCGCTGGCCGAGATCGAGGAGTACCAGCGGGTCCAGCTCGGGTCGATCTCCGACGTCACCCTCGCCGCGGACATCGGCGCCGACCTCGTGCTGGTGTTCGCCGAGCTGATGGAGAACGCCACGTCGTTCTCCCCGCCGAACACGACCGTCGAGGTCGGCGCCAAGTTCCAGACCGACGGAACCTGCGTGATCGAGATCGTCGACCACGGCATCGGCCTGCCGCCGGAGAAACTGGCCGAGGAGAACCGGCGACTCGTCGAACGCGAGCGGCTCGACATCGTCCCGACGACCGTGCTCGGCCTGTTCGTGGTCGGTCGGCTCGCCCGCAGGCACTCGCTGCGCGTCGAGCTGGACTCGACACCGGGCGGCGGTGTGACCGCGCGCGTCCACATCGCGGTCGAGTCCTACCTGCGCCGGGTCGTGGAACCGGAGCCCGCGCACCAGCCGGTGCTCCCGCTGCTGCCTGGGTTCCAGATCCCGCCCGCGACCCGGACCGAGGGGTTCTTCTGGTTCCCCACCGCCGCCGGAGAGCAGCCCCCGCCGCCCCCGGAAGCGGAGCGCGGCGGCCTCCGTCGCCGAGTCGCGAGCGGCCCGCCACCCAGCCCCACTGCACCCAGCCGCACTGCACCCAGCCGCCCACCGCAGCCCGCGAGCGCGTCCGCCCCGCGTGACCCGGAAGCCACGCGCACGGCGATGGACGAGTTCCACACCGGGTTCATCCAGGCCGAAGCCCGGCCCACCGACTCGCGGGCAGGCCTGAACCGCCGGGTCGCGGGCGCGCAACTGCCCGGGGAGCCCGCCGCCCCTCGCCAGAGCCGACCGCGACACGATCCGGACGCCTCCCGCACCGCGCTCAACGAATTTCACGGAGCGTTCGCCCGCGCCGCCGATCCGCCGCCGTCGTCGGGTCGGGGTGGGCTGAGCAGGCGCGTCCCCGGCGAGAACCTCGCCCCAGGGCTGCGCCCGGCCGCTTTCGTGTCCGCGCCACCGGCCATTCGGGCCTGGCGCAGGCGCGATCCTGAGTCCGAGCGGGCCGAGTTCGACAAATTCGCCCTCGGATTGGCGAAAGCGGCCATCGTTACGGATAACGTCACGCCCCAGGAAACCGCCCCGCACCCAGGGGCGAGTCCGAGGAGAGAGAGCACAAGATGAGCAGGCCGCCGGCACCCGCGATCAGCGTCGATGCGCAGAACTTCAACTGGCTGGTCAGCAGGTTCACCCAGAACACCGCGGGCGCGATCGGCTCGATCGCGGTGTCCGCAGACGGCCTGCTGATCGCGATGTCCGCGGACTTGGTCCGGGCCAACGCCGACCGGCTCGCCGCGATCTCCTCGGCGATGCTCGGGCTGGCCAACGGTGTGTCCGACAGCCACCCGCTTGGCCAGCCGGACAAGGTGATCATCGAGTTGGAGCGCGGCTACCTGCTGGTCTGCACGATCAGCATCGGCTGCTCGCTCGGCGTGCTCGCCACCAAGGAGGCGAGCCTGGGCACCATCGCCTACGAGATGGCGATGTTCGCCAACCGGGCCAGCGCCGTGTTGACCCCGCAGCTGATCGAAGAGCTCAAGAACAGTGTCGGATAGCCAACCCGACGTCTCGCCGCTTCGGCCCTACGTGCTCACCGCGGGTAGGGCCAAGCCGGTGGACGACACCTTGGAGATCGAGGCGCAGGTGATGTCCAGCAGCCTCGGCACCGCGGCGCACCCGGACCTCGCCTTCGAGCGCCGGGAGATCATCGCGCTGTGCCGCAGGACCATGTCCGTCGCTGAGATCGCCGCGTCGCTCAAGCTGCACATCGGGGTGGCCAGGGTGTTGGTGGCCGATCTGGCGGAACTCGGATACGTCGTCCTCCGGCGGCCGGCCGCGACCCCGGCCCAGGATCTCAGCATGATCGAAAGGGTCATTCGTGGACTCGAAGCCATCCGCTGAGCGCGCGCAGCGTCCGCCGGCGCCGGTCAAGATCGTCATCGCCGGCGGGTTCGGCGTCGGCAAGACCACGGCGGTGGCGGCGATCTCGGAGATCTCGCCGCTGACGACCGAAGCCGCCATCACGTCCGTCGGCGCGGAGATCGACCGGGTCGGCGAGGTGCCCGCGAAGACGACGACGACCGTCGCCATGGATTTCGGCTGCATCACCATCGACGAGGACGTGAAGCTGTACCTCTTCGGCACCCCCGGCCAGGACCGCTTCGGCTTCATGTGGGGCGACCTGGTGCGCGGCGCGCTGGGCGCGTTGGTCATCGTCGACACAAGACGGATGGACGACTGCTACCCGGCGGTCGACTACTTCGAGAAGGCCGGTCTGCCGTTCGTGGTCGGGGTCAACATGTTCGGCGGCGAACTCGCCCACGAGCCCGACGACATCCGCTGGGCGCTGGCGATCGCCGACGAGGTCCCGCTGATCATGTTCGACGCCCGCGACAAGCTCTCCGTGCGCGACGCGCTGTTGGCGGTGCTGCGCAACACCTTCGCCAAGGCGCGGGCCGCGGCTAGCTGAGTCCGACGGCCAGGGCGGTGATGACCGCCCACGCCAGCATGGCGAGCCCGGTCTGCTTGAGCACCGGGATCAGCGCGGGCCCGGTCGCCTTGCCGAGGACCACCTTGAGCGCGGGCACGACCAAAACGGCGGCGGCCAACCCGGCGAGTGCCCACGGGGTCTGCGTCGCCAAGGCGATGGTCACCACGAACGGAATCGTCACCAGGGTCGCGAACAGCACCCGCGTGCGTTCCTCACCGAGCCGCACAGCCAGCGTGGTCTTGCCCGCGACCCGGTCGGTCGGCACATCCCGCAGGTTGTTGGCGACGAGCACGGCCGCCGAGAACGACCCCATCGAGACCGCGCACGCGAGGCCCACCCAGCTGACCGTCCCCGCCTGGATGTACTGCGTGCCAAGGACAGCGACGAGCCCGAAGAACAGGAACACCGCGACCTCGCCGAACCCGGAGTACCCGTACGGCTTGGAGCCGCCGGTGTAGAACCAGGCCCCCGCGACGCAGAGCACGCCGACGGCCAGGAGCCACCACTCGGCGCTCGCGATCACCAGCACCAGCCCGGCCAGCGCGCCGATTCCGAAGCAGGCGAACGCGGCGAGCTTCACCGAGGACGGCGTCGCCACC
Source organism: Actinokineospora sp. (assembly GCF_050699995.1). GTDB lineage: Bacteria > Actinomycetota > Actinomycetes > Mycobacteriales > Pseudonocardiaceae > Actinokineospora. The sequence goes on along the minus strand of NZ_JBOHGC010000088.1, from coordinate 3,353 downwards.
CCGGAGCCGACCAGCCGCAGCGGCCCGACCCGGTTGTCGTCGGTGCCCCGGATGCCGTCGGAGTAGTCGTTGGCGTAGTTCACCCCGACCTGCAGCGATAGCGCCACCACCAGCGCCAGCAGCGACTTCCACCAGGAGAACCCGCCGAGCGCCGCGGCCGCCCCCGCACCGACCAACACCGGCGCCACCGAATTCGGCAGCGTCCGCACCCGTGCGCCCTGGACCCATTCCGCGACTGTCGCCATACGTCCATCTTGGTTGACGGGTCCGAAGGGGCGGATGACAGGCCCGAGTTTATCGTTTATCGTTGTTATCGATAAACGATAACCTGGGGGTGGCGATGACCAAGAATCCGCTGGATCCGATCCAGACGTGGGTGACGATCGTGTTCGCGTTCATCGTGGCCATCACCGCGATCAGTCTGGCCGCGACGATCTGGGGAACAGGTTCCCTGTTCGGCATCGGCAGCCCGAGCGTGTGCGCGGAGGCGAGCCAGGGTGTCCCGGTTCGGCCGACCGAGGAGAGCCTCGTGCCCGACACCGCGGCAGGCGTGCGGGCGACCGTCGGCACCGTGCGCCTCTGCGCGGAGAACCCGTCAGCTGGGCAACGCGCCTTGCTGGTGGGGACCCAGTTGCCGTCTTTCCTCGTCTTCGCGGGCGCGCTTTCCCTTGCCATGGCCACGTTCCGCGCCGGTCGGCGGCACGGTGTCCTCGCCGACCGGTTCGCCATGCGCCTGCGGATCATCGGCTGGGTGGTGATCGGGGGCAGCGTTCTCGCCGCCGTCACCGAAGCCTGGGCCCGGCGGGGCCTCCTGCAATCGATGCTCGAACGGCCGCTCACCGGGACCTGGGTGTGGGACGTCGAGCCCTCGATCCTGGCGATCTTCCTGGGCGCCCTGCTGCTCTCGTTCGCCCGTGTCCTGCGGATCAGCGCCCGCATGCGGGAGGATCTCACGTGGACGGTGTGACCGACGCCCACGAGATCACCGTTCACCTGGATCGAGTCCTGGCCGAACGCGGCATGACCCTGACCGAGCTGTCGAACCGGGCGGGCATCTCGCTGGTGAACCTGTCGGTGCTCAAGAACGGCCGGGCGCGGGCGGTCCGGTTCAGCACCCTGAGCAGGCTGTGCGCGGTGCTCGACTGCCAACCCGGCGACCTGCTCAGCCACGGTCAGGCCTGATCACCGCTGCCTTGCCGATAGCGGTGATCAGGCCGACCGGCGGCCAGTTCGAGTGGACTGCGGATTTCAACGCTCGTTTGGTGTCGCGAAACTATTCGACCGAATTACGGCATGGTTCGTATCCATCTCGGATACCGGTGCCCGTCGCGCATCATCGGTTCCCGCCGTTTTCCACCACGGCCGCACCAGCATCATTCCGACTACAGCGCCGCAGGCGTTGAGGATGACGTCGTCGGTCGCACTAACACGGCCGGCCTCAAGCAACCATTGAACGACCTCAATCGCTGCCGCGACGAGCCCGGCTACCAAAACCATGCGTCCTACTCGACGAAACCATGGCCAGCGGAGCGTGGCCAATGCCCCAGCCGCTAGTAACAACAGCACGTTCCCAATCAACTGCACCAGCGAAGAACCTCCGGCGGTCCCGGCATCGAAAACTGAGACGACCGCCGCTCCCGGCATCCAACTGACCATGCCCCCGTCTCCGGGCAACGGCATGAACACCAGATAGAGCACCCTGGTTTCATCCCCAGGGAAACCTCTACGCAATCGGTCTGGGGATCGGTGCTCCAGCTACTTGCGCCACATCATCGCAGCTCAGCGCCTGACTGAGTGTTCGATGAGCGCGCCCCAAGCCTCGGGCGTGATCGCTAGGACTGGGCCGGCCGCGTTCTTGGAGTCCCGCACGCGGGTCTGTTCCACCCGCAGGGACACTTCGACGCAGTCGTTCTGCGAACCGCTGCTAAAGCTGCTCTTGCGCCACCTGGCACTCGTCATCCCAGCTGCCTTCCGCCCGGTCGTACGTGTCCGCCAGTTCGGCGAACAGCACCCGGGATTCTCCCGCACTCAGCGCAGCCTTGGCTATCTGCGGGAGGAGTGAACGGTAGGCGGCCACATACTCGGGATCTTCGATGAACAGACCCGTCACCAGGCCATCGAGAAAGACGAGCGAGCGGAACCGGGGATAGGCGAGCAGCAGGAACGAACCCCCGAAGAGCCCCCGGTGCCGGGTCGCCGAAGGCACCACCCTGATGGTGATGTTCCGCTGGTCGGCGAAGAACACCATCGCGAGCAGTTGCTCCGCCATGGTTCGGTAGTCGCCGACCTCCAGCCGCAACGCTCGTTCGTGCACGAAGAACGTGAATTTCGCCGGGTTGTTGCGGAACAGGATTCGCTGCCGTTCCAACCGCGCTCGCACCCATGCGTCGCGGTCGGATTCCGAGATGTCCTCCCGCGCGAACAGCGCACGGATGTAGGGCTCGGTTTGGAGGAGTCCCGGGATCACCTCGGGTTGGTAGCTCACGCACCGATCGGCTGTTGCCTCGTGGAAGATCAGGGATCGGAGCGAATCCGTCATCCACTGGCCGTGCGGCGCGATCCAGTAGCCCCGGTCGTCGGCGGCCTCCCGGCAGAACGTGATCAGGCGTTCCACGTCCTGATACCGCGCTCCGCATGTCGCCAGGTAGTGCACCACCTCCGTCTCCGAAGTCGTGCCCCGAACCCCCGTCTCGATCCGGTGCAGATGCGCGATGGATCGCCCCAGCTTGGGCGCGAGGTCCCGCAGCGTCAGCCCCGCCGTCTCCCGGTGCTCCCGCAACAAATCGCCCAGCTCGCGCACGCTAGCCCGGTTTCTCGCTCCCATTCCCCACACGCTAGGGACTTCCTGTGCCGCCCGGTGTCCGCGCGCGCCGATTCCACCCCATCGCGCTAGCCGTTCCCGCACCGGGAACAATTCACCCCGCCGCCAGCCGCACCACCGCCGGCGTGCCGATGCCGAGCAGGATCGTCAGGGAGAAACTCTTGGTGCGCCACACCAACAGTGCCGGAATGGAGCCACCCAGAGCGCGAAATTCCCTGTCGTGCACAGGATGTTGACCTTGGCTGATCGGGAAGATCTCGGCGAGTTCAGGTGGTGCAAGCAGCTGGTGTGCGGAGTTCGTGGCCGTTCGTGGGTTTGCGCCAGTGGAGTCGTTGATCTCTGCGGTGTTGGCGGCGTGGAGCCCCGGCCGAGTGTGTCTCGGCGTGCCCGGGTGACTCGGCGCCGTGTTCAGGCCGCCGAGTGTCGTGGTGTTGCGGGGATGGGTTTTCGGTGTGGGTCCAAATATGCGGGTGGGGTGAACTCGGGCAGGCCGTTGATGATGGTGACGGCCCAGTCGGAGTTGTGGATCAGG
>NZ_JBOHGC010000087.1:0-26993 GCF_050699995.1 Actinokineospora sp. | reverse complement strand
TGGAACTCACTGTCCTGAACGTGGAACTCACTGTTTTGAACGTGGAACTCGCTGTTTTGAACGTGGGACTCGCGGGTGGGTTAGGGGGGGCCTGGGGGGATGAAGGGGAGGGTGGGTGGGGGGCCGTTGTCGATCAGGTGGCGGATGGCGGTGGTGTCCAGGTGGTTTTCGACGAGGTCGCCGAGGATGTCCAGTTGGGTGGCTCGGGCGGTGGCGAACGAGGTGTCCGAGGCGGGCTTGAAGCCGTCGCGGCCCGCCCACTCGGCGGCCCACCGCAGGATCGCGCGGCGGGCGGCGTCGTTCTCCAGCAGGCCGTGCCAGTGGGTGCCGAGGATCGCGCCGTCGAGGACGCCCTCGGTGGATCCGTCGGGCAGGGTCACCAAACCGTCGTGCTCGGACCTGGCGACCCGGCCGTGGTGGATCTCGTAGCCGACGGCCGGTTCGCCGAAGACCGTCCCCCGCGGCCGCGTCAGGACCTTCTCCGCGGCGAACTCCACGTCCACGTCCAGCAGTCCCAGCGCCTCCACCATGCCCGCGCCGGACTCGACGCGGTCGTCGATGACGGTGCCGAGCATCTGGAATCCGCCGCAGATGCCGACCACTGGTAGGCCTCGGCGTGCGTGCGCCATGACCGCGTCGGCCAGGCCGGTGCGGCGCAGCCAGCCGAGGTCGTCCACTGTGGACTTTGAGCCCGGCAGGACGATCAGGTCGGCGTCCGCGAGCCGGGACGGCTCGGTGACGAAGCGGACCGAGACGCCCGGTTCGCAGGCCATTGCCTCGACATCCGTGGCGTTCGAGATGCGGGGCAGGCGGACGACGGCGACCCGCAGCCACTGGGTGCCGATGGGCGGCGCGGGGCGGCCGACGACGCCGTCGGCGGCGTAGGACAGGGAGTCCTCGGCGTCGAGCCACAGGTCTTCCGACCACGGGACAACGCCCAGGACCTCGCGCCCGGTCAGCGAACGCAACTGCCGCAGTCCTGGCCCCAGCAAGGCCGGGTCGCCGCGGAACTTGTTGATGACGAAGCCGGCGATCAGCGCCTGGTCGGCCGGGTCGAGCAGGGCCAGGGTGCCGAAGAGGTGAGCGAAGACACCACCGCGGTCGATGTCGCCGACGACCAGGACCGGCAGGTTCGCCGCGCGGGCCAGGCCCATGTTCGCGATGTCGCTGGCCCGCAGGTTGATCTCGGTGGGCGAGCCCGCGCCCTCACAAACGACGACTTCATAGTCCGAGCGTAGGTCCGCGAGGGTCGCCAGAACGGTCTCCATCAGCTCGGCCTTGCGAGCGCGATACGAAACCGCGGTTGTGACACCGACCGGTTTGCCCAGGACCACGACCTGCGAACTGCGGTCGGACCCCGGTTTCAACAGCACCGGGTTGAACCGAACGCTCGGCTCGATCCCACACGCGGCGGCCTGCAGCGCCTGCGCCCGGCCGATCTCGCCGCCGTCCGGGGTGACCATCGAGTTGTTGGACATGTTCTGCGCCTTGAACGGCGCCACGCGAACCCCGGACCGGGCGAGCCACCGGCACAGACCCGCCACGAGGACGCTCTTGCCCGCGTCCGAGGTCGTCCCCGCGACCAACAACGCTCCGGACATTCGACCGTCCCCTCACCATTCGTCGGGCCAGGCTGCCATCATCCCCGTTATGCCCGCCGCACCCGTCACCGCCGTCCTGGTGCACAGCCCGTTCCTCGGGCCCGCCAGCCTGCGTCCGCTCGCCGACGCGCTCGCCGCTCTCGGGCATCCCGCGGTCCTGTTGGACCTGCGCCTCAGCGTCGTCGCCTCACCGGTCCACCAGCGGCTCATCGGCGCGTTCGCCGACGCCCTGTCCGATGTCCCGCTCACCGGCCCGGTGGTGCTCGTGGGCCACAGCGCCGCCGGGCCGCTGCTGCCCGCGTTCGCCGAGGACCTGGAGGACGCGGTCGCGGGTCTGGTCTACCTCGACGCCGGTCTGCCGACGCCGGGGCAGAGTTGGCGCGAGACGGTGGCGCCGGAGGTCTACGACGGGCTGTACAAGATCAGCCGCAACGGCAGGCTCCCCCGGTGGCCCGACTGGTTCGACGCCGACCCGCTGCCCGACCTCGTGCACGACGAGGCCCTGCGCGCGGAGATCGCCGACGAGGCCCCCGAGGTGCCGATCGCGTTCCTCAAGGAGGCGCGGCCAAGCGTCGAGTGGTCCGGGCCGTCGAGCTACGTCTGCCTCTCCGAGGCCTATGTCGGCGAGTTGCACCAGGCACGCGAACTCCGCTGGCCGACCCGGGTGCTCGACTCGCACCACCTGGCCCCGGCGACCGATCCCGGACCGGTCGCCGCGGCGGTCCTAGAGGTTCTCTAGGGCAGGGTGAGGATCTCGGAGCCGGTGTCGGTGACGACGATGGTGTGCTCGAACTGGGCGGTCCAGCTCTTGTCCTTGGTCGTGACCGTCCAGTCGTCGTCCCAGATGTCGTAGTCGATCCCGCCGAGGGTGATCATCGGCTCGATCGTGAACGTCATGCCGGGCTCGATCATCGTGGTGACCGTGGGCTCCTCGTAGTGCAGGATCACCAGTCCACTGTGGAACGACGTGCCGATGCCGTGGCCGGTGAAGTCGCGCACCACCCCGTAGCCGAAGCGCTTGGCATAGGCCTCGATGACGCGGCCGATCACGTTGATCGCGCGACCCGGCCGCACGGCCTTGATCGCGCGCATCGTGGCCTCGTGCGTGCGCTCGACGAGCAGCCGGGCCTCCTCGGCGACCTCGCCCGCGAGGAACGTCGCGTTGGTGTCGCCGTGGACGCCGCCGATGAACGCGGTGACGTCGATGTTGACGATGTCGCCGTCCTCGATCACCGTCGAGTCGGGGATGCCGTGGCAGATGACCTCGTTGAGCGAGACGCAGCAGGACTTCGGGAAGCCGCGGTAGCCCAGAGTCGACGGGTACGCCTGGTGGTCGAGCAGGTACTCGTGCACGACCGCGTCCACGTCGTCGGTGGTCGCGCCCGGCTTGACGGCCTTGCCGCCCTCCTGCAGCGCCCGCGCGGCGATCCGCCCGGCCACCCGCATCGCCTCGACGATCTCCGGCGGCTGCACCCAAGGGTCAGCGTTCTTGCGCGGCGCGGGCCGGTCGACGTACTCGGGACGGGCGATGGCGGAGGGCACGACGCGGCGAGGCGACTGCTCTCCCGGCTTCAGTGGAGCACGCACAGACATGACCACCAGCCTACGACCCGCTCAGCCGACCGCGCCGAGGAACCTCGCGGCGGCCTGCACGGCGGTGCCGGACTGGCCCACGTCGGTCAGCAGCACGGCGAACGCGATGTCCCCGCGGTAGCCCACGAACCAGCCGTGCGAGTGCGTCCCGTCGCCGAACTGCGCGGTGCCGGTCTTGCCCCGGACATCGCCGTAGGGGCCGAGCGCGCCCGCCGTGCCTCCGGTGACGACCTCGCGCATCATGTCCCGCACCGGGCCGAGGACCTCGGCGGCCACCGGATCCGCAACGGTGTCGGACTTCGTCTCCGAACCGCGCACCAGGACGGGCTTGGGGACCGTGCCGGACGCGACGGTGGCGGCCACGACCGCCATCCCGAACGGGCTGGCCACGACCTTGCCCTGGCCGAACCCGTCCTCGGCGCGCTCGACCTTGCCCGTGGCGGGCGGCACCGAGCCGGTGATGGTGGTGAAGCCCGGCACCACGTAGTCGACGCCCAGGCCGAGCTGCTTGGCCATGTTCGTCAGCTCGTCAGGGGCCATGGCGACGGCCAGCTCCGCGAACGTGGTGTTGCACGAGAACGCGAACGCCGACCGCAGCGGGATGACGCCCTTGTCGAACTTGCCGCTGTTGGGGATCTCGCGGCCGTCGATGACCTTGGTTCCGGGACAGCCCAGTGGGGTGTCCGCGGCGGCCTTGCCGGACTTCAGCGCGGCGGCCGCCGTCACGATCTTGAACGTGGAGCCCGGCGGGTACCGGCCGGTGAGCGCGAGCTGGCCCGCGGCATCGGCGGGCGCGTTCTGCGCGACCGCCAGGACGTCGCCGGTGGACGGCTGGATCGCCACGATCATCGATGGCGTCGCCTCACCCGCGATCGCCGCCTGGGCGGCGCTCTGCACCTGCTTGCTCAACGCGACCCGGACGGCCGTCGCGGGCTCGGCCTGCTTGGAGAACAGCTCCTCGACGTCGGCGCCCGCGCCGTCCACGGTGTGCACGCTCCACCCGGCCGCGCCCTCGACCTGCTGCTCGACGAGCTTGCGGATGCCCGGCAGCAGCGTGGGCGCCAGCGCCTTGTCGACCGGCAGCAGCCGCGACTCGGCGGTGAAGCGGACGCCTTGCAGCTCGTAGATCTGCGCTCGGACCTTCTGGTAGTCGCCGTCGCGCAGCGCCACGACCTGGTAGGCCTTGCCGCCCGCCTTGGTCGCCCCTTCGAGGATCGACGCCTGGGTGATCGTCGGGTCGATCCCGGACAGCGCGCCCGCCAGCTGCCCGGCGATGGCGGTGGCGTCACCGGCCTTGCCCTGGTCGAACAGCACCGAGATCACCCGTTCGGGGTGCAGCACGGGGGTGCCGTCGCGGTCGAGCACCGGGGCGAGCGACGCCTCGATGTCGCGCACGGCGATCGTCTGCTGGGCGGCGAGCTTGGGGTGCAGGACGCTGGGCTCCCAGTGCACCTTCCACGAGTCGTTCTCGGTGCGGAGGTCGAAGGTGCTCGTGTACGTCCAGAGCCTGCCGCGGCCGAGGTCCCACGTGATCTCGTAGGTGGCCTTCGCCGACGGCTGGCCCTCGGTCGTCGCCACGTCCTTGACGTGCGCGATCACCGTCGCGGGCTTGATCCCGCCGCGCACCTTGTCCATCAGCGCCTTGGCCGATTCGGCGGAGTCGGTCTGCTGTGCGGCGGTCACGGTGTCGCCGCCCGCGAACGCGGCGACGAACTGGTCGGCCGCGTCCTTCGGGCCGGGGTCGGCCCCGAAGGCGCAGGCGGTCAGCGGGAGAACGGCCACCAGCGCGGCGAGGAGAGCGGCGGGGCGGCTGAAGGAGACGCGCACGCCCCGCAGTATGCCCGCAGCCGTGTGCGCCGTGTGTGGGGATGTCCTCGGAACAGCCTTAGAACAGCACGGTCGCGTACTGCCCCACCTGCGCGAACCCGATGCGCGTGTACGCGGCGCGCGCGGCGGAGTTGTAGGAGTTGACGTAGAGGCTCGCGGTGCGGCCCATGCCGTCGACCAACCGGTGCACGACGGCGGCGGTGCCCGTGCTGCCGAGGCCCTCGCCGCGGCGGTCCGGGTGCACCCACACCCCTTGGATCTGGCCGACCGCGCTCGACAGCGCGCCGATCTCGGCCTTGAACACGACGTCGCCGCCCTCGAACCGGGCGAACGCGCGCCCGCCCGCGATCAGTTCGGCGACACGCGCGCGATAACCGGATCCGCCATCTCCGATGCGGGGGTCGACACCAACCTCTTCGATGAACATCGCGATGGCGGCGGGCAGGTAGCGGTCGAGCTCATCGGGCCGGACCGGGCGGACGAGCGGGTCGGGCGCGGTGGCGGGCGCGGTGGAGATCGCCATCAGCGGCTGGTCGGCGCGGACCTCGCGGGCTGGGCCCCAGTCGGACGCCAGTTCCGACCACAGGCCGAGGACCTGCTCGGCGGGTCCGACCATCGACGAGCACATCCGGCGCCTGCGCAGCGCCCGCTCGGCGAACGCCTGCAGAGCGGACCGCTTGCCACGTAAGGGAATCAGGTTGGGACCGGCGAAGCACAGCGCCTCAAGCCTGCTCACCGGCCGCAGGCCGCGGGCCTCGCAGCCCCAGACCTCGCCACCAAGGCGCCATGGGTCCAGACCGACCGATTCGACTCGGGAGGCGACCATGCAGGACGCCACGGGGTCGGCGGTGAGCACCGCGCGCACCGCCTGACCGTCCCGTTCGTCGAGCAGCCGCGCTCCTGCAAGCCGCAACACCCCTCAAGCCTGCCAGATCCGGGGCCGCACGGGAAACGGAGTCACCTGGCCAAACATGCGCGGAGCCGGGGATCGCGCAGCGTCGGCAGCACGTCGCTGTCGCGGCCGAAGACGATCTCGGCGCGCGGCACGTCGGATTGGCGCAGCATCGCATGGCACACATCCGCGAACGGCTGCTCGCGGATCGTCAGGACGCACTCCTCCATGTCCGACTCGTCGTCGCGGGCCCGAGCCCGCGCCCAGCCGCGCAGGCTCGCGACAACGACCCGCCTGGCCTGTTCGCGGCCGCGCACCAGCAGCGCGCGGTTGAGCCCGAACACCTGAATGGTCGCGGTCCCCTTCGGCGTCAGCGCCCGATACTCGCCGACCGAGAGGGACAGCAGGAGGTGGTCGAACGGGTCTTCGCTGGTCGGGTCGATCAGCAGCGGCCTGCCCTTGTCGTCGACGGGAAAAAGGTCGCGCTTCTGGTGGCTGTTGCACACCGAGCAGGCCAGGAGGTGGTTGAGCCAGTCGAAGGTGCGCAGCGGGGAACGGGAGAGCGGGTCGAAGTGGTCGATGTCGGCGCCGAGGCTGTCGCCGCAGTACATGCACCGCTGGACGCCGGGGGCCATGTAGGCCAGCGCTTCGCGCAAGGAGCCTTTCACCGCGGAATTCGTCCGCCAGAAGGCGCGAGCCGACGCCACACGTTCCGCGCGGCGGACGGCGGAGATTTTGTTGGTCAGGTCCGATAGCCGGTCCGTTGTTGTCGAGTGCAAAGTGACGCGAGCGATGCGAATCACGCGCCGGCAGCTCCCGCTTCGTGCAGCCGGGCAGTCACCTCTCCCACCCTGGCCACGGGTGAACTCTCGAGCAATTCCCGCAACTGTAGATAGCGCCGTTCCTGTTCTTCGTCGGCGACATCACTGACGACCGCGACCTCGAGATCGACGAGTTCGCGGCGCAATGACTGCGCCTTCTCCGAGTATGGCGTATCCAGGCCGAAAAGGTCAGAGAGCACCGCGTCGTCCCCGCTGCCGAAAACGATGCGCTCATACAGGTCCTGACCGACGACGGAGGGAGGTTCCTCCTGGTCAGGGCCTGCAAGGCGGATCAGGCCACCTGGGTCGGCGGCCTGGCAAATGTAGGGGCTATGGGTGGTGACGATGAATTGAATGTTGGGAAAATGAGACTTGAGCCAGCCGCCGATACGCTTCTGCCAGGAGACGTGCAGGTGGGCGTCCACCTCATCGATGATGACCACTCCGGGTGCGGTGACCGCGGTGATCCCGGAGTCATTATTCACCGGAATGGTCCCATACGCGTCGTTGATCTGCTTCAACAAGTCGACAACGAGTGCCGCTACCGTTCGGTAACCGTCACTCATTTCGCGCAATGGGAATCGTTTGTCCCCATTGGCCACCCACAGGCCGTCGGAATCGACCTTCTCGATCCGATAACCGTCCGGTAGCAGTCCGTTGGCCAGAATTTGTAGAGCCGCTTCCTTGAGCTGCTCGGCGCCGGGCCGCTCTTCGAGGGTGCGAAGGTGCTGCTCGATGAGCCACCCGACGCCCTCCGCGAGCGAGGCGTCCTCGTGGAAGAGGCTCACGAGCCGGGCGACCGGCCCGGGGCTGAGCATCAGCCGCTGCGCGTCACCGGCCCCGCCGACCAGCCTGCGGAACGGCCCGTAGGCCGCGCAGAACCACCCTCCCGGGTTGTCCTGCCACGGGCCGCGGGCGACGAACTGGCTGCGGCTGCTGGGACTGCCGGCCGCCGCCATCGACGGCTGGTTGGTGCGCCTGCCCTCGTCGCTGTCGTCCGGATAGGTCCACTGCAGGCCCGCGCCGAAGTCGCGGGCGGGCAGCCTGCCCTTGCCGTAGAACCGGTCAAAGACCGGGTCGTAGGCGATGCGCACCTGGGCCGAGGCCTCGCGGCAGCCCACCGTCACCCAGTTCTCGAAGTCGGGCACGAGACTGCGGGCCACGGCCGGGCCGCTGACCGCGAGGGCGATGCCCCGCAGCAGCGACGTCTTGCCGGAGCCGTTGCGGCCCGCGATCACGGTCCATCCTGCGTGCGAGCCGTCCGGTCGGGTGAGCGGCAGGTCGACGTCGCGCGCGCCGGAGAAGCCGCGGATGTTCCGCAGTGTCACGCGGGCGAGGTACATGACGAAGGTCCCCTCTCCTGTCGACGCGGGGAACTCTACGGAAGTTGATCCGTGTTCGTCAGCCCACGGTGACCGATGGCGTCCCTTCGGACTCGCCCATCTGCTCCGCGAGCCGCATTGCTTCCTCGATGAGGGTCTCGACGATCTGGTGCTCAGGCACGGTCTTGATGACCTCGCCCTTGACGAAGATCTGCCCCTTGCCGTTACCCGAGGCCACACCGAGGTCGGCTTCCCGCGCCTCGCCTGGCCCGTTCACGACACAGCCCATGACCGCGACGCGCAGCGGGACCTCCATGCCCTCCAGGCCCGCGGTCACCTCGTCGGCCAGCTTGTAGACGTCGACCTGCGCGCGCCCGCACGACGGGCACGACACGATCTCCAGCTTGCGCTGCTTGAGGTTGAGCGACTGCAGGATCTGGATGCCGACCTTGACCTCCTCCACCGGAGGAGCCGAGAGCGAGACCCGGATCGTGTCGCCGATGCCCTTGCGCAGCAGGGCGCCGAACGCCACCGCGGACTTGATCGTTCCCTGGAACGCCGGGCCCGCCTCGGTGACCCCGAGGTGCAGCGGGTAGTCGCACTGCTCGGCGAGCAGCTCGTACGCGCGGATCATCACGACCGGGTCGTTGTGCTTGACCGAGATCTTGATGTCGTGGAAGTCGTGCTCGGCGAACAGCGACGCCTCCCACATGGCCGACTCGGCCAGCGCCTCCGGGGTGGCCTTGCCGTACTTCTTGAGCAGCCGCGGGTCCAGCGAACCGGCGTTGACGCCGATCCGGATCGGGGTGCCGTGATCGCGGGCCGCCGCCGCGATCTCCTTGACCTGGTCGTCGAACTTGCGGATGTTGCCCGGGTTGACCCGCACCGCCGCGCACCCGGCCTCGATCGCCGCGAACACGTACTTCGGCTGGAAGTGGATGTCGGCGATCACCGGGATCTGCGACTTCTTCGCGATCGCCGCCAGCGCCTCCGCGTCGTCCTGCGACGGGCACGCCACCCGGACGATGTCGCAGCCCGCCGCGGTCAGCTCGGCGATCTGCTGCAGGGTGGCGTTCACGTCCGCGGTGACCGTCGTCGTCATCGACTGCACCGAGATCGGCGACTCGCTGCCGACACCGACGGAGCCGACCTGCAACTGCCTCGTCTTGCGGCGCTCGGAGAGCACCGGGGGCGGCAGCGCGGGCATCCCGAGCATCACGTCGGACATGTTCCTCAGACCTCTCGTGTTACTGCAATCGAATCGGGTTGACGATGTCGGCGGTCACGGTGAGCAGCACGATCGCGCCACCCACGATCACCAGGACCATGGTGACCCCGGTGAGCTTGGTGTAGTCGACCGGACCCGCCGGGGCCAGGCCGCGCAGCTTGCGGATCACGTCACGCACCCGCTCGTAGAGCGTGATGGCGATGTGCCCGCCGTCGAGCGGGAGCAGCGGCAGCAGGTTGAACACGCCGACGAAGAAGTTCAGCGCGGCCAGCATCAGGACGAAGATCTCCCAGATGCCCTGCTCGGCCGCGTCCGCGCCGATGACGCTCGCGCCGACGACGCTGACCGGTCGCTCGGGGTCATTCTCCGCCCCGCCGATCGCGCGCACGACAGCGGGGATCTTCTCGGGGAAGCGCATGAGGCCTTCCCAGGTCTTCACGAACATCTCGCCGGTGAACGACACGGTGCCGCCGACCGCGGAGAGGGCGGTGAAGTCGACCATCCCGGCCTTGCCGATGCCGACCGCGCCGACCTCGGTCAGCTTGGTGTCGTCCTTGCCGGGCTGCGCGTCGACCGGCACCCGCTGGACCGTGGCCACGGCGACCTTCATGGTCAGCTCCTGGCCGTCGCGCAGGACGACGAAGGTGCTGTCCCCACGCAGGTCGCGCACCGTGGTGAGGACCTCGGACCAGTTCGCGGTGGGCTTGCCGTTGACGCTGACGATCTCGTCGCCCTCGCGGATCCCGGCCGCGATGGCGGGCGAAGGGTCGTTCGGGCCGCAGTCGGCCTGCTTGAACGTCTTCGGGTCCATCGTGGGCGCCGCGCACGACGTGGAGCCGACGACCGCGCGGTTCTCGTAGTTCGGCAGGCCCATGGACACGGCCATCAGGTACAGGATGATGAAGCCGAGGATGAAGTGGGTGATCGACCCGGCGGAAAGCACGACGATGCGCTTCCAGGCCGGGTAGCGCCACATCGCGCGCGGCGCCTCCTCGGGGGTGACCTCGTCGAGCGCGGTCATGCCCGCGATGTCGCAGAAGCCGCCCGCGGGGATCGCCTTGAGGCCGTACTCGGTCTCACCGCGGCGGAACGAGAAGATCTTCGGTCCGAACCCGATGAAGTACCGGCGGACCTTCATGCCGAACGCCTTCGCGGTCAGCATGTGCCCCGCTTCGTGCAGTGCGACGGACACGCAGATGCCCAGCGCGAAAAGCACGAGACCCAGGAGCCAAACGAGCACGGTCAGTTCCTTCCCGGCCCGACGACGTCACGCGGACCAGCTGTCACCGCGAGGCGTTCTCGCGCGCGGGCGCGTGCCCAGTGCTCGGCGGCGAGCACCTCATCGACGTCGCGTGGCGCGCCCTGCCAGTCGCCCGCGTCGTCGAGCACCCGAGCAATAGTGTCCACAATGGCTGTGAAGGTGGCGTCGCCTCGCAGGAAGGCGGCGACCGCCTCCTCGTTGGCGGCGTTGTAGACGGCGGGCAGGCAGCCGCCGGTCTCCCCCGCCGCCTGGGCCAGCCGGACGGCCGGGAAGGTCTCGTGGTCGAGCGGCTCGAAGGTCCACTGGCTCGCCGTGGTCCAGTCGCACGCCTTCGCCGCGCCGGGGATGCGGTCGGGCCAGCCCAGGGCCAGCGCGATCGGCAGCCGCATGTCCGGCGGGCTGGCCTGGGCCAGCGTGGACCCGTCGGTGAAGGTGACCATGGAGTGCACGATCGACTGCGGGTGCACCACCACGTCGATGCGGTCATAGGGCACGTCGAAGAGCAGGTGCGCCTCGATCAGCTCCAGCGCCTTGTTCACCAGGGTCGCGGAGTTGATGGTGATGACCGGGCCCATCGCCCACGTCGGGTGCGCGAGGGCGTCGATCGCGGTGACGTCCGTCAGCTCGGCCCGGGTCTTCCCCCGAAAGGGTCCACCCGATGCGGTGAGGACGAGACGGTCGACCTCCTCGCTGCGACCGCCCCGCAACGCTTGAGCCATCGCCGAGTGCTCGGAGTCCACCGGCACCAGTTGCCCGGGCTTGGCCGCGTCCAGGACCAGCGAGCCGCCCGCGATGAGGGACTCCTTGTTGGCCAGGGCGAGGGTGGCGCCGGATTCGAGGGCCTTGAGGGTCGCGGGCAGGCCTCGGGAGCCGGTGATGGCGTTGAGGACGATGTCGGCGGGCACGGCCTCGATGAGATCGGTGACCGCGTCCGGCCCCGCGAAGATGCGCGGCATCCGGAAGTCGCCCGAGGTGTAGCCCCGCTTCTGGGCCTCGGCGAACAGGGCGAGCTGGACGTCCTGCGCGGCCGTGGCCTTGGTGACGGCGATGGCGCCGGCGTTGAACCGCAGCGCCTGCTCGGCGAGCAGAACCGGGTCGGACCCGCCCGCGGCGAGGCCGGCGACGGTGAAGCGGTCGGGGTTGGCGGCCACGACGTCGAGGGCCTGCGTCCCGACCGAACCGGTCGAGCCGAGTACCAGCAGTGAGCGCTCGCGCGCGGAAGAGGGAGTCATCACGGTCCATTGTTCCCGAAGTCCGACGGTCGGACGCACGGGCGGGGCGTGATGTAGCTGTCGGTGACGCTGGTCTCGCCGGTACCACCTGCCGGCGGAGGTCAAATTAGCCCGTTCAGCGCAATCTGATCTCCGGGGCGAATACCCTGAGGTGTCTGCGGGCATCCACCCGGCAGGACCCCGCGGCACGCGGGAACCGAGCGAAGGAGTACCCGATGGGCATTCTCGGCTGGATCGTTCTCGGATTGGTCGCCGGTCTCATCGCCAAGGCCATCATGCCTGGTAACGACCCTGGTGGCGCCATCGTCACCATCCTGATCGGCATTGTCGGCGCCATCCTCGGCGGCTTCATCGGCAACGCCATCTTCGGCGGCGGCCTGGGCACGTTCTTCAGTCTGCGGACGTGGCTGCTGGCCATCCTGGGCTCGCTGATCCTGCTCGGCGTGTACCGACTCGTGACGGGACGTGGTCGAGCGAGGGTGTAGCGCGACTCCGATCACAGTGCGGGCGCCGTGGTGACCACGGCGCCCGCATCATGTCCGGGGTGTGGAAATATGACCCCCGCACCAACCGATCAGCTGGAGGAACACGTGGCGCGCACGGAGCTGGAGAAGCGGAAGGCCACCCCTGCCGCCGCGTTCAGGGTCAGCCCGCAGGAGGAGCCGTCGGCCGAGTGGGGCTGGCACGGATCGTTCCCGCGCGGCACCGTCATCGCCGGCGTGTTCGTGGGCCTGGCGATGTTCGGGATGCTCATCGGCAACCACGGCGGGTGGACCGAGAACCTGTGGCTCATCGGCACCGGCGTGTTCCTGCTGGGCGGCGTGGGCTGGCTCGTCCACAAGCGCCGCACTTCCTGGCGCGGATAGGTCGCGTCTCAGCGACGCCGCGCGCACGCGGCGTCGCTTTAATGACCATCGCTACGCGACGGTCCTCTCCGGTCGCGGCAGCTTCGCTATCAGGTGTTTGATAGCGCGCTGCAGATCGGCCTCATCGTGGCCGAAGTCGGTCAGGTACGAACGCAGCGCGGCCAGGATCAGCTTGAGCTCGTCGTCCTCGACTTCGATGACCTTCGTCGCCATGCCTCCACGGTAGACCCGCAGGTCACAGCGGCGCGACCACCGATTCAGTCGTTCGGGTAACGAGTCGCCCACCGGTCGTCGACGGGCGGCCGGGAACCGAACTCGGCGAGCAGGTCCGCAGCCATCGCCTCGATGACCTCGCGCATCTCCAGCTGGGCCAGCCAGGTCGGTTCGATGGCGTCCTCGCCGTAGAGGGCGCCGACGATGTTGCCGCACACCGCGCCCGTGGAGTCGCTGTCGCCGTCATGGTTGACCGAGACCAGCAAGGCGGCGTTGAGGTCGCTCGTCGCCAGCGCCGAGTACACCGCGATGGACAGCGCGGTCTCCCCCACGTTGCCGCCGCCGAGGGTGCCGACCTTCTCCGGGGTGGGCACGCCCCGCCCGGACAGCTCGACGGCCGCGTCCAGGGCCGCGGTGGTCTCCTCGTGGCCGTTCCACCGCGACAGCTGGGCCCGGCAGGCCGCCAGCGCGTCGGCGAGGGAGCCACCGCGGGCCAGGGTCTGGACCATGACCGCGAGGGCACCCGCAGGCAGGTAGCCGCTGGGGTGGCTGTGGGTGAGGGCGGCCGTCATCGCCCCGATCTCGAAGACCTCCGCGGGATCGTCGGACCACAGCGCGGCCGGAGCGGCCCGCATGACCCCGCCGCAGCCCTTCGAATTGTTCAGGGTGTGGGTGAACGTCCCCAGCTCACCGGTCTGGCCGTACCCCTTGAGCGCGAAGAAACACGTCGCCCCCGGCGCGCGGCGCTTGAACAGGCCGGGGATCCCCATCAGCCAGCCGTCCGGGGTCTCGGTCGTGTTCCTCGGGCCGCGGGCCTTCTCCCACGGCACACCCTGGGTGTGCAGCCAGCGCTGATAGGCGAGCTGGGTCGAATAGCGGACATCGCTGGAACCCACGCGGCGTTGCTGCGCGTGCGCGCGAATCAGGGCTTCGCCGGTGAACAGGGTCATCTGAGTGTCGTCGGTGATCCGGCCGATGCCATCCCGCTCCGGGACCAGCCCGGTGATGCCCGCGGGCCCGAACACCTCCCGGATCTGATCCATCGGCTTCGACTCGATCGGCGCACCCAGGGCATCGGCCACGGCACCGGCCAGCAGACTCCCCCGCCACAGCCGGGCGTCGACCTGGCCTGAGTGCCGAACCTCGGACTGGACCGCGGTCGGCTGCCGCACCTGCGGCTGAGCCGCGGCAGGCTGCAGAACATCCGGATCCGCGGCCCCCACGGGACTGCGCGCGATGAACCGACGCCCCTGCGCGTCCACTCCGATGTGCAACTCCACCCTGGACACCTCGACCGGTCCGGAAAGCCCGGATCCCTGCGCGTCGACTTGGCGCTGCTTGCGCAGCAGGCGCGCGAGGACCGCGAGGTCAGCGTCACTGAGCCACTGATCGCCCGCCATGTCAGTTCGCCACCTCGAGTACGGACGCGAAGGACGGCGCCAGAGTTGTCCTCATCCGCGCGGATACCGCTTCGACCACCGGTCGATGTTCGTATCCACCGGCGACGCAGTCTCGAAGTGCCGGAAGGCGTCGTCGGCCACGTTCTGGACCAGGTACCGCAACTCGAGCTGCTCGACCCACTTCTCCGGAAGGCTCGCGACGCCGTCGCGCATGCCCAGGAGCGCGCCGGTGAGCGCACCGGTCAAGGCGCTGCGGCCGGGGTGGTTGACCGCGCGCCACAGCGCGTGTTCGGGCTGGTTCTCGAACGAGGTGATAGCGCCGAATGCTTGGCCCAGCACGGTAAGCGTGTCTCGGCCCGCGCCCAGCTCCCACGGGCTGCACAGCCGCGGCAGCCCGCGAACAGCCAAGTCGGGCGCGCACTTGCCTGCCATGGCCCGGATTTCCTGGGGCCAGGGTGACTTATCCAGCACTTGATCTCTGACTGCCCACACGGCACCACCGTTGCTCAGCATCTTCTCGAACACCTGCGTCAGGAACGCGGCGGCCTCGATGTCGACTCCCGGCCCGTGGGTCAGCCCGGCGAGCAACCGCGCGGCGGCGACCGCGCCACCATCGATTCCATTGCGCGGCCAAGCCTCGCTGAGGGCGGCGGGCAACGCGGCGAGCAGTGCGGCCGGGCCGGAGCCCGTGCCCGGCTCCCCGGCGGCGAGTCGGCGGACCGCGGCGAGGTCATCGGGGTCCGGGTGACGATCAGCGCGCAGTTCAGGCACCTTGACCAGCCAGCCGTCGATGTCGACCGGCACTGCGTCGCCCATGGTGACGTGGAGCCAGCGCAACAGGGATCCAGCCGCGGCGGGCGCGAACTGTGCCTGCTTGGTGGAGTCCTCGCGGTGTGGGCTGCGGACGACGCCGTCGGTGAGGAACAGCAGCCGCTGCGTCAACGGGCCGATCTGTCCGGGCCGGTCGAACGCGGGGACCAGGTCGACGATGCCGCGCGGACCGTACTTCGCCCGGATCTCATCGGAGTTCAGCTTGTCCGCGGCGGCGCCGAGCGCCTCGCCGAGGGCGAAGCCGACATAGGCCCCGACGACGCGATGCCAGGCGTAGCGCCGTGGGACGATCATGGGATCGCAGTACTTGCCGAACGTGTCCAATACCGACGTGACGTTGCCCTCCGCGTCGTAGGCGGGCATGAGGCCGTTCGACGCGAGGTCCTCGGGCAGGCGCCGCTCGCCCGTCTCGAAGGCCAACTGCCGCCACGACCGGCCAAGCACCGTTTTGCGGCACTCCTCCACAGTGAGGTCGAATCGCGCCCGGCGTGCCTCGTCGGCGCCATGGGTGGGAATCAGCACCGGCGAGCTGAGCCCCAAGCGGGACGCGGTCTCCTGGACGTACCGCTCGATCTCCGGCGACGCTTCCGGAGGCACACAGTGCTCATCGACCGTCGGTTGATGCCGGGGGAACCGAGCGATCGCGGCAGTCAGGTCAGCCGCCGAAACCTCCTGCGGACGTTCATTGCCGTACACGGTGAGATCCGGCGCGGGCTCGATCAGCGACATGAGCGTCGCGACGTCCACCCGGCGCCAGCTCCGCACCCCCTCCGGCACCAACCGGCTCGCGGCGTAGGCACTGACCGAACCGTCGCTGTTCCGGGCGATCGTTCCGTCGTTGGCATACTTGACCAGTACCTCTGAGCCCGCGAGCGCGGTGATGAACCGCTCTTCGCTGAGCCAGCCCGCCGCACGCAATGCCACCAGATACTCAAGCGGGGTCACGCATTTGCGCATTCCCAGGCGGTTCGGGCCGAACCGGAAGTTCGGGTTGGCTCGCTGTTCATCGGTCGTGGTTCCGTCGGCGAGGATCTTGGTCCACCCCGCCACGGCGGAATTGGGCACACCGAGGTGCCCGAGACCGGACTCGGCGAATTCGTTGTCGACGATCTCAGACCAGTACTCCTGGCCCGGCACGCGAGCCGGAATGCTCAACCCGCCGGGACGCGGACTGGCCTCACGAAGGTCGCATTCAGGAACCCGGACGATGAGCCGCGGCGGCGGGAAGATCTCCTTGCCCGCGTCACCGCCGTCGAGGTAGGCGATCGAGTTGTACGGCACCGACCAGCCCTCGGGGACACGGCGCACCTTGTCGCGGTCGACCCGCAGACCCGAAGGCCCGTGCACGGCGCGCAGCCACTCCTCGGCCTTGGCCACCGCCTCCGCGGCTTCCACCCTGGTTCAGCCTTTCCCTGTCGGAACGAAATCTCTAGCTCGCGGCGGCCCGCCATGAGGACGGCCCATGCTCAATCCTATTTGTGCTTGACGGTGAAACTCGGCGGCTCGCCCGCCGCACGCCGCGCGAACTCCTCTTCCCACATCTTGAAAGTCCGCTTCCGGATCGACCGGATCAGCGCGCGTTCTTCGTCATGGAAGCTTTGCCTGCCTTCTCGTTCGCGCTGTTCGAAAAGTCCGGCAATCGTGTCGTACAACGCGAAAATCGGACCGTCGCCGCGCAGGTAGCCAGCACGCTCCTCTTCGGTGCGCCGGATGAAGTCATCCTCATTGAGCACGGCGACCTCACTGGTCGACGTCGCGAACAACACTTCGGTGATCGGCCGGTTGTCCAACTCGAACTCGCCTGTGTCGATATTGAGCAGATAGCCGATCCAGTTCCCTTCGGCGTCGGCGTCGAGCTTGAATGTCTTGTTGTAGTACCTAAAATAGGACGGTATTTCGACCATCAGCCACCTCCTCGTACCTTGCCTTCACCGAGCTCGAAAGCCGTGCCGAAGCGGCGCTTCTCCTCTTCGAGGATCGAACCGATCAGCGCACGCTCCTCCCAGCTCATCTTCCGACCTTGCTCGTCGGCCACGTGCTTGAAGTCACGGCGAACCTCGAACAACGCATGTTCGTAATCGGCCACATCATCGATGGCCGTCAAGTGGAGTCGAAGTTCGGCGACATGAAATGTGCGGTCCGGCAATTCGAGGCGGATACTGAGCTGTAGGTCACGGTAGCCGCTCTTCTGCGGTGTGGCGAACCGATCGGAGAACTCCACGATCCGCACCTTGGAGCCGTCCTTGGCAACGTGCTCCATCAACGCCTTCAAGCCTCGGTAAGCGTCTGCCATCGAGCGGTATTGGATCTTCGACCCCACGAGGTCCGTGAGCCTGTCCGCGTGACCACCGTTGTCTTTAATCTTGTCCGCAGCCCGCACTCGGCTCTTCTCGGTCGGGCGCGAGAACGCGGCACCACCACTGGCTTTCGCCACCGATTCGGCGAGGGCGTGGAGCTGAGCCTGTTTACCCGCCCAGTTCTCGTAGAGCCCATCCAGATACGCCCACTGATAGGCCGCATCCGTCATCTTCCGGCGATCGAAGCCCAGTTGGGCCCGGTGCGCATCATCGCTGTCCGCAGCGATCTGCGCCGCCCTGCCCGATATCTCGGCTTGCTCAGTGGTGAGCAGGCCGGGGGGTGGTTTCGGCTGTTCGTCGAAATGCTCAGCGAGGGCTTGCGGACCGGGTTCGTGGTCACGGACCTCCCGCACGCAATCCTCGAGGACGACAATCGCCTCCGGATGGCGCAGCAAGTTCGACAAAGTCTGTGGCCGCGCCAGGAGTGAGTTCTCCAGGTACGGCACGTCGCGCAAGATCCTGGCCAGTTCGGGATGACGCGGCAGCAATTCGACGATCGCCTCGCCGACGTGCAACTGCCTGCCGTCCACCTTGATCCGGGAGTCCGGATCCCGCAGGCTGATCGCGTCGCCCGCTTGAAGCGCGGCCTGCACCCGAGGTTCCCGCAGATAGTCGGCGATCTGCTCACGAGTCGGCAGCGGGCGGTCGCCCCGTTGATCCGCGGGGTCGCCTACCTGCTCGGCGGCTCCATAGCCCGCCTGGCTCGCCTGCTCGGTGTTGCTCGCTCGTACCTGCGATTCGCTCGGTGAGCCGTCGCCCATGGCGTCGGCGTGCGCGCGTGCGGCGTGGCGTTCGGCGACAGTAGCCGGGTCATAGGGAAGGAGATCGAGTTTCCCGGGTGGGTGCGGCAAGGTCATGAGCGAGTTGCTCTGCGGGTCGATGAACGCGACGCCTTCCTTCGTGTTCACCACTTCCGCCACGTGGCCGTACTCGTTGCCGTCGGAACCGGTGTATTTCACCGCGATCACCGCACGCGAGCCGACCGGCTGCTCGCGCATCGTGCGGATGACGTCGTCGTAGCCGCCGTGGGACTGCCACTCGCCGCCCAACTGGTCGCGAACGTAGTCCAGCGTGCCCATGGACTCCATGTCCTTGGGGCGCAGAGGGCCCGCCTGCGCGTCGATCCCGGCGTGCCGCAACGCGTTCGCGACGACGCCGCGGGTGCAGTTGGTCTGGTAGCCCCGTTCGAAGGCGTCCGCGTCGCGGTAGCGCGGGTTGACCTCGGCCATGTCGCCGTGCCGCTCGGCGACGTACTTGGCCGCCTGATTCGGATTGGCTGTGTCGGCGTGGATCGCGGCTTCGCTGGGCGGGTTCGTCGCGTGGGCCAGCGGCGACCAGTCGTGGTCGCCCGCCTGGTCGGCGCCGAGCGCTACGCCGTCGTGCTGGGAACCAGTCCCAGCGTAGCCGCCCTCCTGCTCGGGCGGGTTGAGCCGGTCCGCGATGACACTGGGCTCCGGCGCGGACTGTGTGCCCTGATCGGAGCCGGTGCCGAGAGCGTCGCCGAAGCCCTGATGCGCTGCTGGGGCCTTCGGCTGGTCCGGTGTTCCGCCATCGAGTTTTGTCGAGATGCTGATCTCGTCCGCGTGCGCCTTGAAGATCTTGGCGTTGTCCCGGTTGGCCGCTCGACGGTCGGCCATCTCGCGTTCGGCGTCGGCCTTGTCGAGGTAACGCGGGTCTCCGGGGAGGACCTCCTCGACCCGGATGATCGTCTTTTGCCGAGTGGTCTTGCCGTCGGAGACCTCGATCGTCTCCTTCTCGTGGGTGTACCACTGGGTGCCGGGCTTGGACACCGCTTCCCGTTCGTCGCGGTTCTGCGACAGCAAGCTGACATCGCGGGCGGTCTTCGCCTGGATGTGGATCTCGACGTCGTCGCCGAACTTCGAGACGGTGTCCGCGGAGTCCTTGATCGTGGCGCTGACGATCGTCGGCTCCGCGGTCGTGCGGCCGGGCACGTACTGGTCGGCGACCAGCTTCGCCAGAGTCGGGTTTCCACCGACGTCGATGCCGCGGACCAGTTCACCCCGCATCGGTGCGAGTTCGTTGAGGGCCGAGACGATCGACCGGACCTGGTGTTGTGCCTTGTCAAAATCGACACCCAGCGACCCCGGACCCATCCGGTGGGCATTGTTGGCCGACACGAACAAGTCGTGCCCGGTGTAGGCGTAGATCGAGACCGCGGCTTCGTCGGAAAGGTGCGCAAGGGATTCATGGGAATCGCGCTTGGCAAGCGATTCCTCGATGACCTGGTTGTGCCTGTCGCCTTCGCCGAAGGCCGCCACGATCGCCGCGTGGTCAGCCGCGGTGGCCCGGTGGTCGGGGTCGAAGAGGTAGTCCTCGTTCGGCGAGCGGGGTTCTGGGTTCCCCGAGTCGGCGGGTGTGGGATCCGACAGGTCGGCTTCGGCACGATCCGACTCGGGAGTCGCGGTCTCGCCTGCGGTGTGATCCGGCTCGGGATTGATGTCCGGAGCCGTGTCGGTGGACGTGTCGTCCGGCCCAGGGGCGGTGTCGGTGTCGATCGGCTCTCGGGTCGCGGGAGCAGGTGGCTCAGCCTCCGACCGGGTGCGGTCGGTGGAGTCCGGTGCGACCGTGGACGTGGCCGGGGTATCCGTTCGCTGGGCAGGGTCGACTGGCTCGGGGCCAAGCACTCCAGGCCCCGGCGGTGTGGTGATGGCTCCTGGCGGTGGGCCGGCGTTGTACGCCTGCGGCGGAACGGCGTCTTGGCGTGGCGGCTGCTGCCCCTGCGGCGGGACCTGCGCCGGTGGACGGCCGGCAACGGGCGGACGTGGGCCCGCCTGCTGGGGCATCGGAGCCCGCGGCCCGTTCGGAGTGACGCCATGGGGAGGCCGCTGCTGGTATGGCGGCACGGGGCCCTGCTGGTGGGGACCGGGTTGCTGCGGGCGCTGACCAGGGCCTTGTGGCGCGACATTGGGATAGCCGGGACCCGCTGGGGCTTGGCCGCCCGGGGCGTAGGGACGCTGCGGGCCGGGCGGGTTCTGCCCTTGCGGCGGGTAGGGGCCCTGCGGGTTCTGTGGGCGTTGCGCCGCGGGGTTGTAGCCCTGCGGATCCTGTGGGCGTTGCCCCGCAGGGTTGTGACCCTGCGGGTTCTGTGGCCGTTGGCCTGCGGGGCTGTTGCCCTGCGGATTCTGTGGCCGTTGGCCTGCGGGGTTGTGACCCTGCGGGTTATGTGGCCGTTGGCCTGCGGGGTTGTAACCCTGCGGGTTCTGTGGGCGTTGCCCCGCGGGGTTGTAGCCCTGCGGGGAAGCCGGGTGGGCCTGCGGCCCGGGATGGCGCGGACCAGCCGAGGTGAAGCCCTGGGGCGGCGCCTGCGGGTGCTGGCCGGGCGGCATCTGACCCGGTGGAGGTCCGGGCCGGTGACCTGGCGGGGCCTGCGTCGGGCCAGGTGGCCCCGGATTGTGCGGGGGCCTTGCCGAAGCCTGCTGGAACGGTTGTTGCGGGTGCCTGCCCCCGGGCTGCGGCGCTCCTTGCACGGGACCCCGCTGCGGTGGCCCTTGGTGCTGGGATCCGGGGTGCTGGGATCCGGGGTGCTGGGATCCCGGGTGCTGGGATCCGGGGTGCTGGGATCCGGGCGCCGGGCCGCCTTGCGGGCGGTGTCCGAGACCACCGGCCATCTGCTGAGGTGCGAAACCGGCACCCTGCTGCGGAGCGGGTGAACCGTCGTTGCGCGGAGCGCCAGGCGCGCCATCCGGCCGAGGCTGGAACTGGCCACCAGCGAAGCCCGCCGCTGCGACCGCGTCGGTGTGCGGATTCTGGTGGCGAGGGTCGGCCCCTCCGCTGCCGGGGCCGAAGCCCCCGGAAGGCGGAGGTGCCATGCCGTATCCGCCGTTGGCGGCAGAGGGCTGCCCGCCCGCCGGTGGCGGAGCCTGCCCGTACCCCCCGGTCGACGACGTCGCGGCGGACGGCGACCCTCCCGACGAATTCGGCGATGCGGTGGAAGGAGTGGGGGGCGTTCCCCCCTGCCCGGACGAGGTCGGTGTGACACCGGACAATCCCGCTGAGGCGCCGGACGACGCGGGCGCGCCCGTCGACACGGGCGAGCCACCCGCCGGAGCCGGCGAGGCCCCGCCCGAGGAGTGCGGAGCACCGCCGCTGATCGGTGACGAACCACCCGACTGAGCGGGCGCGCCAGACTGAGCGGGGGCGCCGGATTGCGGCGAACCGCCCGCCGAGGACGACCCGCCAGGCTGCGGCGACCCGCCAGGCTGCGCCGAACCACCCGACTGGGCGGACCCACCAGATTGGCCAGAACCACCAGGCTGCGGCGAACCACCCGATTGCGACGTCCCGGACTGGGCGGGACCACTGGACTGCGGCGAACCCCCCTGTGGGGCACCAGACTGTGCCCCGCCCGGCTGTGCCCCGCCCGGCTGTGCCCCACCAGACTGAGACCCACCAGACTGGGGTGCACCGGACTGCCCGCCGGACTGTGCTGAACCGGACTGCCCAGACGCGGATTGCGACGGACCCGCCTGCTGGCTCTCACCCGACCCACCCGAACCCGGCTGCGACGGGCCACCCTGAGTCCCCAGCCCGCCTGTGGCGGTGGCGGGTTGCGCGCCCGAGCTCTCGGTGTGATTCGAGGGCGGTGTCGACGACTGCGGAGTCGACTGGCCACTCGGGCTCGATTGGACGCTCGGCTCGCGAGCACCCGAATCGCCTGCGGCGCCAGGGGATTCCGACCGGCCTGCCCCAGAACCAGGCGAGTCCGATGTGGACGGTGACGGATCGGAAGGGTTCGGTGTGGACTGAGTGGCCGGGGCAGATTGACTCGGTGCGGGATCGCTAGGCGGGGTCTGGCGGGGGCCGGGAAGGTCCGCGTCGCCAGTGCCGTAGTCGGTGTCGAGGGTCGGCAGGTTCGCCTTGGCGATGCCGTCCATGCCGCCCTTGGCGCCGCCGACTCCGCCGTCAACAGCGCCGCCCGAGGCGCTCATCAGGAGGTCCTTGGCGGACAGCTCGCCCAGTTTGCCGGTCACGGCCGCTTCGCCGACGGTCGTGGCGACGCCTTCCGCGGCGCCGCGGACCGCGCCTCTGGCCGCGTTGTCGACGATCTGGCCACCGACGCTGTCGGACAGGCCGCGGGTGGCGCCCTTGGGGATGGCGTCCGCGGCGGCGCCGACGACGCCCTCGACGGCACCGCTGATGGCGGCGTCGGTGGTCTTGCTCAGGTCCAGCGACTTGCGGTCGCCGGTGGCGAACTGGACGCCCTGCACGGCGACGTCGAGGAGGACTTCCTCGATCATTCCCTCGCCGACCTCGCGGAGGACCTTCTTGAGGACCTCCTTCGCCGCGTGCTTGAAGCCCTGCTGCATCAGCTTCTGCAGCAGCTGCCGGAACAGCATCTGCACCGTCATCCGCGTCGCGATCTGCGCGGGGACGATGCCTGCGGTGGAGGCGCCGAAGGTGACGAACGCCGAGGCGATCATGGCGGCGATGGAGATGGCGAGCATGATCAGCGAAGCGATGATCATGTACTTCGTGTACTCGACGTCGAGGGCCGTGGCGTCGCAGGAGTCACCCAGGGCTTGGCAGGCCTTGGCGATCGCGGTGAAGTAGGCGTCGTCGCCCTCGACGAACTTCTGCCACATCTTCTCGAACGCCTCGGCGCTCTGGCCGGTCCACACGTCGATGACCGAGTTCGCGCCCTGGTCGGCGGTCTGGGCCACGCCCGGCACCGCCTGCGCCGCCCGGTGCCAGGCGTCGCGCAGGTTGCGTAGCTTGTCCTCATCGCCCTCCGGCCAGCTTTCGCCGACGACGATGGGCAAGAGCCACTTGACCTCGTCGGGCATCTCCATACCCACTGCGCTTTACCCCCTGCGCGCCACGGTCGACAAAGTCAGTTCCCTTGCCCGTTCAATGCTTGGAAGCTGCCCTGGTCCGTGCTTTCGTACGCGGTCATCGCGTCGGTGACGGCCTGCTTCATGCCCCGCAGGCCATCGGCGAGTGAGGTGAAGGCCTTGACCGCGCCGTCCGCGCCAGGCACGTAGTCCTTGGCGAACTCCTGGCCGGACTCGTCCCCACCCCAGCACGCCCCCTCGGCGGCGAGGGCGTCCGCCAGCGCCCGGCCCACGTTGGCCATCTGGTCGCCGGCGGAGCCGAGCTTGGTCGCCGCGCTCGCCGCGACGTCCGGCTCGATGCTGAAGCCGCCCCCCGCGGTCACCGGCCACCCCGGTTCAGCCAGCTATCGGGCTGCTCATCGTCGTCGTCATCGCGCGGCGGGCGCGGCCTACGGACGGGCGCCTGGGGAGCGGCCTCGGCGCCGCCGAAGACCGCGCTCTCGTCCTCATAGGACTCCGGCTCGACCATCGGCGGTGGCGTGGGCACCTCCGGCATCTTGGGCAGCAGCCCCGACAGCGACGGGGCACCCTCGACGAGGTCGGAAAGGTCGGGCAGCCCCTCGGTCAGCGGCGACATCAACCCGGCGACCTGCTGTTTGACCTGGGCCGCCCCTTCGCGGGCGAGTTGCAACACCGTGCGTGCCAACGCCTCAGGCGTGCTGCGCTCGAACGCCGACGGAGCGAACTCCAGGTTGGCGAGCGCCCCGCTGGAATCGACGGTGGCGCGGACAAGCCCGTCCTTGGAGCTGACCGACGCCGAGGTCTGCGCGGCCGCGGCCTGGGCGTCACGCAGCATCTCGGTCTGCCGGTGGAACGTGTCGAGAAGACTGTCGACCTGCTCCTTCATGGCGGCGTTGCGCGCCACCAGACTGGCCCGGTCGTCCCCCGGCATGCCCACAGTCCCCCCAAGGTCGTTCGTCGGCATCGGAGACCCTACCGGGCGGCCTGACGCGGTAATGGTGAGTCCGCCATACGGCTGATCATCGTTTGCTCGCGGGAACAGAGCCTGCCCAGGGTCGCCGCGCGCAGCAGCCATTCCAGCGGTCCGTAGCGATGTCGCCGCACCCACCATGCGCTGACAGCGAGCTGTGCGGCATAGAGGACGATCGCCACGCCGAGCACCGCGGGGACGGGCAGCCTGCCGATCAGGCCGAGGCCGTACCCGAGGAACACGACGCTGAGCACGGCGGACTGGGCGACGTAGTTGGTCAACGCCAGCTTGCCCGCCGGCGAGAACATGGCAACCGCGCGGGTCTCGAACAGTTTCAGCAGCGCCGCGACGTAACCACCGGTCAGCAGCGGGGCGGTGAGCATGCCGATGCCCATCGCGAGCGTCTCGACCGGGCCGCCGGGGTGGTAGGTCGCTACGTAGCCATAGAACGCGGCCCCGACAAGCCCGACCGGCAAGCCCGCGCGCAGCAGCCATGACCACAGGGCCCGGTGCCGCTCCGGTTCGGCGAGCACCCGTTCCCGGCCCGCGGCGGAGCCGAGCAGGAACATCGCCAGCGCACTCGGGGCCTGGACCAGCAGCACGACCACCAGAGTGCTGGGAAGCTGCCGAAGGTGTTCGGCCACAACGGTTCCGGGCGTCCCACGGAACGCGGCGAC
Source organism: Actinokineospora sp. (assembly GCF_050699995.1). Classification (GTDB taxonomy): domain Bacteria; phylum Actinomycetota; class Actinomycetes; order Mycobacteriales; family Pseudonocardiaceae; genus Actinokineospora. The sequence goes on along the minus strand of NZ_JBOHGC010000087.1, from coordinate 2,089 downwards.
CGTGTCGGCGACCCTCGCCGACACCGCGGCGGCATCGACCTGGCTGTGCGTGAACAGATCCAGGACGCCGAGCAGGGTCCACGCGGTGCCCGCGACCACCACCAGGCCGATGGCCACGCGAACCGCGCGGGCGGTGGACAGGCCGCGTAGGGCCAGCAGCACCATGCCGAGCACGGCGTAGGTGGTGAGGATGTCGCCGTGGAACAGCAGCACGGCGTGGGCGACGCCGATCGCGGCCAGCCCCAGTTGCCTGCGGACGATCCTGGGCACGAACGCGGCTTCCGCGCGGGCCGCCGAGTCGAGCTGCAGGGTGAAGCTGTAGCCGAAGAGGAAGGAGAACAGCAGGTAGAACTTGGTTTCGAACAGGGTCGAGACGATCAGCTGGATGACTGGATCTCCGGCCGGGTCGGCGATCCCGGAGGCGTAGTAGCCGGTGGCGAACGCCCAGACGTTGACGGCCAGGATGCCGAAGAGGGCGAAGCCGCGCAGGGCGTCGACCCGCTGGATGCGATGTGGTGCGGACATTGCGTACCTCTTTCATAAACCGAGTGCTCGGTCTAATATTGGACGCGATGATCCTCCGCCGTCAACTCCCTGGTTGAATCAAGCCCGATGCGTACCGTGGACCCGGCCAAGCACGAGGCGCGCCGCCGCCAGATCCTGGCCGCGGCGGCGCGGTGCTTCTCGCGCAAGGGTTTCGGTCAGACCCGCACCGCCGACATCTGCGCCGAGGCCGGGATGAGCTCGGGCAATCTGTTCCACTACTTCGAAAGCAAGCACGCGATCTTCGCGGCGATCGTCGAGCAGGACGGGTCCGAGACCGAGGCCCTGTTCGCCGAGTTGTCCACGATGGACCCGTGGGCGGCATTGACCGGGTTCTTCGACCTGCTCATCGACTTGGCCGACGACGAGTACGCCAAGCTCGCCCTGGAGATCTCAGCCGAGGCCACTCGGGACGAGCGGATCGCGGAACTGGTCTCGGCCAACGACCGGACGCTGCGCGCCGGGCTGGCCGCGTTGGTCGAGCGCGCGACAGCGGCGGGCCACATCGATCCCGGTCTGGACGTCGACACCGCCGCGACCTGGCTGGCGGTACTGGTGGACGGTTTGTTCAACCGGGTCGCGGTGGACCCGTCGTTCGCGCCGAAGCAGGAGCGCGAGACATTGCGCCAGGTGCTCGCGAGGGTTCTTCAGGCGAAGTAGGGCCGGCCTGACGCGAGCCGACCAAAGACGCGCGTGGACCTCATCCCCACGGATTCAGCACGCGGACTCCCGTGTCGATGAAATCCTTGGTGTTTCGGGTGGCCAGGTGCGCGTTGTGGTGCAGACAGATCGCGGCGATCTGCGCGTCAGCCATGCTGATCGGCTTGCCGCCGAGCTCGCGCACCGCGGAGAGCTGCGCAGCGTGCGCCGCCGCCGCGATACCGAAGGGCAGAACCTGACCTTGGAAGTCCTGGGTCAGAAGCTCGGCGACCTTGACCATGAGCACACTTTTACGGCGACCATCAGGCAGCCGCTCAACCCCATGCAACAACTCGGCCGCCGTCACCGCCGTGACGAAAATGTCGCCAGCCGGGTACTGATCAACCCACGCGACGACGCTTTCATCGGGAACGACCCGCATCAGCTCGGAGACGACGTTGGTGTCGAGAACAATCACTCAGGTAGCTCCGCCGCTCGCGCGAGTTCGGTCCGCGGCGGAGGCTCAAACGAAACATCATCAGCGTCCGCGAACCGCTGTCGGATCCGTGTTGCCATGCCCGATCCTGACGTTCGCCTGGTCAGCACCTCGCTGAGAATCGCCCGGACTTCAGCTTCCATCGAGCGACCATGTCGGGCGGCCCGAATCCGCAGTTCGGCCTTCAGATCATCATCGAAATCCCGGATGGTCAACGTCGCCACTGCGCACCTCCAATGCCAGCACTGCTGTCAATGCTAGCATTTCGCCGCGGCCTGTGTCAGCCTTCGGCGGCGAGTTGGCCGCAGGCCGCGGCGATCTCCTGGCCTCGGGTGTCGCGCACGGTGCAGGCGACCCCACCGGCGTTGACCCGGCGGACGAACTCACGCTCCACCGGCTTCGGTGCCGCGT
>NZ_JBOHGC010000086.1:0-4253 GCF_050699995.1 Actinokineospora sp. | reverse complement strand
CGTTACCTCTGAGAGGCCCCGGACCATGCTGCGCGACGCGCATAAGCGGCCGCCATGTGCGCGTGCGATCCGCGGATTGGGGACATCCTGGTCAAACAAGTCGGCAAGCATGGCCACATTTCCGCTTCTTACTGCGCGAGCGACGCGGCAGCGTGCCGTCGGTGCGGCGGAACCGCGGTTGCTGGGCAAGAGGTGGCGGTGGACCCCGGCCGGTTCACCGGCCTGGCGCAGTGGTCGGCGGAGGACCTGCGTACGTGCGCGGACCTGATCGGCGGCGCGATGATGTCGATCGTGACCATGCTGTTGGGAGCACCCCCCCTGCGACCGAGCACACGTGGTGTCGGTCGCCCGGGGCCACTCCGCCTGATCGTCCTCGGCCTGGCGACTGGGCGGAGCGATCGGGGCTGACAATGTCACTCCATCGGTTTGAGCGGCGGTTGTGAGTAGTCCCTGAGCATCGGACCCTCCGGCCCGTCGTTCAGCACGCATTGACCGCTGACCGGTTCCGAGATCGCGCAACCGGACTTCGGGTTGCCCCACCGGCTGGTGATGTTGAGCCAGGCCAATGGTCCGGTGTACGTTCCCCGGGGCTGCCAGGTGAATGCGACCAGGGCCGAAGCGGTGTCCCACAGGACGCCGGATCCGGTCTCGTCTTTGAGCTGGTCGCCGTTGGGGAGTCCGCGGTACACGTGGACTCCGGTCCCCGGATAGGAACCGTGCGATCCCTTCGCCGAATAGACGTCCGGGCGCCATCCGGTCAGCCGAATGCGCTTATCACCGAAAGTGAACTCCTGACCGTCGGCGTGCTGGCTGTAGTAAACCTTCGTGGGCAGACCGCCGACGAATCTGATGGTGACGTGTTCCCAGTCGCCGACGTGGTTGCCGAAGGTGCTGAAGCCGCCGATGCAGCCCGAGGGTGACATCAGTCCGATGCAGACGCGCTTCCCGTCGTTGTACGGGTAGAACATCCAGTACACGATGTCGGTGACATTGGTGGGCACGCCGTTGTCCGTGCGGTGGACGACTTCGGCGTACGTGCTGACAGCGGCGGAGTTCGGCCGAACGCCGTCCAGGAAAGCGGGGTCGGTGCACGAGTCGCAACCGAGTGCCTGGTTGGTGACCAGATAGCCTTTGGATTCATGCACGTTGGAGAGGTGGAACTCCACCGACGACGGAAAATAGGACTCACCCGGGTGCATCCACACGCGGGGGGCGAACGCTCGGGCGGTCGCGGTGGTGACCGGCGACCCGGACAGGGCGGGTTCGCGGGTGAGCGTCTTGTTGATCACTCGGTAGCGCTGGGCACCACCGCTGTCGCTGTGTCCTTGGCGGGCGACGAAAGTCGACGTGGACAAACCGCGGTAGTCGGCGGGGTCGGATTGCCAGAGGCTGACGTCGTCGTCGGCGCCGGATCCGCTATCGTCCCATTCCTTGCCTGCGACACCGGGCAACGTATAGGTGGACTTGAGGCAGCGAACGACGTCGGTGGACGGCGGGTAGTATCCGGAATTCGCGACACTGCCCAGGCAGATGTAGCCCATCGGGGGAATCGGCTCCCATAGCGAGCCGTCGTAGTCGCCGCCGGAGCCTTTGTCGTCCCAGATCCAGCGGTAACCTGTAGGGCGGGCCAGGAAGTCGGCCTCGTCCCGGACCAGAAAAGTGTTGGACGGAGCGCCATACCCTTTCATGACGATGTCCCCGAGGGAATGATAACCCGGGTACAGCCCGACATGCGGCCGCCAGACGGACACGTCGCCGTCGGCACCGGTTCCCCGATCGTCCCAGATCCGAATAAATTGACCTGCGGGCTGAAGGGATAAGGAAGCCAGTTCGCCGACCGCTGCGGCCGGTCCAGCGAAAGACGGCTGTGCAACACCCACGAACACCAGCGCCAGGGTCGACATCAACGCTAATCGTCTTTTCATCGAGCAAAGATCGCACGGTGCCAAGGCCCCGTCAATACGGCAATTCGACTAATCCGCGCACCGCGGCGACAAGAGGAACATGGTTGAGGAAACTACTCGCCCTTGGGCTAAATGGCCGAGGATGAAGAGGCAAACGATGTGTCCATTCACGGTCGGCGTGACCTGCGGGCCAGGGTCGTTCCAAGATCATCTTAGTTTGGTGGGTACCAGTTCCGACCTCTGGCGACTGGCGCCGCGGGAACTCAAGAGTGCGACTCCGCTGGGCCATCGCCACCGGTGTGGCGGTGGCGAACAGTCGCCAGGTGGGCGGACTGACCTGCTGGACCAACAGGTCCACCACCAGCGAGTACACCTGGGATTATGCCGACAAACGTGTCCATTCAGGGTGGTGGGTGACCTGCGGGGTTGCGTCGGTTTGACCTGATGGCTGGGTGCGGGATGATCTGGAGTTGGGTCCGATCTTCGCGCGGTGAACGCTCGTCTGCGCCGGGTGGTGGCGGACAAGGACGAGTTGATCGCGTCGCAGGACACGTTGATCCACCTCCAGCGAGACCAGTTGGCTGGTAAGGACGAGTTGCTGGTCGAGGAGTGAAGGTTGATCGCGTTGGTGCAGCAGGCGCAGAACGCGGAACTTCGGCGCCGGTTGGGGATGGACTCGACGAACTCCTCGACGCCGCCGTCAACTGACTCGATCGCGGCGAAAGTCAAGCGGCGCAAGGCGAATTCCCAGCGGGAACGGTCCACCGACCGCAAGCCCGGCGGGCAGAAGGGACACCCCGGCTCGGGCCTGGAGTTGGCTCCCGAGGCGGAGATGGGCGACACCGTGCCGGTCGAACCGGCCGAGTGCTCGACCTGCGGAGAACACCTGGGCACGGGTTCGGTGTGTGAGGGGTTCACCCCGGTGCAGCAGTGGGACATCCCACCGGTACACGTGGAGAAGGTCCAGTTCAACCTGATGCGCAGGCGTTGCTCGGCCGGACATCTGACCCAGGCCCCGGCCCCGGCGGGGTGTCCGGCGTCTGTTACGGCCCGAACCTGCGGGCGTTCACCGCGCATGTCGCCTACCGCGGGCATGTCAGCATGTGCCGAAGGACACCGCTACATCGGACCGGAACTATTGGCCCGCAGCCGAATGCAGCTCATCGCACCCGACACCGACCAGACCGGAACCAAGGAAATCATGGTGTCCGAGGACCTGACAGCCTAAAGTCCATAGTGGATCACGCGGGGTCGTCTCCTACACCACGGTCGCCTGCCAGGTCGAAGGGCTCTGGGCCAAGTTGCGTGATCAACTTGGCTTGAGCTGACAGGTTCACCCTACGTTGCGTGCAGAATCCTCTTCCGCAGCAAGGGAAATCCAGCTCGACCAAAGGCCATCCACTTGAGGAGCTTGATCTTGTTGACCGTGCCCTCGGTGGGGCCATTGCTCCATGGCAGGGTGAGTCCGGCGGTCACCGCCGCCAGGTCCTGCCGAAGGCCGTTGACGAACGAGTGCAGTGCGGGCAGGTTGTCGTCGCGGACGCGGTCCATCCAGTCGGGTAGGCGGTCACCGGTGAGGTCACGGATCATGGATGCGAATGCGTCGACGTGCCGGCGGGTGGCATCCAGTTCGGGGCAGCGGGCCAGGATCTCCTTGAGCCGAACACTGTCCTTGTCGGACAGATTCTCGGGATCGCGCATGATCCATCCGGTGACGTGCCGGATTTTCGGTGGGGCGGGCGATGCGGCAGTGACGCCATCGGGTGGTGTGGTGCGGCCAGTGCGGAAGGGGCGCAGGTAGCGATAGACGGTCTGGGCGCTGCCCCGGTAGCCCTGCTCGCGGATCTCGGCAATCAGCCGTGTGATGTTGGTGTGGCCGCTGGTCCAGCGGTGGTTGAGGTAGGGCTTGTGGTTGTCCAGCAGCGAGTACCGGGACGTGGTCTTGGCGATGAGGTCCTCGACGTCGTCGGCCTGGACGATCCGCCGGACGGTCTTGCGGTCCAGTCGCAACTGCTGTGTGATCGCCCGGATCGACATGCCCTCGGCGTGCAAGGCCCGCACGGCGGCATACCGCTCGCGCATCCTCGTCACGAATGACGACTCCGAGGTCGCGGCCGAGTCGGTCGGCTCGATGTCGAGCCTCGGCGCTGCCGTCTCGGTTGTCGCGGTCGTGCAGCCAGTGGCATCGTCACCGGCGTCGTCGCGTGCGACGGGCTCGGACCGGCATGTGCGGTGGGCGATCACGGTCTTCTCGACGGCCTCGCCCAGGTTCTTCCATAGGTGCCAACGATCCGCGCACTGAGTTGCCTGCGGTGCGCCTCGCGTGCTGGCCTCGGCGTAGGCGCCGGC
>NZ_JBOHGC010000085.1:0-1784 GCF_050699995.1 Actinokineospora sp. | reverse complement strand
GACAGCGGCACTCTCGACTCCTGGTCGATCACCCTCTAGACGGAAAGGAACGACAATGAGACGTCTCGTCATCAAGGCCGGGCTCTGTGTCGCCGCCGTCGTGGCGACCCTGGTTCCGGCAGCGAGTTCGGCGCTCGCGGTCAAGGGCGGTGAGCACACCACCCACGACCAGTACCCGTGGACTGTGGTGATCACCAGGGCGGGCAGCGCCCACCCGCAGAAGGTGTCGTGCGGCGGCGCGCTGGTTCGGCCGAACAAGGTCGTCACCGCCGCACACTGCATGGACCCCGCGTACGGCGACATCAAGGACAAAACGGTGATCTGGGGCCGCACCGACCTCACCACCACCGCGGGCACGGTCGCGAAGATCACTTCGTTCTGGAAGGTCCCCGAGTACCAGTGGGGCAGCCTGGCGGGCGACGACGTGGCCGTGCTGACCCTCGACCGGAACCTCGGGTCCCCGAGCTCACTGCTCCCCCTCGCGACCGACACCGGGCTCAACGCGGTCGGCACCTCGACCACACTGTCCACGTGGGGGAAGTCCGGGGCGGGCACGACCAGCGCCGACTACGACCCGGTCATGAAGAAGGCGACGCTGCCGATCATCGACCCGGACGCGTCCGGGGGCTGCGAGAACATCGGCTGGACGTTCACCCCGGAGAAGCAGCTCTGCTTCGGCCCGGTCAAGAACGACACGCTCGGGGTGTGCTCCGGGGACAGCGGCAGTCCGCTGGTCGCGAGCACGCCCGCGGGGTACCGGCTGGTCGGCCTGATCGAGTCCGGTGACTCGAACTGCGCGGGCCCGCAGGTGGGCGCCAAGATCACCCAGTACGAGGCCCGGATCCGTGCCCAGCTGGGCGATCCGACCGGCAACGACTTCTCCCTCGCCGCCGCACCGGACACCCTGTCCGTCCAACCGGGACAGTCGGCCACCCTGAAGATCACGACGACCGTGACGGGCGGCGCGGCTCAGTCCGTCGCGCTCGCGGCCACCGGCATGCCCGCCGGCGTCACCGCGACGTTCGACCCCGCCACGGTGACGGCCGGCTCCAGTTCGGCGCTCACGCTCTCCGCCACCGGGTCCGCCACCCCCGGCGCCGCGAAGATCACGGTCACGGGCACCGGGATGTCGGCGACGAAGACGGCCACGGTCGCGCTCACGGTCGGCGGCGGTGGCGGCGGCTTGGCCAACGGCGGCTTCGAAGCAGGCGACCTCTCCGGCTGGACGGCGGGCGGCACGGGCGCAAGCTCCACTGTGGTCAACAGCGGCGCCCACGGCGGCACTCACGCCGTCCGACTCGGCGCGACCACCGCCACCAACGGCGAGTCCACCGTGCGCCAGACCTTCACGGCGCCGCCGTCCGGCCAACTGTCCTTCTGGTACGCGCAGACGTGCCCGGACACCGTGAAGTACGCGTGGGCCAAGGCGACACTCACCGACGACACAGCGGGCACGTCGACGACGCCGCTGGCCAAGACCTGCACGAACGGTCAAGGATGGAAACAAGGCACCGCCCAGCTGATCGCCGGCCACAGCTACACCCTGACCCTGGTCAACCGCGACGACAACCATCCCGACGACCCCGTGCACACCTTCTATGACGATCTCACCGTGACCACCACCGGAATCAGCTCGGGCACAACCCAACGCCTCGACGCCTGATCCACTCTGGACACCCGGAACGGCCTGTCGGTGACTTCACCGGCAGGCCGTTCCGCGTAGTCGACGGGAAACAGCTGCCCCGCGGGCGACAACGCCGTGTTCCAGCCGGTCAACGAAGCCA
>NZ_JBOHGC010000084.1:0-25543 GCF_050699995.1 Actinokineospora sp. | reverse complement strand
ACGCGGACACACCAACCGCTACGACCGACGACCCCCGAACACACCAGCCGTTCAGGTCCTCACCTACCGGGTCCTCCTACACCCACTCCAACCACCACCAACTTGATCTTTTAAAGCAGTGGCATTGCGGGGCGACCGGCCAGGACTACTCGAATATGCAGTCGACACGACTGCGCGGGAGAGTAGTGGAAACACTTTCAGGACCGGACTACGTTGGATCTCGGAACGATCAACTGGGGTGACCGCCAGCGTGCTCAAGGGGATGTGACGCGGGTCGCGAAAAATCGGTCCACAGAACAATGGGAACACGTCTCCCGAGTTTCCGAAAGGTGACCACGTGGTCAACAACGCACAGTTTCCGCTTAACTCCTACCAGCGCGACGTCTGGGCGGCTGATTCGGTGCTTCCGGATTCCCCGCAATTCAACGGCGCCATCCACGAGCGGCTCACCGGGCCGGTGGACCTCGAGGTGCTGCGGGCGTGCCTGGAACGTGCGGTGGACGGCAACGACGCGTTCCGGCTCCGGTTCGGCGAGCGCGATGGCCAGCCCTACCAGTGGCTATCCGATGAACAACCGGTGATCGAGCTGATGGACTTCCGCACCGCCGCCGACCCGGCCGGTGCGTGCGCGCAGTGGATGGAGCAGGCGTTCGCGAGCGCTTTCCAGGCGAACGGCGGGCGGCTGTACCAGGTCACGCTGTTACGTGAGAGCGCCGAGGTAAATCATTTGTACCTGCGGACGCACCACGTGATGATGGACGGCTGGGCGCTGAACGAGTTCAGCAGGCAGGTATTCGCCGACTACGCCCATATGGCCGACCATGGAGTGCCCGCGAATGGCCCACGCCAGTCATATCTTGAATTCCTTGAAGAAGATCAGCGGTATCGCGCCTCGACCGCGCACGAGAGCGACCGGACTTTCTTTCAGCGGGAATTGACGGATGTCGAACCCGCGTTGTTCGCGCGGACAGTGCCGACCGGCGAGCGCCGCTTCGGCCGAACCACGTTCGTGCTCGACGGCGGCCTGGTGGAGCGGATGCTGGCCGCGGGCGCCTCGCCGTTCGCCTACATCGCGGGCGTCTTCGCCACCTACCTCACGCGGGTGCACCGGTCGGCGGAGGTTGTGCTGGGCGTGCCCATGCTGAACCGCCCGTCCGCGACCGCGCGGGAGACGCTCGGGCAGTTCGCGAACACGCTGCCGTTGCGGGTGCGGATCGACGGCCGGTCCATGACGGACTTGGCCGCCGCGGTGCGGACCTCGACGAAGGCCTTGCAGGAGCACGAGAAGCTCGCGCTCGGCGATGTGCTGCGCGCGCTGCCGCAGAGCGGAGCACAGGCCCGCACCCTGTTCGACGTCACCATCTCCTATGTCCGCTTCCCACGGCCGACCCGTATCCCGGGTGTCGAGCGGGACACGGTGATCATGAGTCGGGGCCACGACCAGGACACGCTCTCGGTGGTGGTCCGCGCCTTCGAGGACGTCAGCGAGGTCGCGGTCGACCTGGAGTACGCCCTCGACGTCTTCGACGAGGACTTCCCGGCCGACGCGGTGGGCGGACACATCCGCACCCTCATCGAGCAGGCGCTCGACCACCCGGACCGCCTCGTCGACACCCTGCCGGTGCTCACCGAGGGCGACCGGCCCGACGTGGCGGGCCCGCGCGTCGAGTTCCCCGACGCCACGCTCCACGACCTGATCGCCGCGCGGGCCGCACGCGCCCCTCACCGGATCGCGGTCGTGGGTGACGCCGTCACCTACGCGGAACTCGACAGGCGCGCCGACCAGGTCGCGGGCGTCCTGCACGCGGCGGGCGTGCGCCCCGGTGACCGGGTCGCGGTCCTCCTCGAACGCGGTCCGCACCTGCTGCCCGCGCTGCTCGGCACGCTCAAGGCGGGCGGCGCGTACGTCCCCGTCGACCCCGGTTACCCGAAAGCCCGCGTCGAGTTCCTGCTGGCGGACAGCCGGGCCAAGGTCGTGCTGGTCGACCCCATGACAGAGGCCCCCGGCGTGCCCGCCGACCAGGTGATCCGCATGGACGACCTGCCGAAAGCCGGCGCGGACCTGCCCGCCGTCAGCCCGCGCGACCTCGCGTACGTGATCTACACGTCCGGCTCGACCGGCTCGCCCAAGGGCGTCATGGTCGAGCACCGCTCGGTGGTGAACCGGCTGGCCTGGATGCAGCGGCGGTATCCGATCGGCCCGAACGACGTGATCCTGCAGAAGACGCCGACCTCGTTCGACGTCTCGGTGTGGGAGCTGTTCTGGTGGGCCATCGAGGGCGCCCGGGTCGCGCTGCTGCCGCCGGGCGGCGAGAAGGACCCGCGCGAGATCCTGCGGACGATCATGAGCGCGGGTGTCACGGTGCTGCATTTCGTGCCGTCGATGCTCGGCCCGTTCCTGGACCTGTTGGAGCAGTCGCCCGACCTGGTCGAGGCGGCGTCGGGGCTGCGGCTGGTGTTCTGCAGCGGCGAGGCGCTGCCGCCGGCGCGGGTGGAGCAGTTCAACCGCGTGTTCGCGGCCGACCCACCGCAACTGGTCAACCTCTACGGCCCCACCGAGGCCACCGTCGACGTGTCCTACTACGACTGCCCGAGCGCGGGCCCGGTGCGGCGGGTGCCGATCGGCAGGCCCATCGACAACACCGAGTTGCACATCCTCAGCGCCGCCGGGCAGCGACAGCCGGTCGGGGTCGCGGGCGAACTGTGCGTCGGCGGTGTCGGGGTGGCCCGGGGCTACCTCGACCGACCCGAGCTGACGGCGGAGAAGTTCGTCGACGATCCGTTCACCCCCGGCGGGCGGCTCTACCGCGCCGGGGACCTCGCTCGGCTGCTCGCGGACGGCGAGATCGAGTACCTGGGCCGCATCGACGGCCAGGTGAAGATCCGGGGCAACCGGGTCGAACTCGGCGAGGTGCAGAACCGGCTCGCGGCGGTGCCCGAGGTGCGCGACGCCATCGTCATCGACCGGGAGTCCGCGGCCCGCGGCACCTACCTCGTCGGCTACTACGTGGCCGACACCGAGATCGAGTACCCGGTGCTGCGGGGCCTGCTCGCCGAGTCGCTGCCGGAGTTCATGATCCCCGCGCACTTCCTGCGGATCGACCGGATCCCCTTGACCCCCAACGGGAAAGCCGACCGGCGGGCGCTGCCCAGAACGGTGTCCTCGGCGATCGAGGCGGACACCGCGCGCACCGAGACCGAAGCCGTGCTCGCGGCCGTGTGGGCTGAGGTCCTCGATGTGGCGTCGGTCGGGATCCACGACAACTACTTCGTCCTCGGCGGCGACTCGCTGCTGATGCTGCGTATCCGGGCGGAGAGCGAGAAGCGCGGCATCCACTTCTCGCTGACCGACGTCATCCAGCGGCCCACGGTGGCCGAACTGGCCGCGGTCGCCGTGCTCGGCCCCGAGCACCACACCGCGGACTCGGTCGCGCCCTTCGAGTTGACCTCCGCGGTCGACCGGGCTCGGCTGACCGGGGTCCAGGACGCCTTCCCGGTGACCCGGCTGCAGCTCGGCCTGCTGTTCCACAGCCGCGAGCACGAAGACTCGGCGATGTACAAGGACGTCTTCCAGTACACCCTGGAGATTCCCTGGCGGGAGGCCGAGTTCCGGCGGGCGTTCGGCAAGGTCGTCGACCGGCACCCGGTCCTGCGCTCCTCGTTCGATCTGGCGGGCAACTCCGAGCCGCTGCAGGTGATCCACGACCGGGCGCCGGGCGCACTCGACGTGGTCGACCTGCGTCCGATGTCCAGGGCCGACGCCGAAGCGAAGATCCGCGCGCACATCCGCGAGCGCCGGTTCCACCGCTACGACTTCACCCAGGCGCCGCTCTACCACCTGCGGGCGCACGTCCGGGCCGACGCCATCGACCTCGTGCTGAGCTTTCACCACGCGATCCTCGACGGCGGCAGCGTGGCGAACCTGCTGCGCGAACTGCTGCAGGACTACGGCCACGACATCGGCCTGCCGGTGGCTCCGGTGCCCGCGCACGCTCTGCCGTCGCCCGCGAACCATGTCCGTGAGGAGCTGCGGGCGCTCGACTCCGACGCCGACCGCGACCACTGGAAGCGCACGCTCGACGGGGTCACACTTCCCTCGCTCGACGGATTCCGTTCGTACGAGGCGCCTTCGGCCCCCGAGCAGATCGTGCACCGGGTCGAGGTGCCGACGGAGCTGCGTGACACGGTCCGCCGGTTCGCCCGGGCGCAGGAACTGCCGGTGAAGTCGGTGTTGTTCGCGGCCTACTGCCTGACGATGCGGGCCAGGTTCGGCGCGGACGACTTCGTCACCGGGCTGATCACCCACGGCAGGCCCGAGCAGCGCGACGCCGAGCGCATCGTGGGCCTGTTCCTCAACACCATGCCCGTGCGGGTGACCGCGGGCCCGACCTGGCTCGACACCGTGCGCGGCCTGTTCGCCCAGGAGCAGGACAGCCACCCGCACCGCCGCTACCCGCTCAGCGCCATCCAGGCCGACCAGGGCGGCGAGCTGCAGGTGGAGTCGGCGTTCAACTACGTCCACTTCCACGTGCTCAGCACGATGCTGCGGCTGCCGCGGGTGCGGCTGACCGACTTCAAGACCTGGGAGGAGACGAACTTCAAGATCCTGGTCAACGCCATCGTCGATCCGACCGACGGCGGGATCGAGCTGCGGCTCGACTACGACGGCCGCACCTTCACCCCGTCGCAGGCAGAGGACTTCGGCGCGACCTACATCCAGGTGCTCGCCCGGCTGGCCGGGGATCCACACGGGACGGTCGATTTCGGTTTCCTCGTGGCAGAACCCGCGATCGTGGCGAACCCGGCGCGCGAGGAGCGCGACGTCGTCCAGCTCTTCGCCGAGCAAGTCGCGCGCACGCCGGATGCGACGGCGCTCGTGTTCGACGCGGTCGAGTGGACCTACGCCGAACTCGACGCCGTGGCCGAGCGGGTGGCGGGCCACCTGATGGCGGCGGGCACGAAGACCGGTGACCGGGTCGGGATCGCGATGGACCGTTCCCCCGAGCTGATCGCCGTCGTCCTCGGTGTCGCGAAGGCGGGCGCGGCCTGTGTCCCGCTCGACGCCGGATACCCGGTGGCCCGGTTGACGGCCATGCTGGAGCGGGCGCGGCCGGTCCGGGTGATCGCCCACCGCGCGCACGCCCAGCTCGTCGCCGACCCGGCCGTGCTCCTCGACGCGGAAACCGTGACCGCTGAGGAGCCTGAGGGCACGGATGCCCGCCGGCCGATCAGTCTCGACCAGACGGCGTACCTGCTGTTCACGTCCGGCTCGACCGGCGAGCCCAAGGGTGTGGCGATGCCGCACCGCTCGCCGGCCAACCTCGTGGCCTGGCAGAACCGGGTGCCCAGCGGCGCCGTCGGCGGGCGGACACTGCAGTTCGCGCCGCTGAGCTTCGACGTGTCGTTCCAGGAGATCTTCGCGACGCTGTGCGGTGGCGGCTCCTTGCTGCTGGTCTCCGAGGCGACCCGGCGGGACATGCCCGCCCTGCTCCGGCTCCTCGACACCGCCGCGGTCGAGCGGGTCTTCCTCCCGTACGTCGCGCTGCAGCAGCTCGCCGAGACCTCGACGGCGTTGAAGCTGGTGCCCCGGGCACTGCGGGTGGTCATCTCCTCCGGCGAGCAGCTCCGGGTGACCGAGGAGATCCGCGGACTGTGCTCGGCACTGCCGGGCGTGATCCTGGAGAACCAGTACGGGCCGACCGAGTCCCATGTGGTCACCAGCTTCTCGATGACCGGCGACCCGGCCCGGCATCCGGCGCTCCCGCCGATCGGGAAGCCGATCGACGGCGCCGAGGTGCTCCTGCTCGACGAGCGCGGCAGGCCGGTCCCCCAAGGCGTCAAGGGCGAGATCCACCTCGGCGGCGCGTGCCTGGCGGAGGGCTACTTCGGCCGACCGGAGCTCACCGCCGAGCGGTTCGTGCCGCATCCGTCCGCCGAGGGCTCCGTGCTCTACCGCACCGGCGACCTCGGTCTGGCGCTGCCGAGCGGCGACATCGTGTGTGTGGGCCGCGCGGACTCGCAGGTGAAGGTCCGCGGCTTCCGGGTCGAGCCCGCCGAGGTGGAACTCGCGATCATCGGCTTGGGTCTGGCGGGAATCCGGGACGCGGCGGTGGTGCCGCGCCGCCGCGACGGGATCGACAACTTCCTCGCGGCTTTCCTCGTCGGCGATCCAGCAGCGGTGGACCTCGACGCGGTGCGCGCCCGGCTGCGCGAGACGCTGCCGGAGTACCTGGTGCCCACGCACTTCCAGTGGCTGGAGGCGATGCCGCTCACGCCGAGTGGTAAACGAGACGACGGCACGCTGCGGCGGATGCCGATCACGGCCGCCGTCGCCGCGGACACCACGGCGCCGCGCGACGACTTGGAGCGCGCACTCGCCGAGATCCTCGCCGACCTGCTCAAGGTTCCGATCGTCGGCGTGCACGACAACATCTTCGAACTCGGCGCCAGTTCGCTGACCGCGATGCGGCTCGTCGTGCTCATCGAGCAGCGTTACGGGGTGGCGATCGCGCTGTCGGGCTTCATCGCCGCGCCGACGGTGGCCAAGCTCGCCGAGCGGCTGCGGTCCGACGCCGCGGTGTCGCGGTTCGACCCGGTGGTGCCGATCCGTCCGCAGGGAGCCCGGCCGCCGATGTTCTTCGTTCATCCCATGGGCGGCAACGTGTTGTGCTACCTGCCCCTGGCCGAGCACCTGCCCGCGGACCAGCCGTTCCACGCGCTGCAGGCGGCGGGCGGGGACGCGGGCACCGAGCCGGTCCCGACCGTGCACGCTCTGGCCCAGAGCTACCTCGAAGCGATCCGCCGGGTGCAGCCGCACGGGCCGTACACGTTGGGCGGCTGGTCCTTCGGCGGGTTCGTCGCCTTCGAGATGGCCCGGCTGCTGCGCGAGGCGGGCGAGGAGGTGGCCAACCTGTTCCTGCTCGACACCGTCGCGCTGAACCTCGGCGAGCGCACCCGCGCCACCGACGACGCCCTGCTCGGCTGGTTCTTCTGGGAGCTGCTGTGGCTCGAGCGCGGCGGCGCCTCACCACTGGACGCGATCCCCGTGGAACTGGACTCCCTCGACGCCCGGTTCGACTTCATCGCCGCCCGGGCCGTCGACCTCGGTGTGCTGCCGCAGGGCAGTTCCGGCGCGATCGTGCGCAGGCTCTTCGCGGTGTACGCCACGAACTGGCAGTCCGCTCTGGACTACCGGATCGGTGTGCTCGACGTCGACGTGACCCTGATCCACGCGACCGAGGCGCTGCCGCACGTGCTCGCCGAGATGCACTCGGCCGCGGGCAGCCAACACAGAGACCCGCGGAACGGCTGGGGCGGAACGACCACCGCCCGACTCCACACCGTCGACGTGTCGGGCGACCACCTCACGATCATGGAGGAGCCGCACGTGCGGGTGGTCGCGAAGACGATCGCCGACTTGGTCAACTCCACCGAAAGCCGGATCTCCTGACCATCGTCCCGAATACGCGGACACGACCACCGAAGGGAATTCTCCCCATGGGGAAGAAGAAAGTCATCGTCATCGGCGCGGGCATCGGCGGACTGAGCACCGCGGTGACGCTGGGCCGGGTCGGCATCGACGTGGAGGTCCACGAGCGGGCCCCCGAGCTGCTGGCGGCCGGATCCGGGCTCTCCGTGATGAGCAACGCCATCTCCGCGCTGGACACCCTCGACATCGACCTCGGTCTGGAGAAGCGCGGCCAGGTGATCGAGTCGTACACGATCCGGGAAGCCCGGGGCGGCGTGGTCCGGGAACTGCCGTTCCCCGATGTGTGCCGCAGGATCGGGACGCCGAGCGTGTGCATCAGCCGGTCGGACCTGCAGCAGGCGCTGCTCGACGCGGCGGGCGACGTGCCGATCCACTTGGGACACACGGTCACCGGGTTCGAGCACGGAGCCGACGGCGTGCGGGTGAGCTTCGAGGACGGCGGCCACGCCGAAGGCGACATCCTGGTCGGCGCCGACGGATTCCGCTCGACCATCCGCGGCCGGCTCGCGGGCATCGATGACGCGCGCGACAGCGGATACGTCTGCTGGCTGGGCATCGTCCCCTTCGAGCACGAGCGCTTCCCCACCGGCTGCGTCGGCCACTATTGGGGCAGCGGACAGCGGTTCGGGCTGATCGACATCGGCCGCGGCCGCGCCTACTGGTGGGGCACCAAGAACATGCCCGCGGAGGAGTCGGCCGACTGGCGCGGCGGCAAGGCCGCGGTGCTGGCCGCCTACGACGGCTGGGCGGACGAGGTGCGCGCGGTCATCGAGGCCACGCCCGAGGCGGACATCCTCGCGGTTCCCTCCCGGGACCGGCCGTTCCTGGAGCGCTGGGGCACCGGCCCGGTCACCCTGCTCGGCGACGCCGCGCACCCGATGCTGACGAGTCTCGGCCAGGGCGCGGCCATGGCCATCGAGGACGCGGTCGTGCTGGCCACGACTCTCGCGGAGCGGGCCGACAGCGTCGACGCGCTGCGCACGTACGAGGACCGCAGGCGCGAGCGCACCCGGCAGATGGTCGCCACCTCGCGTTCCGTCAGCGAGTTCGAGCAACTGGAGAACCCGTTGCGCCGAGCCATGCGGGACACGTATTTCCGGTTCGTGCCCCGCAAGGTGCTCGAAGGGCAGAGCGAATTGGCCCTGACCTTCCCCCGCGTCGAGCCTGCCATGAGGGGAAACTGACATGTTCGGTGCGAGTTCATCCACAGTGGACCCGGCGGGGCGCACGGTGCTCGTCACGGGCGCGTCGTCGGGATTGGGCCGGGAGGCCGCGCTGGGACTGGCCCGCGCGGGCTTCCAGGTGGTCGCCGGGGTCCGCGCCCTCGACGACGGTGAGCGGCTGGCCGAGGAGGCGGCCGCGCGGCTGCGGCCCGTGCTGCTCGACGTCACCGAACCGGAGTCCGTCGCCGCGGCGGCGGAGCAGGTGGCGCGGGCGGTGGGTGTGCGTGGCCTGTGGGGTCTGGTGAACAACGCGGGCATCTGCGTGTCGGCGCCGCTGGAGTGCGTGGCGCCCGAGGTGCTGCGCAGGCAGCTCGACGTCAACGTCGTCGGCCAACTCGCGGTGACCCAGGCGGTCCTGCCGCTGCTGCGCGACGCCCGCGGCCGGGTCGTGAACGTGACCTCGGGCGTCGGCAACGTCGCCGTCCCGTACCTCGGCGCGTACGCCGCCGCCCAGTTCGCGAAGGAGGGGATGTCCGACGCGCTGCGCCGCGAGCTGCGTCCGCTGGGGGTGGACGTGTCGGTAGTGCAGCCAGGGTCGATCATGACACCGATCTGGGGCAAGATCGCCGAGTCCGGCCACGATGTCCTCGACCGCGTGCCTGCCGAGATCGCCGACCTCTACCGCGAGTCGTTCCCGCGCTTCCTCGAAGCGAACGAGAAGACGGCCATCGCGAGCAAGACCACGCCCGCCGACTTCGCGCGAACCGTGCGGCGGGCGCTCACCGCCGCCCGACCCAAGACCCGCTACCGCGTCGGCACTGACGCGCGGACCGTCGCCGTGCTCGCCCGGCTGCTGCCCGACAGCCTGCTGGACCGGCAGTTCCGCGCCGTGGTCGGCCCGCCCAGGACCGCCGCCGGAGATCCGGCCGGGAACCGGCTGCGACCCGTCTGAGCACCACGAACCGTTGGGAGGCAACAATGTCCGCAGTGGGAATCCGCGGAATCGGGGCACATCTGCCCGGCCGCCGCATCGACAACGACCAGATCCGTGCGTGGACCGGCGCCACGACCGAGTGGGTGCGCGAACGCACCGGCATCATAGGCAGGCGCTACGCCGGTTCGGGCACGGTCACCTCCGACCTGGCCGTCGCCGCCGTGGCCGACCTGCTCGCCACGGACCCGGCGATCCGCGAGCGGATCGACCTGATCGTGCTCGCCACCTCGACCCCGGACCAGCCGCAGCCCGCGACCGCGGCCATCGTGCAGCACAAGCTCGGCTCACCGACATCCCCGCGTTCGACGTCAACGCGGTGTGCTCGGGCTTCCTCTACGCGCTCGCCACGGCGGACGGACTGCTCAAGGACACCGACAGCACCGGTCTGGTGATCGGCGCGGACATGTACTCCACGATCATGGACCGCGCCGACCGGCGCACCGTGAGCCTGTTCGGCGACGGGGCGGGCGCGGTGTTGCTGGGCCGCGTCCCGGACGGCTACGGGTTCCGGTCCATCAAGCTCACCACCGACGGTGGCTACCGGGAGCTCGTGGAGGTCGTCGCGGGCGGCACCCGCGAGCGGATCACCCCCGACGCTATCACGGCGGGCCGCGATCTGTTCCGAATGGACGGACGCGCGGTGCGGGCCTACGCGCTCAGCGCGGTGCCCAAGGTGGTGGCCGAGGCGCTGTCCGCCGCCGCGTTCGATGTCGACGACATGGACCGGGTCATCGTCCACCAAGGGAATGTTCGGCTGGTGGAGATGCTGGCCGCGGAACTGGGCGTCCCGATGGACCGGGTGCCGATGACCGCGGCGGAGTACGGCAACACCGGTGCCGCGTCGATCCCGGTGACGCTGCGCGCGGCACATGCCGAGCGGCCGTTCGAACGGGGAGAACGGGTGCTGCTCGCCGCGGTCGGCGGCGGGATGACCGCGGGCGCCTGCGTGCTCGTGTGGCACTGACCCACCACTTCATCGCGAACAGGGAGAGAAAGTCATGCGGCTAGCCGGAAAGGTCGCCGTCGTCACGGGCGGCACGAGAGGACTCGGCCGCGCCATCGCGGAACGCTTCCTCGACGAGGGGGCCAGCGTGGTGTGCGCGGCCCGCAACCCCTACGACATCGTCGAACTCATCGACCGCGCGCCGGGCCGGGTCGCCTTCCACGCGGTGGACGTCACCGACCCGGACAGCGTGGTCGAGCTGATGGACCAGTCGGTCGAGGCCTTCGGCGGCCTCGACATCGTCGTCGCGAACGCCGCGGTCAGCCGAGACGGCAAGGTGGAGCGGCTCGACCCGCGGGACTGGCGGCAGATGGTGGACACCAACCTCAACGGAGTCTTCTACAGCACGCAGGCCGCGGCGAAGCACATGATCGCGCGGGGCGGCGGTCACATCATCACCGTCTCGTCGTGCATGGCCAGCCGGGTGGCGGTCGGCGCCGCGGGCTACGCGGCGACCAAGGCCGCGGTGGAGATGTTCACCCGCACCTCGGCGATCGAGTTGGGCCGCAAGGGTGTCCGGGTCAACTGCCTGGCGCCCGGGGTGCTCGACGGCGGGATGGGCGAGCAGCTGGCGGACAACGACAAGGTGTGGGCCGTCTACAAGGAACGGTTCTCCCTTGGCCGCGCGGGCAGGCTCGACGAGGCCGCCGACGGCGCGCTCTTCCTTGCCAGCGAGGCGAGTTCCTACGTCAACGGGCACGTGCTGGAAGTCAACGGAGGCCTGCTGTGGGCGTGACGAGCGAACCGGACACGGCCGTGCGTCTGGTCGTCGCGGACGGGATCGGGGTGCTGCGGCTGGCCCGGCCGCCGGTCAACGCGCTGGACGCGGCGGCGCAGGAAGACCTGCGCCGGGCCGCCGAGGAGGCAGCCAGCCGCGACGACGTGGCCGCAGTGGTCCTCTACGGCGGTGAGCGGCAGTTCAGCGCGGGGGCCGACATCCGGGAGATGGCGGCCATGAGCCACTCGGCGATGCTCGTGCACGCCGAACGGCTTTCCGGGGCCTTCACGGCGGTGGCCGACATCCCCAAGCCGGTCGTCGCCGCCATCACCGGGTTCGCCCTCGGCGGCGGCTGCGAACTCGCGCTGACCGCCGACTACCGCGTCTGCGCCGACGACACCCGGATCGGGCTGCCGGAGATCGCTCTCGGCGTGATCCCGGGGGCGGGCGGCACCCAGCGGCTGAGCAGGCTGGTCGGCACCGGGCGGGCGAAGCGGATCATCTTCACCGGCGCCCCGCTCGGCGCGGCGCAGGCACTCGACATCGGGTTGGTCGACGAAGTCGTTCCAGCAGACCAGGTCTTGGCCGCCTCGACAGCGTGGGCGAGCCAGTTCGTCGGCGGGCCGGCGCTGGCCCTGCGCGCGGCCAAGCAGGCCGTCGACCTCGGCGCGGGCACGGACCTGCGCAGCGGCCTGCAGATCGAGCGGGCCCTGTTCGCGGGCCTGTTCGGCACCGAGGACCGGTCGATCGGGATGACGTCGTTCGTGACCGCGGGCCCCGGTCGCGCCGGATTCGTCGGCCGGTAGGGGAAGTCGTGACCCGACGAGCACGCCACCGGGCCATCCTCGACCGGGCCTTGGAGGTGATCGCCACCCGCGGCTATTGGTCGCCCTTCCCTGAGGATCCCAAGGCGTACGGCGACGCGGCCCGAGCCGCGGGCGAGCGCGCGTTCCACGCCCTGCTCGGCACACCGATGGAGTTCGACCAGCCCGGCGTGGACGGCATGGTGGGTCCGGGTGACGGCGGTGAGCGCTCGCCGTACGGAATGCCGCTGGGCATCTCGTACCCGCACGTCGACCCGACCCTGCTGCTGCCCGCGATGGCGGCGGCGATGCCCGCGTGGCGCGACGCGGGGCCGGAGGAACGGGCGCTGGTCTGCCTGGAGATCCTCGACCGGATCCACGCCCGCTCCTTCGAGTTCGCCTACGCGGCGATGCACACCAGCGGCCACGGGTTCCTGATGGCATTGCACGCGGGCGCCGCGCACGCCCAGGACCGGGCGCTGGAGGCGATCGCGCACGCGTATGCCGAACAGAGCCGACTTCCCACTCACGCGGTCTGGACGAAGCCGCGCGCCGGAACCGGTCCGCTGGTGATGGCCAAGACGTTCCGGACCGTGCCGCGGGGGATCAGCCTGCTGATCGGCTGCGCGACCTTTCCCGCGTGGAACGGCTATCCGGGGCTGTTCGCCTCACTGGCCACGGGCAACCCGGTGCTGGTCAAGCCGCACCACTCGGCCGTGCTGCCTCTTGCGCTGACTGTGCGCATCGCGCGGGAGGTGCTGCGGGAGCATGGATTCGACCCGAATCTCGTGTGCCTCGCGGCCGAGCGGTCCGGCGAGGGGCTGGGCAAGGTGCTCGCCGCCCGGCCGGAGGTCCGCATCGTCGACTACGCGGGCTCCGGCTCCCTGGGGCCGTGGCTGGCGACGAACGTGCGGCACGCTCAGGTGTACGCCTTCACCAGCGGCGTCAACTCGATCCTGATCGAGTCCACATCGGACTATCGGGGCATGCTGGCGAACCTCGCGTTCACCCTGTGCCTCTACAGCGGCCAGCTTCCGGGATCGCCGCAGAACCTGCTCATCCCCCGGGACGGGATCGACACCGATCAGGGCCACCGCGGTTTCACCCAGGTCACCGATGACCTGGCGGCGGCGGTCGAGGAGCTGCTGGCGCAGCCCGACCTGGTGTTCGCGCTGCTCGGCGCGATCGTCAGCCCGAGCGTGCGCACCCGGCTGCGGCACACGGATTCCGGGGCGCTCGGCAAGGTCCTGCTGTCCTCGCGGCAGCTCACACATCCGGAGTTCCCGGACGCCGCCGTGCACTCTCCCGTCCTGGTCGAACTGGACGCCGACGGTCCAGCCGACCGCGCGACCCTGCTCGCGGGTCACTTCGGCCCGGTGTGCTTCGCGGTCGCCGTGGAGTCGGCCCAGGCCGGGGTGGACCTGGTGCGCGACACCGTGGCCACCCGCGGCGCGATGATCACCGGCGGGTACACGACGTCGGCGGCGGTGGAGTCGGCCCTGGTCGAAGCCTGCGCCGACGTGGGCGTCTCGCTGGCCCTCAACCTCACCGGCGACTGGTACATCACCCAGTCCGCCGTCTACTCCGACCTGCACGGGACCGGCGCGAACCCGGCGACCACCGCGAGTTTCTGCGACGCCGGCTTCGTCGCGGACCGCTTCCGCACGGTCCAGGTGTGCCGGGCCGAGTAGCCGGCCCAGATCACAGTGACCCGCCTTGCGGAGAAACTCTAACGAGTGTTTCAATTGTAGCGATCGTTCAACTTACTGCTCGGAGGCATCCATGACCCGCCCCTCGCCGGACACCGCGCAAGGCGGTGGCCACCGTGGCTAACCCGTACCGCGAACTGTTCTCCGCACCCGGCTCCCTCGCGTTCTCCATCACCGGTTTCATCGCCCGGATGCCGATCTCGATGACCGGCATCGGCATCATCGCCATGCTGTCGCAGATGCGCGGCGACTACGGCCTCGCGGGCGCGGTCTCCGCCGCGTTCACGCTGTCCATGGCGCTGATCGGACCGCAGGTCTCGCGGGTCGTCGACCGCCGCGGCCAGGGCCGAGTCCTGCTGCCCGCCACCGGGATCAGCGTGGCCTCGCTGGGCGCTCTGCTGCTGTGCGCGCACTACGACGCGCCGGTCTGGACGCTGTTCGTCTTCGCCGTGCTCGCCGGGTTCATGCCCAGCATGGCCGCGATGGTCCGGGCCAGGTGGTCGGAGCTCTACAGCGACTCGCCGAAGCTGCACACGGCGTTCTCCCTGGAGTCGGTGATCGACGAGTTGACCTTCGTCGTCGGCCCGGCGCTGTCGGTGGCGCTGTGCACCGCGCTGTTCCCCGAGGCGGGCCCGCTGCTGGCGGTGATCTTCCTGGCGGTCGGCGTGCTGCTCTTCGTCGCCCAGCGCAAGACCGAGCCCGCCGTGCGGCCGCCGAGCGAGGCCGCGGGCGGCTCGGTGATCAGCAACGGCGCGATCCTCGGGCTGGTGCTGACCCTGACGGCGGGCGGCGTCATCGTCGGCGCCGTCGACGTGGTCAGCGTCGCCTTCGCCGAGGACCAGGGCAGCCCGGCCGCCGCGGGCATCGTGATCTCCGCCTACGCCCTGGGCTCCGGCGCGGCCGGACTGCTGTTCGGGATGCTCAAGCTGACCATCCCGCTGCCGCGGCTGCTGCTGATGGGCACGGCGGGCACCGCGCTCACGACGCTGCCGCTGCTGATCGTCGGCAACATCGCGACCCTGTCGGTCGCGGTGTTCGTCGCGGGCGTGTTCTTCGCCCCAACGATGATCGTGATCATGGGCCTGGTCGAGAAGATCGTGCCCGGCTCGAAGATCACCGAGGGCATGACCTGGGCGATCACCGGCCTGAGCATCGGCGTCGCGATGGGCGCGGCGGTCTCCGGCGAGGCCGTCGACCGGTTCGGCCCCGACGGCGGATTCACCGTCGCGGTCATCGCCGGAGCGTTCGCCCTGCTGGTCGCGGCCCTCGGCTACCGGCTGCTCACCACGCGCGTGCGGGAAGCCGAACGCGCAGGCGAACAGGAGCGGACCGCGGCCGCGCCGAGCCAGGTCTGAGCCAGACCCCGGCGGCCCACCCCCTGGCCGCCGTGCGAAAGCGGTGGCCCTCCCGGTCCCCCTTCCCGGAGGGCCACCGCGACCACGTCCGCCCGTGCGACCCGCGGGTACTGTCCGTAGCAGACAATCGACCCCGGAGGTGCGGCGTGAGTGAACCGATCACCGACGGCCGCCGGGCCAAAGGCGAGCGCCGCAAGCAGGAACTGATCGAGGCGACCCTGCGGGTGGTGGCCCGCGAGGGCGTCGCCGGTGTCAGCCACCGGACCGTCGCCCGCGAGGCGGACATGCCCGCGACGGCCGCGGCCTACTACTTCCAGGGCATCGACGACTTGCTGACGGCGGCGCTCACCCGGTCGATGGACGACGACGCCGAGCGGATGCGCCTGCTGGCCGCGGACGCCGACGGCGGCGCCGACGGACTGCGCGCGCTGGCCGAGCGGATGGCTGAGGTCGTCGTCGCAGAACCGGGCGCGCTGCTCGCCGAGTACGAGCTGTACCTGCTCGCGGCGCGGGAGCCGAGGCTGCGGCCCGCGACCCACCGGTGGATGGACGCCGTGGCCGACTTCGCCCGCCGCTACACCGACGACGCCGTGCGGATCCAGATCCTCGTCGGCGTCGTGGACGGCATGCTGCTGCAGGGACTGCTGCACGACCGGCCGCCCAGCGCCGACGACTTCGAGGCGGTGCTGCGGACCGTGCTCGTCGAACCCGCCCGCACCCCCGGATCGGCCAAGGCGGACGCGCTCTAAGTCTCGATCTCCTGCCTGCGCACGGCGTCGAGCAGGCCGATCCGCGAGGTGACGCCGAAGGTCCGGAAGATCTTCTTCAGGTGGTAGTTGACCGTGTGCGGCGAGAGGTAGATCCGGCGGGCGATCTGCCGGTTGGTCAGGCCCGCCCCGACCAGGCTGATGATCGTGCGTTCCTGCTCGTTGAGGAACGGGTTGTCCACCGTGATCTCCGGTGCGGGCTCGAGCTTCGACACGGCGCGTTCGGTGTCCGAAGTGGACGGAGTGGACGTCCGTGGCCGGGCCTCGGCGCGGCTCGGGCGGTCGGCGCCGAGCGACCGCGCGTGCGACACCAGTTCCTCGCGCAGCGCGTGCGGGACGGAGTCGGTGACCACCCGCCACAGCAGCTCGCTGCGGAAGGACACGCCCTGGTCGTCGTCGCACGAGACGACCCCGCTGTCACAAGCCTCTTCCAGCACCGGAAGCAGGGCGGGCAGCGACAGGTTGAGCAGGGTCGCGAGCTGGCCGAAGGCGAGTTCCTTGCCGAGCACGGCCGCGACCCTGAGCAGTTTGCGGCACTGCACCGAGTAGTCCTTGAGCATCGACCGGACCAGCAGGTGCAGGCTTTCCGGCACGCGGTCGACGACCAGTTCGGCTTCCGGCCGCACTGTGCGCAGCGTGCCCTCGCGATGCATGCCCTCCAGCAGTTCCACCACCATCATCGGGTTTCCCCCGGCGGTGTCGATGAGGTCGGCGAGGGCGGGTGTGGGCGGCATGCCCAGGATGTCGACGGCCAATGTCCGGGTGGCGCAAGGCGACAGCGGGCCGAGGATGATCCGCTCGCGCATGGACGTCGGCTTGGGTAAGACGGTGTCGACCAGAGAGGACCCGCCTGGCCTGCGCACGACGATCCACACGACCGCGGTGCCCGCGGTCCTCCGGCGGTGCGCCAGCAGGGTCGCCATCTCCTCCTCACCGAGCAGGTGGGCGTCGTCGACGGCGAAGAGCACCGGGTGTCTGCGGACCTCGGTCGGCCGGACCGGGGCCACGGCCTTCGTCGAGGTCAGCCGGTGGCGCTGCTCGGCGTTCCCACTCACCGTGAGGAATCCGAGTTCCTCGGCCATGGCGACGGCCTCGCGGAGCAACCGGGTCTTGCCCGATCCCGGGGCGCCCTCCACGGTCAGCAGGGAGAACCCGGCCACCTGGCCTGAAATGAGCGTCCGGCGAATGTGCGCCAACTGTTCTTCCCGGCCGCGCAATGGGAGATCGAGTAAGTTCCACCCGGCCGTGACGTCGTCCAAGCAAGGCATATCTTCGAAACCCCCCGATGAGATCCCCGCGGCCGACCCCCGGCCACCCCCAATCAAGGATGCTACCTGCGGCTGTACCAGGCGTGGGGTGACCTACGTCTCGGGGCCGGAAACACCCTTGACAACACTATTCCGACATTCCCGGATATTCACCTGGATTTGATGGACTCATAACGGAAGCGCGTGTCAGTTCCACACGGCTCACCGGGCCCCGCGTCGGCAACCCTCATCGGCGGCGGCCCCACCGCCCGCGACATCGCCGGCGCTCTCGGGTCAACATCACCACTCCGCCAGGGAGCCGTCGTCGCGGCGCCAGACCGGGTTGCGCCAGCGGTGGCCGGTCTCGGCGGCCTTCGCCACCGCCCGCTCGTCGACCTCGATGCCCAGCCCAGGAGCCGTCAGCAGGGCGACGTGGCCGTCGGCGTAGTCGAAAACCCCGGGGTCCACCAAGTAGTCGAGCAGGTCTGAGCCCTCGTTGTAGTGGATGCCCAGGCTCTGCTCCTGGATGAGTAGGTTCGGGGTGGCGAACCCGACCTGCAGGCACGCGGCGAGCGCGATCGGCCCGAGTGGACAGTGCGGGGCGAGGGACACGTCGTAGGCCTCGGCCATCGCGGCGATGCGGCGCACCTCCGAGATGCCGCCCGCGTGCGACAGGTCCGGCTGGGCGACCGCGATGCCTTGGGCCAGCGCCGATTTGAAGTCCCAGCGGGAGTAAAGCCGTTCCCCGGTGGCGATCGGGATGCTGGTGGAGCGCACGATGTCGCCGATGTGGTCGCTGAGTTCGGGAACGAGCGGTTCCTCGACGAACATCGGCAGCAGCGGCTCGAGCAGCGGCAGCACCCGCCGGGCCATCGGGATGGTGAGCCTGCCGTGGAAGTCGACCGCGATGTCGAACTCGTCGCCCACCGCACCTCGCACGGCGGCCAGCCGGTCGACGATGCCGTGCACCGCTTTCGGGGTGTCGAGCAGCCGCAACTCGGGGGACGCGTTCATCTTGATCGCGGTGAAGCCCTGCTCCTTGCGCTCCAGCGCGGCTTCGGCGACCTCGCCGGGCCGGTCGCCGCCGATCCAGCTGTACATGCGGATCCGGTCGCGCACCGGGCCGCCCAGCAGTTGCCACACCGGCACCCCGAGCGCCTTGCCGGTGATGTCCCACAGCGCCTGGTCGATGCCCGCGACCGCGCTGGAGAGAATCGGGCCGCCGCGGTAGAAGCCGCCCTTGGTGAGCACCTGCCAGTGGTCCTCGACGCGCAGCGGGTCCTGGCCGATGAGGTAGTCGGACAGCTCGTCGACGGCGGCGGCGACGGTGTGCGCCCGCCCCTCGATCACCGGCTCGCCCCAGCCGGTGATCCCCTCGTCGGTCTCCACCTTGAGGAAGCACCACCGGGGCGCCACCAGGTAGGTGGTCAGGGACGTGATCTTCACAGGGACTCCTTCTTGACGCTCCAGCCGCCGTCGACGACCAGGCTGGCTCCGGTGATGTAAGCGGCCTCTGGGGAGGCCAGGAAGGCGCTCGCGGCGGCGACCTCCTCGGGCAGGCCGAGCCTGCCCAGGGCGGTCGCGCCCGCCGACAGCGCGCGGCCCGCCTCGTCGACGTCGCGCCACGACTCGGTGAGGATCGGGCCTGGCTGCACCGAGTTGACCCGCACGTGCGGCCCGTACTCGACCGCGAGCTGGCGGACGAGCGCGCTCAGCCCGCCTTTGGCCGCGGCGTAGGCGGGGTAACCAGGAAGGCCGAACGCCGCGTGCACGCTGGATGTGGCGACGATGTTCCCGCGCCGGGCGCGCAGGTCGTCGAGGAACGTGCGGGCGGCGAGGTAGAGGGCCCTGAGGTTGACCGACAGCTCGTGGTCCCACGCCGCCACCGGCAGCTCGTGCGCCGGCCTGCTGACGTGGATGAACGCGTTGCTGTGCACGATGTCCACCGGGCCGAACAGCTCATGTGCCCGGTCCCGCAGGGCGACCCATTCGTCCTCAGCGGACACATCACAGTGGACATATGCCGCCCGGTGGCCCTCGGCGAGGATCTTCTCGGTCACCTGTTCGCCCGCGGCGTCGGCGATGTCGGCGAGGACGACGGCCGCGCCCTCGGCGGCGAACCGGTTCGCGCTCGCCGCGCCGACGCCGGAGGCGGCGCCGGTGACCACCACGACTTTCCCGTGGAATCGGTGCATGGGTTCAGTTCCCTTCATCTGCTGACGTCGGCCGCGTCGAGCAGCGGCAGGTCGCCACGGCGGGGCAGCCCTTCCCAGTCGCCCGCCGCGGACACCGCGAACGCCCCGCAGGTCGCCGCGAGCCGCAGGCATCGCGCCGCGTCGGACCCGTCGAGGGTGCCCGCGAGGTAGCCCGCGACGAAGGCGTCTCCGGCCCCGATCGGGTCGACGCTGGTGGCCGGGATCGCTTGCTGGACAAGGACTTCTTCGGCGTGGTGGACGAGAGCGCCTTGGTCGCCGAGCTTCAGCACCGCCGTGGCCGGGCCAAGCGCGCTCAACGCTCGCGCCATCCGTCCGGGCTCCTTCTCGGCGACGATCAGCGACGCCTCCTCGGGTCCGGCGAAGACGATGTCGGCCTGCGCCACCATCGGCGTGAGCACAGCGGAAGCCGCCGTCCGCGACCACAGCAGCGCCCGGTAGTTGACATCGAGCGACACCGTGGTCCCAGCCGCCTTGGCCACCCGCACCGCCTCCCGCACAGCGGCGAGCGCGGTGTCGCTGAGCGCGGGGGTGATCCCGGTGACGTGCAGGATTCGCGCGGCAGCGATGAGGTCGGCGTCGACGTCGGCGGGGGAGAGGCGGGAGCCCGCGAGGCCGCTGCGGTAGTACGTGACCCGTGCGCGGTCGGCGGTGCGCCGCTCGCGGAGCATCAGCCCGGTCGACGCCTCCGGGTCGACCCGGGCACCGGAGAGGTCGACACCCTCGCCGCGAAGTCCACTGAGGACCATCGAGCCGATGGCGTCGTCGCCGACCCGCCCGATCCAGGCGGCGGCGTGCCCGAGCCTGCTCACCCCGATCGCGACCGTGGCCTCGGCGCCCGCGAACGACAGCCGGGCGGAGCCGCCGACGGCGAGTGGACCAGGTTCGACGCCGGACACGACGCCCATCGCCTCGCCGAGCGTGACCAGCGCGGGCCGGTCAAGGGGGCTGCCTGCCGTCATCGCCGGATCCGCTCGATCAGGGCGTCGGCGCGGGTCCGAAGCGCGTCGAGGTCGCCGGTTTCGCACGCGTCGCCGATCAGCGGGGCGCCGATGCCGACCGCGCGGGCGCCTGCGTCGAGGTACGCGGCGGCGTCGTCGAGGCCGATACCGCCGGTCGGCACCAGGGGAATGTCTGGCAGCGGTGCCCTGATCGCCTTGAGGTGTGCGACGCCGCCGGTCGCGGCTGGGAACAGCTTGACCAGGTCGGCGCCCGCCCGCCAGGCCGACAGCACCTCGGTCGGGGTGTACGCGCCGGGCAGCACGGGCACGCCGAGCGTGCGGGCCTCGGCGATGACGTCGAGGCAGACGGCGGGGGAGATGAGGTAGCCCGCGCCCGCCTCCACCGCGCGTCGGGCTTCCTCGGGGGTGGTGACTGTGCCCGCGCCCAACGCCATCCCGTCCGCGGTGAAGGCGGCCAGCGCGTCGTACGCGCCTGGCGTGGTGAGGGTGAACTCCACCGCGCGGATTCCGGCAGCCCGCAGGGTTTCGGCGACCGCGACGAGGTGTTTCGCCGAGGTCGCCCGCAGGATGGCGATCACCGGGGTGGTGTCGAGGGCGGTTTCCAGCCGCATCAGTCGCTCCAGATCTTCGCGTCGTCGAATGGGGTCGCGGGCAGGCCCGTGGCGCTGGGTTTGCAGGCGAAGAGTCGTCCCGCGTCAGGTTCCCCCGCCAGGTCGTCGGCGGTGCGTCCCTCGGTGGCGGTGGTGATCACCAGGATGTCCAGATCGGGTCCGGCGAAGGTGCAGTTCGACACGTGTGCGGCCGGGACCGGCACGACGGTGTGCGGGGAGCCGTCCGGGTCGAACGCGCGGACCTGACCCGCTCCCCAGACCGCGACCCAGACCCGGCCCGCGGCGTCCACCGTCAGGCCGTCGGGCTCGCCGTCGGCGAACTCGGCGAACGTCCGCCTGCCGCTGAGGTCGCCGGTCTCCAGGTCGTAGTCGAAGACGTCGACCCGCTTGGTCGCGCTGTCGGCGTAGTAGAGCAGCCGCCCGTCGGGGCTCCAGCCCAGGCCGTTCGAGATCGTCACGGGGTCGAGCAAATCCGGCCCTCGCTGTCGAGGCTGACCAGCGCGCCCGCGTCGGGTCGGGCGTCGAAGGCCATGGTCCCCGCCAGCAGCCTGCCGCGCGGGTCGCACTTGGCGTCGTTCATCCGTCGGGCGACGCCGTCGTCCGGGAGGTCGAGCGCGGCGAACTCGTCGCCGGGGGCGAACCGGAACCCGGTGCCCGCCGCGGCCAGCAGGCCACCGGACGCGCGCGGCACCACGGCTCCGACGGCCGCGCTCAGGCTGATCGTGTCCACCAGTCGCAGGTCCGGGATCTCGGGCCGGGGGACGAACTCGGCGACATGGATCAGGCCGGCAAGGATGTCCACCCAGGTCAGGACCTGTCGGCGGGCGTCCCAGACCGGGCCCTCGGAGAGCGTCCCTGGTGGTGGCGCACACGGCAGCACGCGCATCGCAGCTTCTCCCTCGTCTCGGTTCGAGGCGGAACGCTAAGACTTTGTCTAACGGTTGTAAATAGTCTCGGGCAATATTTACAACCGTTGGAAGAACCGGTAGAACTACCGGGCAACGTTCCTTGCGAGAGGCGTCGACATGATCAAGCGGTCCGCGCGCGACATCCGCAGGCGCAACCGGTTCGACGCGCTCCGCTGCGTCTACGCCGCGCCGGGACCGGTCAGCCGCCAGGAGATCGCCGCGGCGACCGGACTGTCGTTCGCGACCGTGGCGAACCTGATCGCGGAACTGCTCGACGCCGGTGTGTTGCTGGAGGCCGGCCAGGAGAACATCGGTGCGGGCAGGCCGAGGTCGAAGCTCGCGGTCAACCCCCGACGCGGCGCGCTGGTGGGTGTCGACATCTCCGAGACGTTCATCCACGTCGAACTCTTCGACCTGTCGATGACCACCCGGCACGAGCTGCGCCACCCGCTGCCCGAGCGGGACAGCAAGCCCGATGAGGTGATCGAGCACCTGGTCGGCCTGGTCTCCCGGCTCCTTGAGGCCGCGGACGTGCCCGCCGAGCAGGTGCTCGGGGTCGGGGTCAGCGTGCCGGGGCAGGTGGAGCCCGAGGGCGGGGTGTCGGTGTTCTCCCCGTACTGGGCATGGCACGACGTCCCACTGCGCGCGATGCTGGCCGAGCGGCTGCGGCTGCCCCTGTTCCTGGACAACCCGCTGAAGGCGGCGACCGTCGCCGAAATGTGGTTCGGCGCAGGCCGCGGCGTGGACGACCTGGTCGTGATCACCCTGCGCACCGGCGTCGGCGCGGGCATCGCCGTCGACGGCTCCCTCCTGCGCGGCGTGACGAACAGCGCGGGCGAGTGGGGCCACACCTGCCTGGTGCTAGACGGCCGCCCCTGCCGCTGCGGCAGCGCCGGCTGCGTGGAGACCTACGTCGGCGCCCCGGGGATCATGCGCACCCTCGCCGAGGTCGACCCCGACAGCCCCCTGCTGCACCCCGACGACCAGGCGGCGACCATCGAAGCCATCGCCCGCGCCGCCGACGACGGCGACGAGGTCTCCCTCGCCGTGATCGCGAAGACCGGCCGCTACCTGGGCGCCGCGGTGGGCAACCTGATCAACCTGATCAACCCCCAGGTCCTGGTCCTGAGCGACTGGGTGTCCGCCAAACTCGGTGACCGACTGCTGAGCGTCACCCGAGAAGTCGCCGCCCACCACGCCCTGTCCCAACCCTTCCGCGCGGTCGACCTACGCCTGTGCGCGCTGCCGCACAACCCGGTCAGCCTGGGAGCGGCCACCTTCGCGCTCGAAGGGTTCCTCAACGACCACGAGATCTTCGGTTCCGTCGCTTCCCGCAGGCCGGTGGCGGCAAGCGCGGGCGAGACTGGCGGGTAGAGCGAGGTGCTGTTCGACTCCGTCCTGTCGAGATCGGTCGCAATGAGCGCGGGCGGGGCCCTCGCCGGGCTCCTACCGGCCTGAACCGCCGATGCCGAGCAGCGCGGCGTGCACCTCACGCAGCTTGCTGATCTCGTGGCGCATCCCCGCGGGTGAGCAGTCGTGCACGAACGCCTCGCCGAGGCGGACTATCGCGTACGCCAGCGTCGTGATCTCGATCGGCGGATGGAAGTCGTCCTCGGCGGCCACGCGTTCGAGGTAGGCGGCCGCGATCCGCACGATCCCCGGGTGCACGAGACCCGAACTCGACGTCATCACCTGCAGACCCGTGGGCTCCGCGGCCAGGAAGGCGCGCAGCGGCGGGCTGTCGATCAGCCAGCGGTTGACCGAGTCCAGCGTGTCGAGGACCCGGGCCGCGCCGCGCCCGGAGGCGTTCGCGTCGGCCCGGTCGAACAAGGCCGCCATCTCACCCAGGATCACTTCGGCGAGCAGACCCTCCCGTGAGCCGAACCACCGGTACATCGTCGCCCGCGAGGCCCCGAACTCCGCGGCGATCGCGCGCACCTCGATCCGGCGCCCCTCGACGAACGCCCGACGCGCCGCCGCGAGCACCTCGTCTCGGGTCGCGGCGGCGGGTCGGCCGACCGGACGGCGGGGCTCCCTGGTGATACTCACAGCGAAGGAATATAGTGCATCTAGAGGAAGATGTCTGTAATTCATCCAGGATGTCGGCGGCCGCACCGTCGGCAGGGCCCTGACCAGCGACAACGGGAGATCCAGTGTCCATGAGCAACCGTCAGATCCGCCTCGCCGCTCGCCCGGTCGGCCTGCCCGATGAGAACTCCTGGCAGCTCACCGAGGAGCCCGTGGGCACGCCCGGCGAGGGCGAGGTGCTCGTGCGGACCCTGTGCCTGTCGCTGGACCCGGCGATGCGCGGCTGGATGAACGACGTGCGCTCCTACATCCCGCCGGTCGCCATCGGCGCGGTCATGCGCGCGGCAGGCGTCGGCCGCGTCGTCGCCTCCGGTGACGAGCGGTTCGCCGAGGGCGCCTACGTCTCCGGCGCGGTCGGCGTGCAGGAGTACGCCGTCCTGCGCGGCGACGACCTGCAGCCGGTCGACCTCGACGTCGCCCCGCCCGCCCGCTGGCTCGGCGCGCTCGGCATGTCCGGCATGACCGCCTACTTCGGACTCCTCGACGTCGGCGCGGCCAAGGAGGGCGACGTGGTCGTCGTGTCCGGCGCCGCGGGCGCGACCGGGTCGCTGGTCGGCCAGATCGCGAAACTCAAGGGCTGCAAGGTGATCGGCATCGCCGGTGGCGCGGAGAAGTGCCGCTGGCTGGTCGACGAGCTCGGCTTCGACGCGGCGATCGACTACAAGTCCGTAGACCTGAAGGAGGCGCTGCGCGAGCACGCGCCCAAGGGCGTCGACGTGTACTTCGACAACGTCGGCGGCGAGATGCTCGACACCGTGCTGGCTCGCCTCGCCCGCGGCGCCCGGGTCGTCATCTGCGGCGCCATCTCGCAGTACAACGCGACCGAGCAGGTGCAGGGCCCGCGGAACTACCTGCAGCTGCTGGTCGCGCGTGCCCGCATGGAGGGTTTCGTGGTGTTCGACTACGCGAACCGCTTCCGCGAAGCCGCCAAGGAGCTGGCGGGCTGGATCGCCGAGGGCAGGCTCGTCGCCCGTGAGGACATCGTCGACGGCGGTGTCGACGCCTTCCCCGCCACGTTGAACAAGCTGTTCCGCGGCGAGAACACCGGCAAGCTGATCCTGCGCCTGGCCGACTGACCAACCCCTCGCGACCAGAAGGAAACCCATGCGCCGCACCGTTTTCACCGAAGACCACGAGGCATTCCGGCAGACCGTCCGCGCCTTCATCGAGGCCGAGGTCGTCCCCGGCTACGACGAGTGGCTCGCCGCGGGTCTCGTCCCGCGCGACCTGTACCTGAAGCTCGGCGCGCTGGGCGTCTTCGGCATCGAGGTGCCCGAGGAGTTCGGCGGCGCGGGGGAGGAGTCCTTCAAGTACGAGGCCGTCATCACCGAGGAACTCACCCGGGCCGGGGTGAGTTTCGGCGGCAGCAGCGTGCATGTCGCGCTGTGCCTGCCGTACCTGCTGGCCTACGGCACCGAGGAGCAGAAACGCGGCTGGCTGCCCGATTTCGTCTCGGGCGAGACGATGTTCGCCATCGCCATGACCGAGCCCGGCACCGGCTCGGACCTGCAGA
>NZ_JBOHGC010000083.1:0-2657 GCF_050699995.1 Actinokineospora sp. | reverse complement strand
CCCACAGCGCGAGCGGCGGCCCGGCCCAGCGCAGACCCCGCCCGCACGCGTTGTGCAGGGCGAGCAGCGGCCAGCCGGGCCACTCTGCGTCCTCCGGGATGACCAGTCGCGCACCCACCGCCGCCGCGTTCTCAAGGTCGGCTTCGACGCGGTCGCGGGCGCTGCGGGCCGAGGTCTCGTCCCCAACCGCGTTCGGCACCTCCCCCGTCTTGACCCGCACGGCGGCCTCCACCGGGCCGAGCGCCTCGACGAACATGGACAACGCGGGTGCGGGCGGCTCAGCCACGCCCAGGAGATAGGCGCGAGCGGCCCGAACAGGGTCGATCGTCATGCCCTTCCCCCAAGATCCCTTACTACCCCAAACAACCAACCTGATTGATCGCGACAGTCCTTAAATGGCAAGCTTTTCATCGAAGATCCTTCACAAAGTCGTTGCACGGCAAGGAGTTTAGGTCGACCGGCGATCGCGGAACTCAAGAGCGGCCGCGACATGGTCCGCGGTGGGCGATGCCGACTCCGCAAGGTCGGCGAGGGTCCAGGCGATGCGGAGGCAGCGGTCGGCGCCCCGCGCGGTGAGGGCTCCGGTGTTGAGGCCGCGGTCCAGCAGGGCGGTGGTGTCGCGGGGTAAGGTGAATTCCCGGCGGAGGATCGGGCCCGGCGCTTCGGAGTTGGTGTGCCAGCCGTAGTCGGACCAGCGCCGGGCCGCTCGGTCGCGGGCTCGCCCGACCCGCTCGCGAACCGTGGCCGTGGACTCGGGGTCAGCGTCGCCGACTCGGGACATGGCGGTGATCGGCCGCATCCGCACCCGCAGGTCGACCCGGTCCAGCAGCGGCCCGGAAAGCCTTGCCAGGTAACGACGTCTGGCATGTGGAGCGCAGACACAGTCCGCTTCCCGCGGCGGTGCGCAAGGGCATGGATTGGTGGCGAGGACCAACTGGAATGCGGCCGGGTAGCGGACGACGCCGTCGCGTCGGGCCAGGCGGATCTCGCCTTCTTCAAGCGCGGTCCGCAGCGCTTCGAGTCGGTTGGGCGCGAACTCGCAGGCCTCGTCAAGGAACAGGATTCCCCTGTGCGCCTTGCTGATCGCACCGGGCTTGGCGAGACCCGCGCCACCGCCGACGAGCGCGGGCACGGAGGTCGTGTGGTGTGGGGCGATGAATGGAGGGAGGGTGATCAGCGGTGATTCGGCGGCCAGGTCGCCGGAGACGGAGTGGATCGCGGTGACTTCGAGGGCTTGTTCCCGGGCGAGTGGGGGCAGCAGGCCCGGCAGCCGTTTGGCGAGCATGGTCTTGCCCGTGCCTGGTGGGCCGGCGAGTAGCAGGTTGTGGCCCCCGGCCGCCGCGACTTCCAAGGCCCAGCGGGCTTCGGGCTGGCCGAGCACGTCAGCGAGGTCCGGCGGCGCGGTCGCGGTGTCGGCGGTGAGCGGCTCGGGCCGGGCCAGTTCGCCCTCGCCGCGCGCCCAGACCAGGATGTCGGTGAGGCAGTCGGCGCCGTAGACCTCCAGCCCACTGACCAGCGACGCCTCCGCCATGGCGGCTGTCGGCACGATCGCCCTGCGCAGCCCGGAACGGCGGGCCGCGAGCATGCAGGGCAGGACACCGCGGACCGTGCGGAGCCGTCCGTCGAGCGCGAGTTCGCCGAGGAGAACCGTGCCCGCGAGCACCTCCGGCGGAGCCTTGCGGTCGGCCACGAGAACGGACAGCGCGAGCGCGAGGTCGTAGCCGGAGCCGCCCTTGGGAAGGGCGGCGGGTGAGAGGCCGAGGGTGACCAGTTGATCGGGCCACTGCAGCCCACTGTTGCGCACAGCGGCGCGAACCCGGTCTTTGGCTTCGTTGAGGGAGGCGTCGGGGAGGCCGACGATCAGGGTCTTCGGCTTGCCGCCGCCGATGTCGGCCTCGATTTCGACGGTGATCCCGTCGACGCCGAACAGGGCGATGGACCACGCGCGGGCGAGAACCATCAGGCCACGCCCCACGGGGGGGAAAGCGAAGCCAGGGGGACTGCTGTCGCAGAGGTTGCCGTCGACAGGACTGCGATGGGACGGGCTGTGGTGAGACAGGCCGTGGCGGGAAGGACCGTGGTGGAGCAGGAGGCCACCGTCGCGGACAGTCGGCCGGGCATCAGAAGGCTGCCTTGAGGTGGCGGATCTCGGGTGTTCCGCCAGGTGCCCAGAGCACCGACACGATGTCGAAGCGGGTTTCGCAGGGCAGCAGCCCATGGTCTACCCGCCAGCGGGTGGCCAGGCGGCGGATTCTGGCGGCTTTCGCGTCCGTGACCGACTCGGCAGGAGTGCCGTAGGCGGTGGAGGTTCGGGTTTTGACCTCACAGACCACCAAGCGGGCGCGGTCGGTGAGGATCAGGTCCAGTTCGCCCTGGCGGCAGCGCCAGTTGCGGTCCAGCAGGACCAGGCCGGTGCTCTCCAGGTACCTGGCCGCGAGGTCTTCGCCTTGGGCGCCTAGGTCGAGATGGGCGGGCATGGTGCTCCAGTCGGGATCGAGTGGTGTCGATCTCGACGGTGTCGCACCTCAAGGCTCGGCGGGAGAGGGCAGCGCGGGCCTGTGGATCGGGTGTGGACAGACCCGGAGAGATGATCTCCGGGTCGCTTCTTTGTCGCCGGCTTGTGCTAGCGCCTGTCTCGAAGTGCGGGTGCGCGCCAG
>NZ_JBOHGC010000082.1:0-8294 GCF_050699995.1 Actinokineospora sp. | reverse complement strand
TCCGGGAGCCGCGCTCGGCTCCCGGAAGCCCCGGAACTCACGCCTTCTCGCGCTTGAACAGCTTGCTGCCCAACCAGACGATCGGGTCGTACTTGCGGTCCGCCACGCGCTCCTTCCTCGGGATGAGCGCGTTGTCGGTGATCTTGATGCCTTCCGGGCAGACCTCGGTGCAGCACTTGGTGATGTTGCAGTAACCGAGGCCGTGCTCGTCCTGCGCCTCGCGCACCCGGTCGGCCGCGTCGAGCGGGTGCATCTCCAGCTCGGCGATCCGCATGAGGAAACGCGGGCCCGCGAAGGACTCCTTGTTGTCCTCGTGGTCACGGATGACGTGGCACGTGTCCTGGCACAGGAAGCACTCGATGCACTTGCGGAATTCCTGCGACCGCTCGACGTCGACCTGCTTCATCCGGTACTCGCCCGGCTCCAGGCCCGGCGGCGGGGTGAAGGACGGGATCTCGCGGGCCTTCTTGTAGTTGAAGGACACGTCGGTCACCAGGTCGCGGATCACCGGGAACGCGCGCAGCGGCGTGACCGTGATGACCTCGTCCTCGGTGAAGGTCGACATCCGGGTCATGCACAGCAGCTTCGGCCTGCCGTTGATCTCCGCCGAGCACGAGCCGCACTTGCCCGCCTTGCAGTTCCAGCGCACCGCGAGGTCGGGCGCACCGGTGGCCTGCAGCCGGTGGATGATGTCGAGGACGACCTCGCCCTCGTTCACCTCGATCAAGTAGTCGTGCAGTTCCCCGGTCTGGTCGTCGCCGCGCCAGATCTTGAACTTCGCCTTGTACGACACCTCAGGCCGTCCTTCCCGGGTGACTGCCCAGCTCGTCCTCGGTGTAGTACTTCTCCAGCTCAGGCAGCTCGAAGAGCTCGATCAGGTCCTGCCGCATCGGCACCTGCTCCTTCGGCGTCACCTCGACGCCGGGAACCACCGGATCATCGTCCTTCGCGCTGCACGCCAACAGCTTGTTGCGCCACTGGGCGTCAAGCCCCGGGTGGTCGTCGCGCGTGTGGCCGCCACGGCTCTCCGTGCGGATGAGGGCCGCGCGGGCGACGCACTCGCTGACCATCAGCATGTTGCGCAGGTCGATCGCGAGGTGCCAGCCCGGGTTGAACTGCCGGTGGCCCTCGACGGTGACGTTGCGGATGCGTGAGCGGATCTCGGCGAGCTTCTCCAGCGCCTGCTCGATCTCCTCGGACTTTCGGATGATGCCGACCAGGTCGTTCATCGACTGCTGCAGCTCGTTCTGCAGCGTGTACGGGTTCTCCTCGACGCCATCGGTAGGCGGGTCGAACGGCGCCAGCGCCATCTCCGCCGCCGCGTCCACATCGGACTGCGACACGGTCGGCCGCGACTGCAGCGACTCCACATAGGACGCCGCGCCGAGACCCGCGCGCCTGCCGAAGACCAGCAGGTCCGACAGCGAGTTGCCGCCGAGGCGGTTGGAGCCGTGCATGCCGCCGGAGCACTCGCCCGCGGCGAACAGGCCGGGGACGCTCGCCGCCGCGGTGTCCGGGTCGACCTCGATGCCGCCCATCACGTAGTGACAGGTGGGACCGACCTCCATCGGCTCCGCGGTGATGTCGACATCCGCCAGTT
Source organism: Actinokineospora sp. (assembly GCF_050699995.1). Taxonomy (GTDB): domain Bacteria; phylum Actinomycetota; class Actinomycetes; order Mycobacteriales; family Pseudonocardiaceae; genus Actinokineospora. Next base: position 6,694 of record NZ_JBOHGC010000082.1, on the reverse strand, counting down.
CCTTGAACTGGTGGTACATCGAGGGCAGCCGCTTCTTGATCTCCTCGGCGGGCAGCCTGCTCGCGATGTCGAGGTAGACGCCGCCGTGCGGTGAACCGCGGCCCGCCTTGACCTCGGAGTTGATCGCGCGGGCGACCTCGTCACGGGGCAGCAGGTCGGGCGTGCGCCGGTTGTTCTCCTGGTCTGTGTACCAGCGGTCGGCTTCTTCCTCGGTCTCCGCGTACTGCCCCTTGAACACCTCGGGGACGTACTCGAACATGAAGCGCTTGCCCTCGGAGTTCTTCAGCACGCCGCCGTCGCCCCGCACGCCCTCCGTGACCAGGATGCCCTTGACACTGGGCGGCCAGACCATGCCGGTCGGGTGGAACTGGACGAACTCCATGTTGATCAGGGTCGCGCCCGCGCGCATGGCCAGCGCGTGGCCGTCGCCGGTGTACTCCCAGGAGTTCGACGTGACCTTGAACGACTTGCCGATGCCACCGGTCGCGAGGACCACGGCCGGGGCCTCGAACAGCACGAACCGGCCGGTCTCGCGGTAGTACCCGAAGGCGCCCGCGATCCGCTCGTCATCCTTCACCAGCTCAGTGATCGTCACCTCGGCGAAGACCTTGATCCGCGCCTCGTAGTCACCGGTCGCGGCGAAGTCCTCCTGCTGCAGCGAGACGATCTTCTGCTGCATGGTGCGGATCAGCTCGAGGCCGGTCCGGTCGCCGACGTGCGCCAGGCGTGGGTACGTGTGGCCGCCGAAGTTGCGCTGGCTGATCCGGCCGTCCTCGGTGCGGTCGAACAGCGCGCCGTAGGTCTCCAGCTCCCAGACGCGATCCGGGGCCTCTCGGGCGTGCAGCTCGGCCATGCGCCAGTTGTTGAGGAACTTGCCGCCGCGCATCGTGTCGCGGAAGTGGACCTGCCAGTTGTCGTTGGAGTTGGCGTTGCCCATCGACGCCGCGCAGCCGCCCTCGGCCATGACTGTGTGGGCCTTACCGAACAACGACTTGCACACGACCGCCACGCGCAGCCCGCGCTGGCGGGCCTCGATCACCGCGCGGAGCCCCGCGCCGCCCGCTCCGACGACAACGACGTCGTAGGAGTGCCGCTCGACCTGACTCATTGGATCCTCTCGAAAGACAAACTGTGGTGGGGAGGGCAGGTTCTCCTAGAAGAACCGCAGGTCGGAGATGACGTCGCCGGCGACGAGCATCACGTAGAGGTCGGTCAGCATCAGCGTCGCCAAGGTCGTCCACGCCAGCTGCATATGGCGGACGTTCAGCTTGGAGATCAGCGTCCAGGCGCGGTAGCGCACGGGGTGCTTGGAGAAGTGCTTGAGGCGGCCACCGGCGATGTGCCTGCACGAGTGGCAGGACAGCGTGTACGCCCAGAGCAGGATCACGTTGATCGACAGGATCAGGGACCCGAGGCCGACGCCGTTGGTGAACGAGAGCACCGCGTCGTAGGTGTTGATCACCGAGATGACCAGCGCGACGTAGAAGAAGTACCGGTGGGCGTTCTGCACGATCAGCGGCAGGCGGGTCTCACCGGAGTAGCTGCCGTGCGGCTCGGCGACCGCGCAGGCGGGCGGGGACTGCCACACCGAGCGGTAGTACGCCTTGCGGTAGTAGTAGCAGGTCAGGCGGAAGCCCAGCAGGAACGGCAGGGCCACGAAGCCCAGCGGGATCCAGCCCGGCAGCTCCGGAAGCGGAGTGCCGAAGTGGCTGGATCCCGGCAGGCACGACTCACTCAGGCAGGGCGAGTAGAACGGCGTGAGATAGCCGTACTCCTCGACCCAGTACCACTTGCCCATGAACGAACGGGCGCCCGCATAGACCACGAAAGTCAGCAGTCCGAGGTTCGTCAGCAGCGGCGGGAGCCACCACCGGTCCGTCCGAAGGGTGCGCGCGGAGATCCGCGCCCGCCTGGGGGCGCCGACGCCTGACGTCATCGTTTCCTCGTCTTTGTTGCGATCCTCACGGGCTCGGGGCGGCCCGCGTCGGATACATCTCGTGGTGGGGACCCTGGGGCGTTATCGGTGGTAGCCGCCGACTCCTTCGTCGTCGGCTCCCTGCCACAGGGCGGGGTCGTACGGGGTGTCCGGCACGACGACGAACTCGCCTTCGGCCGCGGGCCTGGGCACGGGAGTGCTGGGGGTCGCGGAGAACTCGCTCGAGTCGATGTCGAGCCGTTCGATGTCGTTCATGAGCCTGCGCACCGCGGGGATGTCGCCGTAGCGACCCCGCAGCGCGCCGACACAGTGCCGCAGCTGGCCGATCGTCCGCTGCAGTTCGTGGATCTCCGTGCTCGACATGTACGCACCTCCATACGCCGGTCCATTCGCGGACCCCGGCCGAGGGTGGACCGAGGGTGCCCGCTCGTTGCCGACTTTGCCTGCCGACAGCAGATGTGACAAGTACCACATGGGGCCGGTCGGCGGGTCACTGACCCACTACGGAGAAGCATATTCCCGTGTGACTTCGGGCACACACCGGGTGATTTCGCGCACAAAAACTGGCGGGAACCGTTGCGGCGCAACGGTTCCTGCCAGTTCCGGAGTGGACTCAGTACACGCCGACTTCTCGCAGTGAGTAGCCGTAGTTCGTCCCCCTGCGGACTCCCTGGACTTTCACATGACGGGCCGAAGTCGGCGCGAATGAGACCACATCGAGTCCGCCGGACGCGCCGTCGACCGCCGCCACCGACCGCCAGTTCTGGCCGTCATCGGACACCTCGACCCGGTAGGCCGACCCGTAGGCGGCCTCCCAGCGCAGTGCGACCCGGCTGATCTGGCGCTGGGCACCTAGATCGATCCGGAACCACTGGCCGTCGCTCCAGCCAGACGCCCAGCGGGTGCCTAGATCGCCGTCGACGGCCCGGTGCGGCCGGAAGTCATACCAGAGGCTCCACTCCGACGAACTCGCCGTCGCCGTCGCGCCCCTGGCCAGGTTGGCGGGCGCCTGGAACCGCTCGGCGGCCCCCCAGGTGCGCAGGTAGGCCTCGGCGCCGCCGACGAGGTCCTGGACGATCTCGTCGCCCGCCACCCGGCGGATGTCCTCGATCCAGTCGGGCATCAGGCCGTAGTGCGCCATGCCCTCCATGTTGACGTCCCAGGTCCGCTCGCCCATCCGCTGCCGGTCCAGCGTCACGCTGCCGTCGGCCGAGGTGAACGGGTAGGTGACGCCGTTGCCCGCGTTGTCCGGGCGGGGCCCGGGCAGGCCGCCGAGGCCGTTGACGTCGATGCCGAAGCCGTAGCCGGTGATGCCGTGCTGGTCGCGGTAGCCCTCGCCCTGCTGCCAGCCCGCGAGGAACTGCGGCGCCGAGTGGCCGTACTGGGCGATCATGCCGCCGAGGGCGTAGATCCGCGGGAAGTACTTGGTGTCGGTCCAGCTGTGCGACGACACGACACCCGGGTAGCGGACCTCTTCGAGCAGGTCGAGGGTGCGGTCGGCGGCCTTGACGCTCATGTGGTCGACCTCGACCATCATGCCGCGCGCCATCATGCCCTTGACCATGTGCTCGCCGAGGTCGGTGAGCCCGCGGGTGTTGCAGTGCGGCGCGGGCGGGTACACCGGGAGCGGTACCAGCGGCTTGAGGGCATCGGGGATCGTCCCGGCTGCCGCGATCGTGTTGTCAGCGTATTCGGTGGTGCAGGTGCGGGCGTCCCAGAACTGCCCGGTGCCCAGGAAGTTGGCCGCGTTGACCGCCACCCCCGCGACCCCGCCGTCGAAGCGGACACCGCACAGGGCGTTGTCGTACTTGTGGCAGACGAACATCGTCCGCACGCCGAGCGTGTGCATCTCGTCGAGTCCGCGGTCGATGTCGGCCTTCGAGCACTGGGCGACCCCGAGGATCTGCCTGCAGCCGAAGGGCTCGGAGGTCTCCACCCCGAGCAGGACGGCGAGCTTGCCGTCCTCGATGGTCTTGCGCGCCTCGTCTTGGCTGCGCGCCACCCTGAGCCAGCCCTGGCCGGGGCCGCCGTTCTCCGCGTCGATGTAGTTCTGCAGGTCGTTCATCAGGCGCGCCTGCAGCCGGATGGAGTCCATCTCGTTGCAGGGCTGGTTCTTGATCGGGTAGAGATCGCACAGCTGGCGGTTGGAGACCAGGTGGTTGACCATCAGCCGCAGCCCGCCGCGCCAGGCGCGCTCGATCCACTTGTAGTAGGCCTGTTGGTGCGTCAGGGAATTGTGCGCGGGCCAGTCCTTGAAGCTCGGATACCCGACCGGGTCGTGCGTGCCGACCGGAGAGCCGGTCTTGGTGAAGTTCTCGAACCAGGCGAACTCACCGTTGGGGAAGTGGTCCGGGCAGTCGACGAGCGCCTTCTGCGGACCGGCGGGGTCGAAAGGCTTGCCGCACACCACGTTCCCGCCGAACGCGACGTTCGAGAAGACGTGCGTGTGGGCGTCGAGGAAACCCTGGACGGTCCCGTCGGGCAAGGTCCCCTTGTACGGCACGCCCACCGCCCCGACTTCGGTGTCGGGCGGGTTCTGGGCTGCCTGCCCCATCCCGGGCAGCGCCGTGACACCCGCGGCGAGCAGCACGGCGACCGCGACGGTCAGCTTTCGGACGGATAAGCGAGGACGGATCATCGGGTTCCTCCTCCAGGTCGAAACCAGAAAGATACTCGCGAGTAATTCTCACGTAAAGACCCTGATCTACTCCTTTCGACCAGCAGGCGTGCGTAATTCGCCATGGAGCGCTGGTAGCGCGGCAGATGCCGGGCGAGGGCGCCGATCACCAGGGAGACGGCCTCCCGCTCCCGGACGGCGTCGGAGGTGGTCCGACCCGGCGTTCATCTCGGCGGTCAGCAGGTCGACGCTCTCCTGCGGCCTGCCGATGTTGCGCAGCGAACTGGACATCTGGATCACGGCGCGGCGCCTACGTTCGCCGGCTTCGTTCACCGCGACAGCTTCGCAGACACCCGCCTGCCGGTCGCACCATTTGGCACGACCGGGCCGCGCGGCTCAGTCCGGAATAGTGTCCAACTCGGACGCGTCGCCGCCATAGGCGGACAGCTCCTCGCGCACCACCCGGAAGGCCATGCCCTCCGAATACCCTTTGCGGGCCAGCATTCCGACGAGTCTGCGGATGCGCACCTGATCCTCCAAACCCGACATCGCGCCGAGTTTCTTGCGGACCAGCTGCCGGGCGCGTTCGTCCTCGGCTTCGCTGTCAACGGCGTCCACGGCTTCGGCGACGACCTCGTCGGCCACGCCCTTGCGCCGTAGCTCCATGGCGAGCGCGCGGCGGCCCAAGCCCTGGTAAGTGTGGCGGGAGCGGACCCAGCTCTCGGCGAAGGCTTCGTCGTCGATCAGGCCGATGGCGGCGAACTTGCCGAGGATGGTCTGGGCGACGTCGTCGGGGATTTCCTTGCGGTGCAAGGCTTGTTCGAGTTCCTGGCGGGTTCTCGAGCGGACCGTGAGCAGGCGGTAGCAGATCTCCCTGGCCTTGGCTGCCGGGTCTTGTTCCTCGGGTTTGCGCGATTCCTCGGGGGACGAGTCGCTGCCCGTCCCCCGAGTCCTGCGCGCGTACTTGCGCTCCGCCACTAGAACTCGACAGGCGCCGCGACTGTCTCGTCGACGTCGAGTTTCGCGCCGATGCCGAGCTTGTCCTTGATCCGCTTCTCGATCTCGTCGGCCACGTCCGGGTTCTCCAGCAGGAACTTGCGGGCGTTCTCCTTGCCCTGTCCCAGCTGGTCGCCCTCGTAGGTGTACCAAGCGCCCGACTTGCGGAGGATGCCCTGGTCGACGCCCATGTCGATGAGCGAACCCTCGCGGCTGATGCCCTTGCCGTAGAGGATGTCGAACTCGGCCTGCTTGAACGGCGGCGCGACCTTGTTCTTCACGACCTTGACCCTGGTGCGGTTGCCGACGGGCTCGCCGCCGTCCTTCAGGGTCTCGATGCGGCGCACGTCCAGACGCACGGAGGCGTAGAACTTCAGCGCCTTACCACCGGTGGTGGTCTCGGGGGAATTGTGCACCATCACCCCGTCGACGAAGTAGTTGTGATTGCCTTCGACCTGAATATCGAACTTCTTCATCGAACGGGTCTTCGGCTTGACGTGCACATCGAGGACACGGACCGGCACCGGGCGCAGCTCGGTCGGTGCGAACTGCGGCTCGACACCGCACCGGCCCCGGAACCGGGGAAGCAGCTTGTGCGCCATCGACAAGTGCACGTACCGGGCGACGATCTCCTGGAACCTCGTAGTTGCCGCCGTCGTGAACTGGATGCAGGTGGTGCGGCGGGCGCCCCGGGCCACCAACGTCACGTCCAGCCCATGCGTGTCCCGCAGGTGCTCGACGAGCCGATCACGGGACCCCTCGCTCAACGCCTCGACGCGGATCTCCGCCCGCCCGCCACCTCCCCGAGTGCGCTCCTGCACACCCTTGGAGGGCACCTGAAGCCCGCCAGCGTCCATGTACCAGACGGCCAGTGCCAGCGGCGTCAGCGTCTTGAGGTACTCCGAGCTCAGGTGCTTCTTGCCGTCGCCGAGGTACACCGCCCACCGCAGCTCGTCCAGCTCGGGCAGGGGACTGAAATCGGCAAAGACGGCTCCACGCGAATCCACGCGCCGAGAGTGCTCGATGTTGGCCAGCAACGACACCTTCCAGTCGAGGTAGGCCACCTGCTTGGCGCCGTGGCCAAGCCGGAAGCGAGCCCCCGACCGCAGCCGCCGATTTGGCGACAGGTTGCCATCGCCCATCAC
>NZ_JBOHGC010000081.1:0-16369 GCF_050699995.1 Actinokineospora sp. | reverse complement strand
CACCAAGGGAGTGCCTTCCTCTCGAGAGAACTTTGGACCTTCGCAAGCCCAAGTTTCCCTTACAGGACAGGCACTTCCTCCATGCACAGATCAGTTTGAATCACATCGGATGACTGGTCGAGGCTAGTGCTTCCGAGGCTAGAGACGGCTACCACCGCCGAAGGTTGTCTAACGGACACTTTCGGGGGTCTTCGCCCGGGTGTGGGTGATGCCCTTGGCGATCAGCGGCCAGAGCAGGATCACCGCGATGATGGCGTAGACCGTGACCGAAAAGGTGGTGTTGACCAGGCCACTGAGGTGTCCGTCGCTGATCTGCAGCGCGCGGCGGAGTTGCTGTTCGGCGTTCGGGCCGAGGATGACACCGATGATGGCGGGCAGGACCGGCAGGCCGAAGCGCCGCATCATGAAGCCCAGCAGCCCGATCACCAACAGCAGCACCAGGTCCAGCACGTCACCGCTGACGGCGTACGCGCCGACAGAGGCGAAGAACAGGATGCCCGCGTACAGGTAGGCGCGGGGGATGCGCAGCAGCTTCGACCAGAGTGGAGCCATCGGCAGGTTCAAGACCAGCAGCAGCACGGTTCCGACGAACAGGCTCGCGATGAGCGCCCACACCAGCTGCGACTCGCGCTGGAACAGCAGCGGACCCGGCTGGATGCCGTACTGCTGGAACGCCGCCAGCATGACCGCGGCGGTCGCCGTGGTCGGCAGACCCAGCGTCAGCATGGCCGTGAGGGTTCCCGCCGCCGACGCGCTCGCGGTCGACTCGGGACCGGCGACGCCCTCGATCGCGCCGTGGCCGAATTCCTCGCGGTGCTTGGAAAGCCGCTTCTCGGTCACATACGACAGGAACGTCGGGATCTCCGCGCCACCGGCGGGGACCGCGCCGAACGGGAACCCGATGACCGGGCCGCGCAGCCACGGCCGCCACGACCGGGACAGGTCCGCGCGGTTGAGCCACGGTCGGCCGACCGGGATGGGCTTTCCGGTGGTGCGCCGCAGATGCGCGGCCACCCACAGGGCCTCGCCGACGGCGAACAGTCCTACTGCGACAACCACGACGTCGATACCGTCGGCGAGGTGCAGCGAGCCGAACGTGAGCCGGGCCTGCCCGGTCATCGGGTCGAGCCCGACCAGACCGATGGCCAGCCCGATCGCCAGCGACGCGAAACCACGCAGCCGAGACGATCCGAGCACCGACGTCACCGCGATGAAGGCCAGCAGCATGATCGCGAAGAAGTCCGGCGCGCCGATGTTGACCGCCATCTTGGCCACCATCGGGGCCAGCAGCACCAGCAGCGTGGTGCCGATGATGCCGCCGATGAAGTGCCCGATCGCCGCGGCGGCCAGCGCCTGTGAGCCCCGGCCCTTGCGGGCCATGGGATGGCCTTCTATCGCCGTCACCACCGCCGCGGTTTCCCCCGGGGTGTTCAGCAGGATCGAGGTGGTCGAGCCGCCGAACATTCCGCCGTAGTAGATGCCCGCGAACATGATGAACGCGCCGGTCGGCTCCATGCTGTAGGTCAGCGGCAGCAGCAGGGCCACCGCCATCGCCGGGCCGATGCCCGGCAGCACGCCGATCGCGGTGCCGAGCAGCACCCCGAGCGCGGCCAGGACCAGGTGGGTCGGGGTCAGCGCGGTCGCGAAGCCCTCGATCAGGTTGGACAGGGTGTCCATCTCAGATCCCTTCGAGCGGACCGCCGGGCAGCGGCACGCCAAGCAGCTTCTGGAACAGCAGGTACGCCGAGACCGACAGCACCACGGCGATCGCCGGGTCGCGGACCCAGTGCCTGCTGCCCAGCGCGTACGCCGAGCCCCAGAACAGGATGGCGCCCGAGATCGGGAAGCCGACCAGGTCGATCAGCGCGATGTTGGCGATGAACGCCGCCGCCAGCAGCAGCACGGTGCGCCACTCCGGCGGGGTCGACAGGTCGACGTCCTCGCCGCCCTCGGCTTCACCCTTGCCGCCGCGCAGCACGTCCACGGCCAGGGCGACCGCGATGGCGACCAGCAGGCCGCCGACGGCCAGCGGGACCACCCGCGGCCCGACCGGTCCGCGCTGGGCGAACGACGTGGACATCGACAGCGCGTCGACGACCACCAGCCCGCCCAGGGCGAGCAGCACGACCGCCACACCGAGCTCCGAGTGCTCCCGCAGCCACTGCCGGGCGCCCGCCGGGGCCGGGTCGGCCGCCGCGGGGGCGGCCGACCCGGTCTCGTGTTCGGTCATGGTCTTCACGCCGTCAGCCCGAGCGCTTTGAGCACGCCGCCGACCCGGTCGTTTTCCTTCTGCAGGAAGGAGGCGAACTCGTCACCGGTGGAGAAGGCGTCGTACCAGCCGTTCTTCGCCAGCGCCTGCTTCCACTGCTCCGAGTCGTGCAGCTTGGTGTAGAGGTCGATCATGGCCAAGCGGTCGGCGTCGCTGATGCCGGGCGGGGCCACCACACCACGCCAGTTGGTGAACTCGACGTCCACACCGGACTCCTTGAGCGTCGGCGCGTCCACACCGGACACCCGGTCCTTGCCGGTCACCGCGAGGACCCGCAGCTCACCGGCCTTGATCTGGTCCATGTACTCGCCGACACCGGACACGCCGAAGGCGACTTTGTTGCCCAGCACGGAGGCCAGCAGCTCACCGCCACCGTCGAACGGCACGTAGTTGACCTTTTTCGGCTCCAGCCCGATCGCGTCGGCGACCAGCATCGGCGCGAGGTGGTCGGGGCCGCCGGGGGAGGAGCCGCCGCCCACGGGCACTGCGCCGGGGTCGGCCTTCCAAGCCTCGATGAGCTGCTTGATGTCGGTGTACTTCGAGTTCTTAGACACCACGATGATGTCCGGCTCCTCGATCAGCCGGGCGATCGGCGTGGTGTCCTGCAGCGTCGACGGGGACTTGTTCGTGTAGACGCTGCCGACGACACCGAGGCCCATCTGCATGGCCAGCTTGCCGTTGCCCTTCTCGCCGACGAGCCTGCCGAGGCCGACGGTGCCGCCCGCGCCGGGCAGGTTGAACACCTCGACGTTGCGCGCCAGGCCCGCTTCCTCCATGGCCTTGGCCGAGGTCCGGGCGGTGACGTCGTACCCGCCGCCGGGGGTGTTGGGCACCATGACGCGGAACCCGGTGACCTTGTCCTGTCCGCCGGACGCGCCACCCGCTTGGGTGCACGCGGTCCCGGTTGCCGCGACGACCAGTGCCGCGGCCAGCGGGAGCAGCTTGCGCAGCCTCATTGTGATCCCTGCCTCTCTTCGCCAGTGGTGGAATCGTGCGGTGTCGCGGCGGTTACGTCTGCATTGCGGCCGCATAGGTCGTTGTGGTCGTTGTGTTCACGTGCACGCGCGCGTATCGGGGGCCACACTCAAGGCCCGTCGACGTGGCCGGAGGTGACGCATGGGCAAGAAGGGCTCGCTCGCCCGTCAGCTCCTCGTGCTGCAACTCGGGATCGTGCTGGTCCTGCTGGTGGCGGTGGCCGCGGTCAGCATCGCGCAGGCGTCGGCGTCCTTCCGCGACACCGAGGGCAGGCGGATGCTCGGCGTGGCCGAGGACGTCGCCGCCAACCCGGGGCTGCGCTCGGCGCTGGAGGACCCGGCCCGACACGAGACACTGGCGCCGTTCGCCGAGTCCGGGCGCGCGCTGTCCGGGGCGGACTCGGTGGTCATCACCCGCTCGGACCTGGTGGTCCTGACCTCGTCGGACCCGCGGCAGGACGGGCTGCCGCTGCCCATCGGCGCCAGCACGGTCACCTCCGGGCGGTCGTGGGTCGGGGTGATCGACGGGTCCGTCGTCGCGCATGTCCCCGTGGTCACCAAGAACGGCGAGATCATCGGCATCGTGGTCGCCGGTCGGGAACAGCCGAGCCTCTGGCAGGCGCTGGTCGACTCGCCGGGCAACCTGGTCGTTTTGCTCGGGATAGCCACAGGCCTGGGGGTGGCCGGGTCGCTGTGGCTGGCATGGTGGGTCAAGCGGCAGACGCTCGGGCTGGAGCCGCACGAGATCACCGGCCTGGTCGAGCACCGCGAGGCGATGCTGCACGGCATCCGGGAGGGCGTGCTCGGCCTGGACCAGCAGCACCGGGTGACGCTGGTCAACGACCAGGCACGCAGCCTGTTGTCCCTGCGCCCGGACGCCGTGGGGCGCGCGGTGGACGAACTCGACCTCAACGACCGGCTCGTCGACGTCCTCACCGGCCGGGCGACCGGTGCGGACCAGATCGGCCTGCGGCGAGGCAAGGTGCTGGTCATGAACCGCATGTCGATCGCGCGCGATGGGCGGTCCCTTGGTGCCGTGGTCACCCTGCGGGACCGCACCGAGCTGGTCCAGCTGCAGGACCAGCTCGACGCCAACCGCAACATCACCGAGACCCTGCGGGCGCAGGCGCACGAGTTCACCAACCGGCTGCACACCATCGCGGGCCTGATCGAACTCGGCGAGTACGAGGAGGTGCGCGGGTATGTCGACCGGGTCAGCGCCACCCAGGACCAGTGGCACGCCGAGGTCAGCGGCCGGATCGCCGACTCCGCGGTCGCAGCCCTGCTCATCGCGAAGGCCAGCCTGGCCGCCGAACAGGGCGTCGGGCTGCGGCTGTCGCCGTCGAGCACGCTGGGGGATGTGGACGATGTCCTCTCCGGCGACCTGGTGACCGTCCTGGGCAACCTGGTCGACAACGCCCTGGACGCGTTGCGGGGGCGGCCGTCCGACGGCCCCGGTTGGATCGAGGTCGACATCCGGCACGGCGAGACCGAGGTGGCGGTGATCGTGCGCGACTCCGGGCCGGGGGTGGCGCCGGAGATCGTCGAGGAGGTCTTCCGACACGGCTTCACCACGAAGGCCGCCGAGGAGGGCGGGCAGCGTGGACTGGGTCTGGCGCTGACCCGGCAGACCTGCGTCCGGCGTCACGGGACGGTGTCGGTGCACAACGCTGACGGAGCGGTGTTCACAGCCACGCTGCCGATCGAGGTGCCCGCGTGATCCGGGTACTGGTGGTCGACGACGACTTCATGGTCGCGAAGGTGCACAGCGGGTACGTCGCCCGAACACCTGGTTGCGAGGTCGTCGGCATCGCCCACACCGGGGCGGACGCGCTGCGGCTGGTCCGGGAGCTGCGACCGGACCTGGTGTTGCTCGACATCTACCTGCCGGACATGGACGGACTCACCGTGCTACGGCATTTGCGTGCCGGGCATGACGACACCGATGTGATCGTGATCAGCGCGGCGAACGATGTGGACACGGTTCGTGGGGCGATGCGGGGTGGGGTGCTGCATTATTTGATCAAGCCGTTCACTTATCCGGCTTTGTATGACCAGTTGCAGCACTTCGCTTCGCTGCACACGAAGCTGGGTGCCTTGTCCACGGCTGGGCAGTCCGATGTGGACCAGGTGTTCGGCTCCCGGCCGCGTGGCTCGTCGAACTTGCCCAAGGGCTTGACCGCTCAGACTGCCGAGTTGGTTGAGCAGGTGCTGCGGGCTTCTTCATCGGAGGACATGTCGGCGGCTGAATGTGCTGCTGTGGCCCAGTTGTCGCGGGTGAGTGCTCGGCGTTACCTGGAGCACTTTGTGGACACTGGGCGGGCTGAGGTTCGGTTGCGATATGGGGGGACCGGGCGGCCGGAGCGCCGGTACCGGTGGACTGGCTGAGGTCAGCGTTTGGCCGTTCGCAGCAGCTTTCCCATGAGATCACGTGCAGTCTTTCCCGGCTTCCTCCAAACCGACCGCGATCAATGGCGCGGTCGCCACGGATTCCATCCTTATTCTTACTATCGTCTATTCGCTATCAAGATATCGGGTTGAGGCTGGCGAGGCCGGGGATCTCGGCTGATGCGGGAAGCGGCTCGTACGGGAGGTTCCAAAACGCCTGGAGGGAGGGGCGCCTGAGAGGACGGAAGGATCACGATGTGGGAGATCAGCACGGCGTCTGCGTTGGCGCCTGCGGGTTCCACCTGAGTACGGGTCAGCGCGTGCGGGGAGCGGCACCAACCGTCCGGCCCGCCAATGGTCGTTCGTCACGCTCGTTCGGCACAGAGTCGACAGTCCGTGTTCGGCAGTGTCCGAGTTCCTCTGTGGTCAGTCGGACCGGCTCGACTCTTGACTACGACCGGCGGCGGGGTTTGCCGCGCTTGTCTTGTGCCGCACCGGAAGGCCGGCGCTTGCTGGTGCCTGCCTGCTTCCCGGCGGCCTTGCGCCCACCGGTTTCGGCGGGCTTAGCCGGGACCGCCGCCGGTTGGCGTCCCCGGGTGCTGTTGTCGGTCCGGCCGCGCACGATTCCGATGAAGCGGTCGATGGCGTCGGTGGTCTCGTCCTCCAGCCACGACAGCGCCACCTGCGACCGCGGGGCGTCCGGGAGCGGGCGGTAGGTGAGGTCTTTGCGGTGGTGCAACCGGGCCAGGGACTGGGGGACCACGACGAGCCCGACGCCTGCCGCGACGAGTTCGATGGCGTCCAGGGTGGTGGCGGGGCGCTCGAAGGCCGGGAGTCCGGGCGGAGGCTCCCAGTCGAGGGTGTCGTCGAGCGGGTGCAGCACGATGCTGTCAGCCAGGTCGTCCACCGACACCTCGTCGGCGGCGGCAAAGAGGTGGTCTTTAGGGACCACGACCACGGTGGTCTCCGTGTAGAGCGGGATCGCGTGCAGGCCGGTCCGGTCGATCGGCAGCCGCAGGAGGACCGCGTCCGCCCCGCGGTCGCGCACCAGGGCGGCGGCTTCGGCGGCGGGGACCTGCAGCAGAGTCAGTGGCTCGTCGGGTGTGCGCTCGTTCCAGGTCCGCACCCACTTGCCGGGGATGACCCCGGGGACGTACGCGAGGCTGAAGGGTGGGGGGACGTCCGGGCCTGTCACCAGGTCAGATTACCGGGCGTGAATGGCGTTGGCGCACACGCCCGATACCCTCAACGCCATGACGTCGCACAAAACGCCCCAGACGATGAAGCCCGCGACCGCGGCGAAGAAGCTGGGCGTGTACCTCGAAGCCACCCCCGCGCAGTTCCAGGAGGGTGTCGTCTCGCGCGACGCGTTGAACTCGCTGCAGGCCGACCCGCCGCAGTGGCTGCGCGACCTGCGCCGCAACGGCCCGCACCCCCGTCCGGTCATCGCGGCGAAGCTGGGCGTCTCCATCGGCGGTCTCGCCCGCGGCGGCGTCACCGAGGCCCTCACCACCGAGCAGATCGACGCGCTCAAGACCGAGAACCCGGAATGGCTGCGTCAGGAGCGGGAAACTCAGGCCGAGGTCCGCAAGGAAGAAGCGCGGATCAAGGCGGCGAAGGCGGACAAGCCGCAGCGTCGTCCCCGCTCCTGACTCACTTGGCGCAGCGGGCGATGATGCCGTCGATGATCTCCTCGAGTCCGCGCTCGTGAGTGTCGCGTTCGGTCAGCTCCGACCAGCAGCACCACCGCCACACCCAGCGTGGCCAGGGTCGTCGCCGACGGCCACGCGCGTGTTCGTCGGTGCGCACGACGCCGAGGATGAGCAGACCGACTCCCGCCGTGGCCAGGATCGCGCCGACCACGTCGAGCCTGCCGCGCCGGGAACCGAAGAGCCCGGCCGGGACCGAGCGCAGCGCCAGGAAGACCACGGCCAGCGTGATCGGCACGTTGACCAGCATCACCCAGCGCCAGCCGCCGAACTCGGTGAGCAGGCCGCCGAGCAGCACACCCGCGCTGCCACCGACGGCCGAGACCCCGGCGTGGATCCCCAGCGCCCTGGCGCGTTCCTTGCCTTCGCGCTGGGTGACGGTGAGCATCGCCAGTGCCGCGGGCGCCATGGCCGCCGCGCCGAGTCCCTGCAGGGCGCGGGCGACGATCAGCTGCCACGGGGCCTGCGCCACGCCGCCGATCAGCGACGCCACCGCGAACAGCACCGCCCCGGTCAGCAGGATGAGCCGTTGGCCGAACAGGGCGGCCGCGCGCCCGCCGAGCAACAGGAAGCCGCCGAAGAGCAGTGCGTAGGAGTTCACCACCCAGGGGAGCTGCACCGGGTCGATGTCCAGACCTTCGCGCATGGCGGGCAGGGCCACGTTAACGCTCGTCATGTCGAGCGTGACCATGAACTGCGGCGCGTACGACAACAGGTGTGCATGCCGGACGGAATCAGGTGTCGACCGGACCGCCGGTCCTGGATGTTCACTGATTCGACGGCGGCCAGTCCGCGCTGGAGCTAACCTGCGTGCTCGTGACGCAACCGGATCCCGAGTTCCGCCTGCGGGTTCGCGCGCTGGCCGAAAGCCAGTGGCGTGAGCCGGTCGTCGTGATCCACTTGGGCGAGGTCAAGCCCGACTTCGACGTGCCCGGCAGGCGCAAGGACGGCACGGTCATCGGGAAGCGGCTGGTCCGCCGGTTCTTCTGGAACCTCTTCCGCGGCACGGTCGGCAGCCTGGTCAACGTCGTGCTGTCCGTCGCCGGTGGCGGCGTGGGCAACGTGTTCGAGCGGTCCGGGAAGGTGACTGGCCCCGAGAACGCCCAAGCGCTCGGGCTCGTCGACGCCGCGCGGCCCGCTGACAGCGCGTGGCTGGTCTTCTCCCAGTCGCAGGTGGCGATGATCGACTCAGGCCGCACCTTTGTCGACCCGAAAGACAGCCCGCCCCCCACCATCCTGTGGCACGCGACAACACCGGATGCGCCGCGAGTCACGCCGCGTAAGCGCATCGTCTGGCCGGACGGCTCCGCCTACGAGTACGTCCTCAGCTACGACGAGGCGAAACTGCTGAAGCAGCTCACGCTCCCGGAAGCCGACGAGCGGGCCTAAGCTGCGTTTTCCGCGTGGTAGCGCTTGGTTGTGGCGTGCCACTCGCGGCTGCCGCCGCACCAGGCCCAGGTGTCGGCCAGGAACCGGTGCAGCATCGGCGTCCCCCGCAGACACAGCGCCGCCGCCTCCACCACGAAGCGCCGCATCAGCTCGTTGTGGATCTCGACCGTGCGTTTGACCGCCTCATGGCGCGTGCAGTTCTCCTCCTCCATGAGCGCGATCGGGAGGCTGATGTCGTTGTCGGCTTCCTTGCTCATCGAGTGCAGGTCGTTGAGCAGCACCGCTGCCGTCCCGGCCATCGTGTACGCGCGGCGCACCGCCGGGTCGAAGAACTCCTGCGCGGGAAGCTCGTAGCCCGCGACCGCGTCGACCAGGATCATCGGCGGCAGGTAGCTGTTGTGGTGGCGGTGCATCAGGTACTCCCACACCGCGGGCCGCTGCCCGGTGTTACGCCAGCTCGCGTTCTGGTCCAGCGCGGTGAACAGGATCGCCATCTGGTGCTGGAACCGCCCCATCTGCGGCACCGTTGTGTACTTCGCCAGGTGCTCCATGCCGGTGCGGAACGCCAGCGCGATCGGCTCCTCCTTGATGAACCGGTCGAGTTCGTGCTGGTAGCGCTGGGGGAGGTTCACCGGGTCCACCACCCCGTAGAGCACGCCGAGCCGCGCGGCCGCGAGGTGCGGGTCGGCGCCCATCTCCTCCTCGTCGAGGTAGTAGTCGTCCGCCGCCCACTCGGCCACGACGACCTTCGTGGCCGCCAGCAGCCGGTCCGGGTCGTCGGTTCCGGGGTGCGTCAGCATGATCAGCCTGCCGAACCCGCAGGCGCGGAGGTGGTCGAGTCGGCCGGGGTAGATCCCCACCTGTTCGGCCCACTCGACCATCCGCTCGTTCACCTCCTCGCCGAGCGCCGGGTCGTCCCGCACCGGACCCGGGCAGAACAGCTCGGGAATCGCGTCCCCGTCGGCCTCCTCGGGTTCCGGTTCGGCTGCCTCGCGCAGCGTGGCGGCGAGCCGCGACGGCAGCCGCACCGCGGCCATGCCCAGCGCACCCGGGTTGTCGCCGATCGGGAACAGGGTCGACGGGAGCCGCCCAGGTTCGCTGTCGGCGATCAGGGTGGACAGGTCGCCCGCGGGCGCGGCACCCATGTCCGCCAGCACGGCGGCCGCCCGCCGGGCCAGGTCGTCGGTCGCGGGCGGGGCGGACAGGCGAGACAGGACGGACATGGTTTATCGGCCTCAGATCCGGTCGGCGGCGATGAGCAGGTAGTGGAAGCTGCCCTCGCGGTAGGCGGTGAGGAACGTGTCCTCGACGCCGGTCGCCACCGAGGACTTCGCCCGCAGCTCCCAGTATGGGATGGTGGCGGCAGTCAGGTCGACGACGTTGATCGGGACGAAGTTGTTGTCCGCCAACGCTTCGAAGTATCGGCTGCGCGGGTGGATGTTGCACGTGTAGTGCTGGTCGATCTGGCTGACCGCCTTGGACCGCCCGCCGGTGACGTCGTTGTAGCACCCGGTGATGCAGACGTAGCGGCCGCCGAACGGGATGAGCCGGGCGAACTCGGCGTACAGGTCGTGCAGGTCGACGTACATCGTCGTCTCGTTGGTCCAGATGCCGTTCATCGAGCCGGTTTCGAAGCCGGTGTCGAGCATGTTGCGGAAGTGGAACCGGACCTGGTCGTCCACCCCGCGCTCACGCGCCTGGTTGTTGGCGAACTCCACTTGCGACTCGGAGATCGTGACGCCGTCGACCTGGCAGCCGAAGCGCTGGTTGGCCATGAACGAGGTGCCGCCGCGGCCGGACCCGCCGTCCATCAGCCTGCCCGTGGCCGGGATGTCGCCGAGGTGGTCGAGCAGGACCTCGGCCTGCGCCGACTCCAGGCGGTGCATCTCGGCGATGATCGCCTGCTCACGCCCCTCGGCAGGCCCGGTGAGCACGGCCGGGTCGTAGTCCCCGATGCCGTAGTGGTGGTGGTAAAGACCGTCCACATCGCCGAGCCTCAGGTTGACCGGGTCTTTCTCGTTGTTCCAATAGGTGGCGACCGCGCGCTGGTAGGCGCTGCGCAGCACCGGCCGGGTGGGGATCTCGGGGACGGGCCGCGTCGTGGTCATAGGGTGGTCTCCTTGATGGTCGTGCGTACGGGTGGGCACGTTCTGGCGAGGGGTCAACGGTGGCTCAGTCGGCGCGGCCGAGTTCGACGTTCTCCAGGATGCCCAGCGCGTCGGGCATCAGGACGGCGACGGAGTAGTAGGCGCTGACCAGGTACGAGGTGATCGCCCTGGCGTCGGTGCCCATGTTGCGCACCGAGAGTCCTGGGCGGTACTCGTCGGGCAGGCCGGTCTGGTGCAGACCGATCACACCCTGCTGGTCCTCACCCATGCGCATGAGCATGATCGAGGTGGTGCCGCGGTCGCTGATGGGGATCTTGCCGCAGGGCAGCACCGGGACACCGCGCCACGCGGGCACCATCTGGCCGTGCATGTCGACGTGCTGCGGATAGATTCCGCGCTTGCTGCACGCCTGGCCGAACGCGGCGATCGCCTTGGGGTGGGCCATGAACACGGTGGGGTCCTTCCACACCGTGGCGAGCAGGTCGTCCATGTCGTCGGGCGTCGGCGGGCCGTTGCGGGTGTGGATGCGCTGGCTGAGGTCGGCGTTGTGCAGCAACCCGAACTCGCGGTTGTTGACCAGCTCCCGTTCCTGCCGTTCGCGCAGGGCCTCGATGGTGAGCCGCAGCTGCTGTTCGGTCTGGTTCATCGGGTCGTTGTAGAGGTCGGAGACCCTGGTGTGCACGTGCAGCACGGTCTGGGCGACGCTGAGCTCGTACTCCCTGGGGGCGAGGTCGTAGTCGACGAAGGTGCTGGGCAGGTCGGGCTCGCCGCTGTGGCCCGCGGACAGCTCGATCGCGGCCTCGCCGTGTTCGTCCTGGTTGGCCGCGGCGGCCGCCCGGTAGCGCACCAGGTGCGCGCGCAGCGACTCGGAACGTCCGATCAGCTCCTGGAATCCGTGTCTGGACAACGTAAGCACGGTGCACCGGGTGGTGGTGCGCGCGGTGTAGGCCCAAGTGGAGTCGGCGGCGGACAGCACCTCGTCGCCGATGCGTTCGCCGTCGGCGATCACGCCCAGGGTGGTCTGGTCGCCGTAGTGCCCGGCGCCGAGCAGGGTCGCCTTGCCGTGGACGATCAAGACAAGTCGGTCGACCGGTGCGCCCGCCTCCACGATGGACTCGCCCGGGTCGTAGTCGCGTTGCTCGAAGCGGTTCGCCAGCTCGGCGAGCACATCGGCGTCGTCGAAACCGCGCAGTGGAGACAGTTCGCGCAGTTCGTCGGGAATCACCCGCGCTCTTGCGCCGTCGGTGACGAACTCGACGCGGCCGTCGCCGAGGGTGTAGGTGCGTCGGCGGTTCACCCGGTAGGCGCCACCCGCGGCCTGGACCCAGGGCAGGGCACGCAGCAGCCAGCGGGAGCTGATCCCCTGCATCTGGGGGACGGATTTGGTGGTGGTCGCCAGGTTTCGCGCGGCGGCGGTGCTCAGACTCTGCTGTGGATGATCGGTTGTCGGACCGGAATCCGTTTCCAAGATGGTCACTGATCAACAGCTCCTATCGAGCTTTCCCGAATGGAACGGCCATGGTCTGTCGGGCGATCATTCCGAAGCTAGCAGCGGCTCCTGTGACCGACCAGTCGCTAGACAGGGTGACGGATTAGGCCAATTGATTTTGGTGCTGTCTCAACACTTTCGTGGTATCGCCTGAGCCGAGTGGTTGCGGCACACTCGAAGCGGTCCACGTCTTGCCAACGAACTGTTTCCAGCTAGTCGATTGGTGTGATGCGTTGTGACCGTGACCGAGCCCGATGTGAGCACGAACGGGCACGCACAGCTCAGTCTGAGTACCGAGGCCGCCCGAAATCTCGCGACCACGACCAAGTCCGAACCGCAGATGCAAGGCATCTCGCCGCGCTGGCTGTTGCGGATGCTGCCCTGGGTGGAGGTGTCCGCGGGCACCTACCGGGTGAACCGGCGGCTCACCTACACACTCGGCGACGGCCGGGTCGAGTTCACCAACGTCGGTGCCGCCATTCGGGTCATCCCGCAGGAGCTGCGGGAGCTGGCGCTGCTGCGTGACCTCGACGACGAGGAGGCGCTGGGGGCGCTGGCCGACCGGTTCGAACAGCAGGAGTTCGCACCGGGCGACGTCATCGTCCGCGCGGGCGACCCAGCCGACCGGCTCTGCCTGATGGCGCACGGCAAGGCCGAAAAGGTGGGCGCGGGCAAGTACGGCGACAAGGTCGTGCTGGGCGTGGTCGCCGACGGTGACCACATGACCAACCGGTCCACCTACGACCGCGACGACCACTGGGACTTCAGCGTCACGGCCGCGACGGCGTGCACCGTCCTGACCCTGACCGAATCGGCTATCGAGGAGATCGCCGAGCGTTCGGAAGCGCTGCGCGCGCACCTCGACCGGGTCCGCGCCCAGCCGACCAGGTCGCAGAACAAGCACGGCGAAGCCATGATCGAGCTGTCCGCGGGCCACCGCGGCGAACCGGACCTGCCAGGCACCTTCGTCGACTACGAGACCGCGCCACGGGAGTACGAACTCAACGTCGCGCAGACCGTGCTGCGGGTGCACTCGCGAGTCTCCGACCTCTACAACCAGCCGATGAACCAGACCGAGCAGCAGTTGCGGCTCACGGTTGAGGCGCTGCGTGAGCGCGAGGAACACGAGCTGATCAACAACCGCGAGTTCGGGCTGCTGCACAACGCCGACCTCAAGCAGCGCCTCCACACCCGTGGCGGCCCGCCGACCCCGGACGACCTCGACGACCTGCTCTGCATGCGCCGCAAGACGCGGCTGTTCCTGGCGCATCCGCGAACCATCGCCGCCTTCGGCCGCGAGTGCACCAAGCGCGGCGTCTACCCCACGACAACGGAGGTCGATGGCACGCCCATGATGGCCTGGCGGGGCGTGCCGATGCTGCCCTGCGACAAGATCCCCATCACCGAGACCAACACCAGCGCCATCCTGGCGATGCGCACCGGCGAGGACGACCAAGGTGTCATCGGGCTGCGGCCGACCGCGCTGCCCGACGAGTTCGAGTCGGGTCTCAACGTGCGGTTCATGGGCATCAACGAGAAGGCGGTGATTTCCTACCTGGTCAGCTCCTATTTCTCCGCCGCGGTCCTCGTCCCCGACGCGCTCGGGGTCCTGGACAACGTCGAGCTGGGACGGTGACCGTAATTCCGGTCACCCGCTCGGCGTCCCACAATGCGGACGATTCGTAGGTTAGTCGCGTTCATGACCATTGTTTCGTAGGTTCGAAGGTGTCGGCACCGAACAATCGTGGGTGCTCGCTCCGTCGAACGAGGATCGAGAACAATGAAGAACGCACTGTGACATGGCGCCGCCTTCGGCGACGCGGCTCGGTCGCCTTGGTGGTGACGTTTCGGGGGTCCCGCACGAACACTGCCACCTTCGATGGCGTGTCCGTGCGGGACCCCCGAAACGTCACCGCGACCGAGCGGGGTGGTCACCTCTACCGAGCGGGACCCCCGAGCCGTCACCGCGACCGAGTCGAGTGGTTACGCGCTATCCAGGACTCCGCAGTCGGTCGCCTGCGGTAGCCCGAGGTAGTCGAGACGCAGACCGTCGACTTCACCGACGGTTACGAGATCGGCTACACGACCGTGGTGGGCAGGAAGGACACGGCGGTCACCGGCGTCGAAGGGCTCGCGGGCAGGCGGGTCGGCGTCGTGCAGGGCACCGTCCAGGACGAGTTCGCCACCGGGAAGGTGCCCGGCGCGCAGGTCGTGCGCTTCCCGGACTACAACTCCGCGTTCGCGCAGCTGAAGTCCGGGGGCCTCGACGTGTGGATCGTGCCGCTCGACATCGCGGACAAGTACATCGCCGACAACGCCGACTTCCCGCAGAAGGTCGTCGTCAAGCGGGCCGACACCGAGGCGCCCGCCGCGTGGGCGGTGCGCAAGGGCAACAACGCGTTGCGGGACAAGCTCAACGCCGGTCTCGCCGCGGTCATCGAGGACGGGACCTACGCGAAGCTGCATGAGCAGTTCCTGCCCGGCACCCCGATCGCCGACGACTTCAAGCCCAAAGCCCAGTGACCGAGACGTTCTTCAGCTGGTCGCACATCGCCGAGGTGCTCCCGGATCTGCTGCGGACCGGACTGGTCAACACGCTGATCCTGGCGGGTGCCTCGGCGGTGCTCGGCACCGTCCTCGGGCTCGGGCTGGCGATCATGGGCCTGTCGTCGACCCGGTGGCTGCGCTGGCCCGCGCGGGTCTACACCGACCTGTTCCGCGGCCTGCCCGCGATCGTGACCATCCTGCTGATCGGCCAGGGCCTGGCGATCGCCGCCCGACCGGTGTTCGGCACCGACCCGTACCCGCTGGGCATCCTGGCCCTGAGTCTGGTGGCGGCGGCCTACATCGGCGAGATCTTCCGCTCCGGAATCCAGAGCGTGGACCGCGGCCAGCTCGAAGCCGCCCGCGCGCTGGGCATGACCTACTCCGCCGCCATGGGGAAAATCGTGGTGCCGCAGGGGATTCGCCGGGTCCTGCCCGCGCTGGTCAACCAGTTCATCGCCCTGATCAAGGACTCCAGCCTGGTCTACTTCCTCGGCCTGCTCGCCGACCAGCGCGACTTGTTCCGCATCGGCCAGGACGCGGCGGCCAACTCGGGCAACCTCTCGCCGCTGGTGGCCGCCGGGCTGGTGTACCTGGCGATCACCGTGCCGCTGACGCACCTGGTCAACCACATCGACCGACGGCTGCGCACCGGTCGCCCGGTCCAGGGAGGTGAAGAAGATGACGTTGCCACTCCCGAACTCGCCGTCCGCGCTTGAGATCGACGACGTCCACCTGTCCTACGGCCGCACCCGCGTCCTGCGCGGCGCGACCTTGTCGGTCGAGAGTGGACAGACGACGTGCGTGATCGGCCCGTCCGGGTCCGGCAAGTCGACACTGCTGCGAGCGGTGAACCGCCTGACCGAACCCGACTCCGGCGACATTCGGCTCGCGGGCGAGAGCGTGCTGGGCCTCGACCCGGACCGCGTGCGCCGGCGCGTCGGGATGGTGTTCCAGCAGTTCAACCTCTTCGGCCACCGCACGGTCCTGGACAACCTGGTGCTGCCGCTGCGGTCTGTCCGCAAACTGACCACCACGCAAGCCCAGGCGATCGCCTTCGAACGGCTGGCCGACGTGGGGCTGGTGCACAAGGCGGACCACCGCCCGGCGGCGCTGTCCGGTGGCCAGCAGCAGCGGGTCGCCATCGCCCGCGCGCTGGCGATGGAACCGGAGATCATCCTGTTCGACGAGCCCACCAGTGCGCTGGACCCGGAACTCGTGCAGGGAGTGCTGGACCTGATCGCCGAACTCGCGGGGCGCGGGATGACCATGGTCGTGGTCACCCATGAGATGGGGTTCGCCCGCGAGGTCGCGGACACGGTGGCTTTCATGGACCACGGCCGGGTGGTGGAGACGGCCACGCCGGGGAGGTTCTTCGAATCCCCGGAAAGCCCGCGCTTGCAGCGATTCCTGTCCCAGGTCCGCTGAGACCCGGAACGGCGGCTGCACCGGTAGCTCCGTTCACAGCGGCGGACTGGACGACCCCCTCGGTCGTCCAG
>NZ_JBOHGC010000080.1:0-2277 GCF_050699995.1 Actinokineospora sp. | reverse complement strand
ACGCGGACACACCAACCGCTACGACCGACGACCCCCGAACACACCAGCCGTTCAGGTCCTCACCTACCGGGTCCTCCTACACCCACTCCAACCACCACCAACTTGATCTTTTAAAGCAGTGGCATTGGGGTCGCCCCGGAGCCAGACCGCCAGTTCTCCTCCGAGCGGGAGCTGATGCGCAACGAGTACGCAAGCGTGCCGTATCTGGCGCCGATCGCGCCGCTCATGCCGCGGATCATCTCGGCGGACTTCACCGGCGACGTGATCGGCCGGGACTACCTGTTTCAGTCGCTGCTCGACGGTGTCCCGGCACCGGAGCGTCTCGGCGACTACCCGCGTTCGACGTGGCCGGGCTTTTTCGGGCAGATGGGCGCGGTCACGCGGGACGTGCATGCGGTGCGCGGCCCGCGCTTCGGCCCCGTCGCAGGCCCCGGGTTCGACACCTGGAGCGAGGCGGTGATCGGTTCCTTGAACGCCATCGCCGCCGACCTGGACACCGTCGGACTTGACGCCGCAGATGTCGGCAAGGTCGTCACGGCTGCGGCGCAGCATCAGCCCGTGCTCGACGAGATTGACCAGCCGCGGATGCTGTCCGGGGACCTGTGGACGGTCAATGTCATGCTCGCCGACGGCGCACCGGAGCCCACGATTACCGGGGTTCTCGACTTCGACCGGACCTGGTGGGGTGACCCGGCTGCGGACTGGACCATTCGCATGGCGCTGGCGAAGCCGGGCACCGAGCGCGACGAGTTCTGGCGGACCTACGGGTCGTTGGACCGTTCTCCGAACGCGGTGCTGCGCTCGCGGATCTACGAGGCGCGGCACATCGGGGCCATCCGCTTGGAACGCCACCGGTTGGGCAACGCGGACGGCGTGCGAGAGTCCTATTCGGACATGGCGGTCGTGTTGGCGGGTCTGACCTGACCCCAGCCCAGTTGGTTGTGCGTGTGGGGGACGACCTCGATACGGATCTGGCGGAACAGATCGTCGGCGTGCGCGTCGACTGTGTCCGCGTCCGGGCCGGTGACGACGAAGTAGCCGAGGCGTGCGCCGTTGTGTGGGAGGTCGTCGACCCGGTCTCCGATCGCCTTGCGCATGTGGACAGTGGGCACGCGGTGGCTGGTGAGTGGCAGCCCGGTCACCGAGGCGAGACGGCCGGGGTGTGGGCTGGTCAGGAACCGCACGGCGGCGTACCCATTGCGGGTGGGGGCGAGGTGCACCGCGCGGCCGAGTGCCACATCGAGGCAGGCCGCCCACGGGTCGACGCCGAGCGCGTGCGCGATGAGGAATCCGATCTGACCGGCCCCGAGTCGAGCTCCGATCTCGATCACAACGCACTGGCCGTCGGGGGCCAGCATCACCTCAGTGTGGGAGGCCCCGTTGCGGATACCGACAGCGGCGATGGCCCGTTCCACCTGCGTGATCACAGTTGTCTCGACCTCAGGTGGCAGGGCGGCCGGTAGTCCGTGCCCGAGCTCGACGCGGTGGGCGCCGCCTGCGACGGTCTTCCGGGTCAGGCACAAGTGTGAGCTCACACCGTTCTGCGTGATCGACTCAACGCTGTACTCGGTGCCCTCGGCGAACTCTTGGACCAGGATGCGCGGGTCGAGCGGCATCCCATACATCCCACGCGGCTCACGCGCGGCCCGCATCGCTGAGACCGCTTCGGCGGCGCTGTGCACGACGGTGACGCCAGCCGAGCCCGCCCCGTCGGCGGGCTTGTTGACAGAAGGGTAAGTGAGCTGCCCGGTAGCGCGCAGACGCAGCAGCTCGTCCTCCGTTGCGACGCTGTGGGTGCTGGGTGCGGTGACGCCGCAGCGGGCGAATCGCCGGCTCATGTCGGCCTTGTTTCGGGCGGCACCAGCCAGCGCCGGATCGTTCCCGGGCAGGCCCAGCGCGGCACAGACCTCGGCAAGCACTGGGGTGAGGTACTCGTTTGTGGTCAGCACGCGTCGATGGAGTTGCGGCGGGCAAAGTCGATGATCTCGCCTGCGGCGTACGCGGGGCGGGTGAAGTCGGTCAACAAACACCCAGACAGTGCGGTGTGAAGATCGGGGGTGTAAGTGGCGTGCTGGTCGGGATCAGTGACGGCGTAGATCTGATAGCCGCGGGCAGTCGCGGTCGCGGCGATGGCACCGGATTCAGGTCCAGCCGCCTCCAGCAGCAGGACACGGGTCACGACAGGTAGTCCTCACAGGCGCCGTCGCGGCGGGTGTCGAGGGTGAAGCAGTGGAAGCCGCCACCGAACAGCCGCCGGTGCCGGTGCCGCACGGGGAC